>JAPLNA010000237.1 GCA_026693065.1 Planctomycetota bacterium
CGGACATCGCGGACGGCGCAGGCGTCCTGGTCGGCGGGCAGGACGCCGATGGCCTCTCCGGAGGGCGAGCCGAGGCGGAACTCCACGATCCCCTGTCGCGGCTGGTCCGCCGGCGATGCAGGATCAGGGCACCATTGCACCCGACAGCGATTGAACCCGCCACCGCCGAAGTCGATGTTGTCGTACCGCACCCAAGCGCCGCACTGCATCTGGTATATCCCGGTGTTTCCGTGGACACGGAGGCTCCGCATCCGGTCGTAATCCTCGGCTTGGATCTTCTCCGATGCCTGCCGGCGGCCGAAACGTTCGCGGTCGAAGGGGAAGTCGTCCTTCAGGCCGATCTTATCGAGATCGAGCGGCCGAAAGCCCATCTTCAGCGCCGGCGAATCCGGTTTCAGGCGGTAGTCGGTGAAGTGCCGGTCATGTTCGGGCCTCTTGGTGTCGAACATCGGGTCGGCGTGGACGTCGCCCTTGCACCAATCGTGTTCGTCACACGTCTGGCGGAGTGCCGCGGGCCAGTACGGCTCGGCCGGGGCGGGGAAGATCAGGTTCGGGCCCACCCGGGCGAAGATCGCGGGCGGATTCTTCACGTTGAACCGGAACAGCGCCCGGCAGCGGTTGGCGAGGATGTTGCCGGCCGCGGTCATGTCATGCACGTTGTCGCCGTAGTCCCATACGTCGAAGGGCGCGAAAAAGTCGTTGTCCGCGAAGATGTTGTTCTCCACCGCCTGACACTCGTTGGTCATCAGCACGGCCGAGGAGTTCTCGCCGCCCTTGCACTCGTACACGACGTTGTTCCTGACGGACAGGAACCCCGTGTGCCCGTCGGGCATGAAGGCCCGCGCGAACCCATCCCAGAAGACGCACGGATTGCAGTCGTGGACGGCGTTGTTCTCCCAGATGTTGCCGTTGCCGACCAGCCACAGCTCGATCGCTCCGTAGTCGTGGCTGTCGCGGCAGACGTTGGCGACGTCGTTGTACCGGATCACGTTGCGGCGGGTGTGGAGGTAGTCGAACTCCGTGGCCGCCGTGTCGCCGTAGGCCCCGAGCGCGACCGTGCCGCCTTTGCCGGAGATGCCGTACCGCGGCATGCGGCGAATGACGTTGTGGGTGATCTCGTTCTCGCCGCTCTGGAACATCTGGATGCCGCACCCGTGGCCGACGAACTGCCCGCAGTCGGAGATATAGTTGTTGGAAATCCGGTTCCGGCGGTTCACGTCGGACTCGGCCGCACTGTTGAACGGGCCCTCGCCGGGCGCCCATCCGTTAAGGTACACGCCGGCGAAACCGGCGTCCTCGATCCGGCAGCCGTATACCGTGCAGTCCTGGACGGAATGGTTGAGGTACACCGCGCTGTGCCCGGCCCCGCGGATCTCGCAGAACCGCACGTCGACCCCGCGGGCGTTCTCCATGGTGATCAGGCCGTGGCGCAGGGGCTCGGGCATGGTGTTGTCCCGTTCCTTGAGGGCGTAACTGAAGATCCGCCAACTGCCGCAAAAGTCCGAACCGATGAACGCGATGTTCTCGAACCGCAGGTTCGTGACGGGCCTGTCCGGGCCGGTGCCGTGGATGTCGATCACCCGCTCGACCGTCGGGGCGACGATGAGTTGCTCCTCGATCGGTTCGCACCGCGGCCGGCAGTAGACGTAGCCCTCGTCGGGCTTGAGACACCACTGCCCGGGCCCATCCAGCAGTTCCAACACGCCCTGGATGTAGAAGCGGTCGTTGATGCCCTTGAACATGGGCGACCAGTTGTTGCTGGCCGGGGTGATGGTGATCTCCGCCGACTCGCGATCGAAGCCAAGCACCTCGTGGATCTGCGAGAACCAGTCCGACGCGTCCATCGCGTACACCTGGGCGTGAGCGAGGTCGTACTCGCGCCAGGCGTCCGGCACGCGGATGCGGTCGTCGCCCACCCGCGTCATGCCGCCGCGATACCCGCTGCCCTTCTCGGGATAGCGAGCCATCACCAGGGGCCGCCCGTTCTCGAACAGCCGGAAGAACCGCCGGCCGGGCTCGACCTTCGCGCGATAGACTTCCCGCCCGGCTCGCCCGCGTACACCACGCTGTGCCCGTCGGCCCCGCCGTCCCGCTCGTCAAACCGCAGCGAGTCAGCCTGGAAATACACCCCCGGCCTCAGGATCACCCTGACATCTTCGTCAAGGCCCCCGCCGCCGCGCAGTTCCCGTATGGCATCCCGGGCCCTCTCCACCGACCGAAACGGCCTCGAGGCGTCACCGGGGTTGGTGTCCACGCCTTCGGGCGCCACGTAGAACGTTGTGCTCGCGATTTTCATTTTGGGCATACTTCCTTTGCAAAACTACTTCTTCGCGTGTTCAGCCCCGCCGAAGAGGATGGGCGTATCGAACAGACTCAGGCAGGAGGTGTTGTAGCACAGGGGGGTGAACCGCAGCGTCTTCTGGTTCCCGTCGGGGAACTTGACGCCCACGTTGCCCGCCGAACCCGCCACCCCGCAGCGCGAGGCCGGCCCGTCGTCGAAGTACATCCAGTCGGGCCGCGGAAGGTCGCTCAGCGACAGCAGGCCCTCAGCATCGCAGGCGGGCAGTTGCAGGATGGGCAGGCCCTGCGGCATGGACTCGGGAATGTATCCGGTCGGGGCGTGGGCGTCGCCGGCGGCCGCGGTATAGCAACCGTTCCCTTCCCCCTGCCACGAATAGATCGCCGGGGCGAGCACGAGCGGCCCGTACTTGAGCAGCACGCCGCCATGACAGGATTCCACGTGGTGCCCCAGTCGGCCGGCGAGCGTGACCTGCACGCGGTCGTTGGCTCGCGACTCGGTGACGGCCGGCTGCTTCACGCACGCGGGCGTCCGCAGACGGATCGCGCCGTCCTGCGGCACGCCCGTGGCCAGGATGGCCGCTTCGGCGCGAGCCGGATACGCCGTCGTGATCTGGACTTCCACTTCACGCCCTCCGGGCAGTGCCGCCCGGTATCGCCCGGGGACGAGGAAATTGACGTGGATGGCGTTGTCCCGCACGGTCACGGCATGCCGGGCACACTCCACCAGCGCCAGGCCGCCGTGGTGCAGGCAGCACCACCAGGCTTCCTCGAAGCGGCGCATGCTGTAGCCGTTGGGCGAGGTGGAGCGGTGGCCGAAGCAGCCGGTGTTCCACTGGTTGAAGGCCAGCGCGTTCCACAGGATGTGCTCCGCCCGCTCGTAGCCGTCCGGGTCGCCCGTGATCGCCGCCGAGTTCAGGTTCAGCATCAGCCAGTCGGCGATGGAGCAGCCCTCATTGGCCCCGCTGTTGGGGAAACCCTCCGGCGTGCCCCCGTCGGGCATCTCGTAGTGCCGCTCGATGATCATCCGCCGGGCCGCCTCCGGCTTGGCGTTCCAGGTTGCCTCCCCCGTGATCAGCCCCGCCGTCTGCAGCCCGCGAAGCGTCGCCATGTACCCGTGAGCATGGACGCCTCTGTCGGGCATCTCGATCCCGTCGGCGATCATGCCGACAAAATCGAGATACGCCTGCTGGCCCGTCACTCCGTACAGCAGGGCCATCGGCTCGGCGATCCAGAACACGATGCCCCGGCCGCCGGTTTCCTTGGCGGCCTTGTGCCAGATGTCCTTGCAGCGGACGGTGAGATCCGCCAGGGCGACCGCCGCATCGAGCGCGCGAACGTCGTTCGATAATTCGTAGTAGTAGATAAGACCGGGGAAGTATCGGGCGCAGGCGGCGAAACATTCCTGTTTCTGAAACATCGGGTCATCCAAGACCCGGCCGAACACCCCGGACGGCCGTCGTTGCCGCAGCATGCGCTCAAAGAGGACGGGCAGGCGCTCGTCGCGGCGGCCGTCCACACCCTCGGCGTGGGCCAGAAACTCCAGCAGTCGGCCGGTCAGATCGCCGGCGCACTGATAGGCATGGCGATGGTGCCCCTCGGGCCGCTCCAGGTCCATCATGATGAAATCCATGGAATCCAGCGGATACGCCCGTGTCCGCTGCCGGACGAGCCCCAGCCGGAACTGGAGCTGGGAATGCGCCAGCAACGGGGCAGACAGAGTCACATTCTTATACCCCGGCATCGCCATTCACCTTTCCATCTGACTCGCCCAGACACCTTCGCCCACGACCCTCGTGGACTTCCACTCCCCGAGTATCTCTCCCCGCCAGCCCGCTTCAAGCCTTTTCCGCCCGCCCCCTTCGCCGGTCCTGCCCGTGCCCGCAGCGCCTTTCAGCCTTCTCGCTCCCGCCCGCCGTGTTTCCTCCCGCCGCCGGCCCCCCCTTCTCCCTCCGACCTCTACTGCTCTCCTGCTCCAACGCTCACGTTTCCCGTGCCGGACCGAGGGCCTCCAGGCGGATGTCGGCGGGACGGACGCCGGCGGCCGGACGAACGCGGACGGGCACCCCCGGCAGAAGGTCGAACCAGTTGTCGGAGAGCACTTCGCCGCCATGGTCCTCGACGTGTACGGCGTGACAGTACACCGGGCTGGAGATTTCCAGCCGCCCGTCGGGGAGTTGTCGGAGGGACAGCGTCGGCGGCGCCAACGCCAACTGGCGGTGCGGCAGCAGAGGCCAGATCGACTGATCGAAGGGCGCCGCGTCGGCATCCCGCAGCAGGGCGGCGTAGAGCCACTCGCGGGCGTCGCGGGCGTCGGAGGGAGCGGCCGGCGCCGAGGCCACTTCCAGCATGCCGTTGGGCCCGACCGTCACCGCCTGCGACTGGGTATCGCGGGCGCCGCCGTCCAGCCGCCACCAGCCCCATTCGGCGGTGACGGCCGCCGGGGCGAACGTGTCGTTGACGATCCGCGTGACGAACCGGCCGTCGCGCCGACGGACGATCACCTTCAGTGGGCGGCAGGCGCGGGCGAACCAGTAGTAGCTCGCCTTGCGGCGCAGGTAGTAGTCCAGGATCGACCAGCCGGTCTCGCCCCAGCAGTCCGAGTACGACCAGATCAGGGCGCCCTGGCAATCGTCCGCCGCGTCGTGCTTGCGGAATCGCAGCGCCTCCATGGCCCGCCCGTGAAGGATCGCCTGGAACATCTGCCCGTACAGCACGTACCGCGGCACCGACAGCGTTTCCGGGTCCGCGTAGTGCAGGCCGATCGCGGCGGGCATGGTGCCCTGCTCGAAGGTGTTGGTGTGCACGCGCCAGGCTTCGCTGTCGGGCCGCCTCTGCTCGGGCGAGAGGTACTCGGCCAGCGAATCCAGATGGCAGGGCCCGATCACGCCGTACTCGCTGACGAACCGCGCGCGGCATTCGTCGAACACCTCGTGGCGGATTCGCCGCCCCACGTCCGCGTTCATGAACGCCGGGGCCCACCAGTGACAGTCGCCCGACAGTTCGCTGTTGGGCGATTCCCCCCCGGCCGGACTGCCCGGCCAGTACGGCCGCCGCGGATCCAACTGCCCGCACAGGTCAGGCAGCACCCGGTTGTAGAACCCCTCGCCCCCCAGCTCCAGCGGCAGGGATTTGTTCCAGTTCCACCACTCGCGGAACCCCCACGTGCATTCGTTGTTGCCGCACCAGAGGGCGATGCTGGGATGATGCCGCAACAATCGGACGGCGGCGGCGGACTCGGCGGCGACGGCCCGGGCGAATCGCTCGTCGGTCTCCGGGTACGTCGTGCAGGTCAGCATGAAATCCTGCCAGACCAGGATACCCGCCCGATCGCAGGCGTCGTAAAACGCCCCGTCCTCGAAGATCGAGCACCCGTTGATCCGCAGCATGTTCATGTTCGCCCGGGCGGCATGGGCTACCAGCGACTCGTACTTCGCCGCCGAGACCCGCGCCAGGATCGCATCCTGCGGGCCGATGTTGCCCCCGCGGCAGAACACCTCCTGCCCGTTGACGCGGAAGCAGAAACGGCTGCCCTCGCTCAGCCGCGAACGGTCGATTTCGATCGTGCGCAGCCCGACGTGAAACTCCCGCGCGTCGCAGACCTCGCCGCCCATCTCAACCCGAGCGGCCACCCGATACAGCGGCTGGGCGCCCATGCCGTTGGGCCACCAGAGCTTCGCCTCGGGCACCTCGACGACGTCGCGAAGGGTCGTCCGCCCCGGCGGGGCGTCCAGGTCGTACCGGCGGCCAATCGCCGCCGCCCCGTCGGGCGGGTGAATCGCCACGTGCAGCGTGCACGTTCGTTCGCCCCACGGGTGAAGGTTTTCGACCACCGCCTCCATTTCCAGCACGACCCCGCCGCCGTGCGGCACGGTGTCCAGCCGCAGGCTGTCCAGCACCGCCCCGCTGCGCCCCTCGATCCGCACCCCACGCCAGATGCCGATGTTGGGCAACGCGTCCACCCAGTCCCACCCGTAGCTGAACTGAGGCTTCCGCAGCCACTTCCGCCCGGGCCAGATTCGGTGGCCGTACAGGTCGCCCTCGCGCGCGGGGTTCGGGACGGCCCCGCCGGCGGCGCTGTTGGGCCGGGCCTGCTGCTCCTGACCCACCCGCGTCTCGTCGGCGGCCAGTTCGCTCCCGGCCGTCAGGCGGACGACGAGTTCGTTGCTCCCTGCCCGCAGGCACGGCCGCACGTCCAGTACCGCCGGCACGAACGCGTTGGCCGATTCCCCCACCGCCTGGCCGTTGACGAACACCTGGGCGTACAGGTCCAGCCCGTCAAACACCAACCACTGGCGTTCGTGGCCGAGAAACTCCGGCCCGACCTCGAACGTCGTCCGATACCACCACGACTTGGTCTCGGGCCAGCGGCACAGCGGGGCATTGTTGCCGACCGTCGGCTCCGGCATAAGCCCGGCCCGCATGAGGTCCAGGTGTATCTCCCCCGGCACGACCGCCTCGATCCAGCCCTCCTCTGCCCGGGCCGTCCTGGCCAGCCCCTCCAGCCCGCGGTCCGCCCACTCCCCCGGCCGCACCCGCCACGCTCCGTTCAACTGGATGGTCTCGTGCCGCATGGTTCCTTCCCAGCCTTGCCAACCGACCTCTCACCAACGACCGCCGCCAGTGCACTCCCTGATCCTACCCCCCCCTCCCGCTCCCGCAAGCGAATTCCCCATCCCCCAGTCCCTCCCTGTCTTGGCCGGTTCTCCCTCCGAGTTCTCCTGCTCTCCTGCTCCACCGCCCCCCTTTCTGTCCTGGCCCCGCCGGGACGCCCCCCGCCCGCCTGAACCCCAGTCGCCCCACGAATCCTCGAGGAACAAGGCTTAGACAATATGTGTGCTTTCCCCCGAATTCGAATTCGATGAGGTCTTCTGGCACCGTCCTGTCGCGCTGGTGATCTGAATTCGCCTTTGAATTCACCAGGAGGTCTTACCGGGCCGTTTGCTTAACTGGCAATCGCCACCCCTATGCAATACACTCTTCTCAGGCCCGTCACACACTGCAGAGGTCAGCACGTGGAACCTAAGAGAAATGGCGCCCGGCTAGACGTGTATCTCAGGCCGCTAGCAATACCGGAGCTAGAGGAATCCAGGCTTCTTCGCAAACCGGCAGCCCTGGATCCCCTGCGACTGATCGCATTTGCGGGAGGGAGTGGGAGCCCGATAACCCCTCAGGAAGTGGTGTCTCGATACAACGAGATAAGCACCGGCGATCTTGACATGATCGCCGTCCCAGCTGAGAAATTGTTACTTGAAAAGACCGTCTGGCCCTTGAAGAGCGCCAAGGTCTGCTATTGTCTGGGTCAGTACTTGAGCACTATTGCCATGGCCGGGCTTGTGGGCGAAATGCTGGCAATCCTGCTCTTTGAAGCCAGGCACGGGCGTGGGCAAGGGGCCGATGTTCCGGGAGTTGCTGATTTTGAAAAACTGGGTCAACGAGCCAGAGTTGTGAAATTGGCGAAGTTGGAGCTAGTCACCCAAACGGCGGAAAAAGCCTTTAACGAGATCCAGGAGATAAGGCGGAAATACCTTCATTTCTTGTCCTTCCCCCATAGGCAGTTGCGTAGCGACGCCAAGAAGACATACAAGGCCGCGTTCAGACTGGTCAACGAGAGCATCGGGCTGAGGCTTGTTCCCGAGTCGTACGCTCTTCATGTTGACCCTGACATCCTCCAGTATGTGAAACGGAAGTTGAGCCAAGGCAAGGAAAACACCCACTAAGAAGAAGGGGGGTGTGCTACCATGGGGGATGCGAATGCCTTGCCCAGGCGGCGAGGCGGAGGAGTGACTTAGTGAGCGATACCCCAGAAACTGTTGCGGCCGGGACTCGCGGTGTGGAAACCGGAACCTGGTGGGGAAGGTTGGCCAGAGCTGTGGGCGGGCTGCTGGCGGGGGGGAAGGGAATCTTGAGTATCCGGAGCGGGAAGAGTTTTCGGAGGCGGGTGCTGGAGGCCAGGGGGCTGGTGCTGGTGATGTTTTCGAAGACGGCCTGTCCGACGTGCGTGGCGCTGGGGCCGGTGATGAGGAAGCTGGCGAGGGAGTATGCCGGAAGGGTGGTGGTGGCGAGGTATAAGCATTACAACCCGTTCTTGAGGCTGACGTCGAAGGAGATCATGGAGCGGTACCGGGTGTACCTGGTGCCGACGGTGATCCTGTTCGTGAATGGGCAGGAGAGGCGCCGGTGGTTCATGAACTACCGGGCCCGCGACTACCGCAAGACGCTCGACAAGATTCTCGCCAGCGACGGCGACGGCGGCGAAGACGTTGCCGGCGAGCCCGAGGCCGGGGGTGAACCCGGGGAAACACTCCCGGACTGCTGCGGCGAGGGCGGGGCCTGCAGGGTGCTGCCTTCGGCCGCGAGAGAGGGAGAGAGTAGAAAGTAGAGAGGAGACAGCGGCCTACGGCCGGGGGAGAGGGGGAAAGAGAGTTCGTCCACGAATTATCGGGCGTGGCCTCGCACCTTCGGTTCTCGGCCGCAACCAAACCAGCCGTTAGTCCGCCTTCGGCGGATAGCCAGGGGGAAACGAGATCCCGTCCCAAAGAACGGAATTCCATACGTCGCGCCCAAGGTGGCCGCAGGCGGGTTCGTGGACGACCTTCCCGCTTCTGGCTTCTTCTTCCCGCTTCTTTTGAATCCATGCAATCCGCGTAATCCGTGGACTGAACGGCCTTTTCCCGGCGCGGGGGTTCAGGGGGCGTCGGAGGGGGGGAGGAGGTGGAGGGAGGCCAGCCATTGGAGGGATTGGCGTTGCCAGGCGTCCCAGGAGGGGCCGGCGTAGCCGTTGAGGCCGTGGCCGCCGGAGGGCAGTTCGAGGTACTTGGCGGGGACTTTGTGGGCCTGGAGGGCACGGAAGAACAGGAGGCTGTTGTCGGGGGAGACGAGGGTGTCGTCCTTGGCGTGGGCGAGGAAGGCCGGCGGGGTCTGGGCGGTGACCTGTTTTTCGTTGGAGAACAGATCGACGGCCTGGGGCTTGGGGGCCGGGCCAAGCAGGTTGTCCTTCGAGCCCTGGTGGGTCTTTGGGCCCATGGAGATCACGGGGTAGACCAGGACGGCGAAGTCGGGCCGGCAGCTCGTGCGGTCGAGTGGGTCGGCGGCGGCGGGGGCGCCGGCGTCGAAGTGGGTGGCGGCGGTGGAGGCCAGGTGCCCCCCGGCCGAGAAGCCCATGATGCCGACGCGGGCGGGGTCGCCCCCCCACTGCCCGGCCCGGGAGCGTGCCAGGCGGAGGGCGCGCTGGGCGTCCAGCAGCGGCACGGCCGAGCGCCCGCCGGGCAGGCGGTACTCCAGCACGACGCCGATGACGCCGTGGCCGTTGAGCCAACGGGCGATGCCGTGGCCCTCCGGCTCGGTCACCAGGACGCCGTACCCGCCGCCGGGGCAGATGACGACGACGGCCCCGTTGGCCTTGGCCGGGCGGTGGACGGTGACGAAGGCGTTGGCGCCGGGCTGGAACTGGCCCTCGCCGACGGGGGCGCGGCCGCCCCAGAGGGCGATCCGCTCGGGCTGGTGCGGGGGGGCGTCTTTCGCGCGGGCGATGGCGAAGTCGACAAGCTCCTGGCACTGGAACCAGCCGGTCCACATGTCGTGCCCCCGGCCGGGCATGACCAGGAGCGTCATGGCCCCGCCGAGCTGGCGGTATCGCTTGGCCAGTTCGCGGGAGTTCTTCTCGAGGGGCACGACGGTGTCGCCGTCGCCGTGGATGTGGAAGATCGGCACGCGGGCCTTCGCCAGGGGGGCGAGGCGGTCGATGGGGTTGTGCTCGGTGAGGCGGGCGTGGAGCTGGGCCTCGGAGAGGTCGAACGCTCCGCACGCCGTCGCCAGCCCGGGCCAACTGGCCAGGTCGCACACGGGGTATATCCCCGCGACGCCGGAGAGGCAGTCGGGGTGTTCAGCCGCCCAGTTGTAGAGCATGAGTCCGCCGCGGCTGCGGGCGAGGAGGCAGGGCTTTTTCGCCATGCCGCGTTTGGCGGTCATTTCTTCGTAGAACGCGGTGTAGGCCGCCCGCCCCTTGGGGCTGCCGTAGGACTCGCCCACGTCCACGCCGGCGAGGGCGACGCCGGCGTCGAGGAACTTCTGGATCATCCACTTTTCTTCCGGCCCGGGCAGGCCCGGGAGGGTCGGGGCGTACCAGACCCACGGCATGGCGGCCTGGCCGGGGGCGGGCTTGGGGGCGATGAGGAATGCCTCGCCCCCCGTCACCTTAAACACGTCACCGGGCATGGGCAGTTCCTTTGCGAGCAGTACGGACGCCGCCACGGCCGGCACGGCGAACGCCAACGCGACGCGAATCCACAGTCCGGGCATGGCTGGCTCCTTCATCGCCCGGCGTGTCGGGGGCAAACTCGCCCGGGCGACGCCGCCGGCATCGGGCTTGAGTGTACCTCGCTGGAGGGCAGGGGAAAAGGGTCCGTGGACAACTGTTCCTTCGTCCCTCGCGGTGTTACAATCAAAGAGTGTCGGCTGTGGCGGTCGGCGCCGTGTCGGCGGCATGTCGTATGTGGAGTTCTCGATAAGGAGACGGGCATGAAGGCATCGCCGCATCGCGGGGCCGTCCGGGCCGTGGCCGCGGTCTGGGCTCTACTGGTTCTCACGGCCACGGGCGCCCCGAAGCCCGCCTCCGCTCCGGCGCCGATCGCGTACGAGGGCGGTAAGGAGATCGCCCGGCTGGCGAACCCGGCCATTACCGAGAGCAGCGGGCTGGCCGCCAGCCGTCTGGCCGAGGGCGTCTTCTGGACCCACAACGACTCGGGCGACTCGCCCAGGCTCTTTGCCTTCAATCGCAAGGGCGAGGACCTGGGCGCGTACCCGGTTCACGGCGCGACGGCCGTCGACTGGGAAGACATGGCCGCCTTTTCCCTCGGCAAGCAGCACTACCTGCTGATCGCGGACGTGGGCGACAACTTCGCCGCCCGGAAGTCCTGCACGCTGTACTTCCTCGCCGAGCCGCTCGTGAAGGCCAGGCCCGCCAAACCCGCTGCCCTGCCCGTGGCGATCCGAATGGACTTCAGCTACGAGGACGGGCCTCGCAACTGCGAGTCCGCCGCCGTCGACCCCGTGCGAAAAGAGATCCTCCTGGTCAGCAAGACCGGCGGCAATTCCTGCAAGGCCTACCTCCTGCCCCTGCCCCGTCAGAACCTCGTCAAGAACGCCGTGGCCCGGGCCGTCGGCACGCTGACGATCCCCACCGCGACGGCCATGGACGTCGCCCCCGACGGGCTCCGCGCGATCGTGCTGACCTACGGCGACGCCTACGAATACTCCCGCGCCGCGACCGAAGACTGGAAGGCCGCCTTCGCCCGGGCCCCCAGGAAGATCGCGATGCCCCCCCGCGCCCAGGGAGAGTCGATCTGCTACGGCCTGGACGGCCGAACGCTCTACCTGACGAGCGAACAGGCCCCCTCCCCGCTTCTCCAGGTCTCCCCGGCCACTCCGAAGCCCGCGGAGAACTCCCCCGCGACCGCCCCCTCCTCGATCGGGGACTGAGGGCTGCCGACCTCGCTTCCTCGCGTCAACAAGACCATTCCCGGCATCCGGGGGGGGGAAGCGGCGGGCGGATTACACGAAATACTGAGGGAAAGAACTGGAAGGTTTGTCCGTTTCTCTTCCCCCCTTCGTACCACTGACGTCCAGAATCGCGAATTCTCGTGCAGATTTTCAGGCCCAGACTCCAACAACGGGAAACATGGGGAGAGCGTGCGGACGCTCTGGCCAAACCCCTCTTCCCGGCCCACACACCCCCAAGAAAGAACCGGATAGACACGTCGCGCGGGGATCGGGCGTGGCGTTGTTTGGGCGTGTGTGGGCCGGGGAAGGGGGTCCGGGGGAATCCGCCTTCGGCGGACCGGGTCCCCCGCGAGCGGCCACCGTGTGCGCGACGTTTGGAATGCCGTTCTTTGGCAGTGGAACCCGTTTCCCCCGGCTACCGGTTTCTTTGGTTGCGGCCGAAAACCGAAGGTTCGAGGCAGCGCCGGGTAATTCGTGTAACCTGCCTGCCGGCAGGCAGGTTCGTGGACGGACCTCCCGCTTCTTCTGTTTCTTCTGAATCCATGTAATCCGCCCGCCGTAGGCGGGTCGTGGACTCTCTCCCCCTTCCTCCCCCGCCCGGGTATCCTTCCGGCATGGCCCGATGGATTCTGCACGTGGACATGGACGAGTTTTTCGCCGCCGTCGAACGGCTGGACAATCCGGCGTTGGCGGGCAAGGCGATTCTCGTGGGCGCCTCGGCCCGGGAGCGTGGGGTCGTCGCGACGGCCAGCTATGAGGCCCGGAAGTTCGGCTGCCACTCGGCCATGCCGACGGGGGAGGCCCTGCGGCTGTGCCCGCACGCGGTGCTCGTGCCCCCGCGGCACGGGCGGTATGAAGAGGTGGGCCTGCAGGTCCGGGAGATCCTCGAGCGGTTCAGCCCGGCCATCGAGCCACTGGGGCTGGACGAGGCGTTTCTCGATGTCACGGGCAGCGGGCGGCTGTTCGGCCCGGCGCCCGACATCGCCGCGAACATCAAGGCCACCATCCGCCGCGAGCTGAAGCTGACCGCCAGCGTGGGGGTGGCCCCCAACAAGTTCCTGGCCAAGCTCGCCAGCGACCTCCGCAAGCCCGACGCCCTCATGGTCATCACGCCCGAGACGGTGCAGGCGACGCTCGATCCGCTGCCCGTGCGGAAGATCTGGGGGGTGGGCCCGGCCGCCGAGGCCCAACTGGCCGCCATGGGCATCCGAACCATCGCCCAGTTGCGGGTGGCCGGCGAGGCGACGATGGAACGCCGCTTCGGCCAGAGCGGGCTTCACCTGCTCCAGCTCGCCCGCGGGGAAGACGCCCGCCCCGTCGTCATGGACGAGCGGGCCAAGAGCATCAGCCAGGAGGTCACCTTCGCGACTGACCTGGCCGACCTGCGCGAACTGCGGGCCGTCCTGCTGCGACAGACCGAGCAGGTCGCCCGCCGCCTCCGCCGCTCGGGGCTGCGCGCCAAGACCGTGAGCCTCAAGCTCCGCAGCGGCGACTTCGTCACCCGCACGCGTTCGCACACGCTGGAGGAGCCCACTGACGTGACGGACGAGTTGTGGTCGGTCACGGGAATGTTATTCGATCGCTGGTGGGCCGCCGAGGCCTGCCCCCTCCGCCTGATCGGCATGGGCGTCTCCCAGTTGACCGCCGGCGGCCAGTTGACCCTCCTGCCTCCCCCCCACCGCGAGAAACGCCAGCGGCTCGACAAAGCCCTGGACGCCCTGGCCGACCGCTTCGGCCCCACCGCCCCCCGCCGGGGCGGCTCGCCCCGCCAAGACCGCGAAGGCGACTGACGGCGGCGGTTCCCCCGAACCCCCATCCCCGGCCCACACACGCCGGAACAACGCCACGCCCGATCCGCGCGCGAGTTCCCCTTCCTGTTCCGTGGGGGGGAGTGTGGGCCGGCCAGAGGGGTTCGGGGAGAGCGTCCGCACGCTCTCCCCATGTTCCCGGTTGCTGGGGTCAGGCCTTCGCCCTCCGCTTGAGCAGCAGCCCGGCGGCGCCGCCCAGGAGGGTGAAGAGAGTGGCCGGTTCGGGCACGTTGGCCAGGGGATACGTGCCGGTGGGTCCGCCGTCGAGCCCGAAATTGTCCTTCAGCATGCCGAAGTCTTCCGGGCCGATCTCGCCGTCGTCGTTGGCGTCGCCCAGCGTCCAGCTCTCGTGGTGGCCGAAAGGCAGGCCGTCCAGGCCGAAACCGTCCTTCAGGATGCCGAAGTCTTCCGGGCCGACCTCGCCATCCTTGTTGAAGTCGCCGTCCAGGTAGTTGGGCCAGGCCGGGGCGGTCACGATCTCCAGGTCCGACGTCCTGAACGCGCCGGACTCGAAGGTGAAGATCCGGGCCTCGTCCAGGTCGCCGATGTAGTGGGCGCCGCCCATGGGGGCGATGGACATCATGGCGTTATCGCCGTCGGTAAGCCCGGCCGGGGTGACGGTGGAGGAGGCGCCGGACGCCGCGCCGTTGACGTAGAAGGTGGTCACGCCGTCGGCGCGAACGACCGCCAGGTGCACCCACTCGTTCACGGCCGCCGCATAGGGGGCGCCGACCTGGGATTGCGTGCTCAAGCCCGTGCCGATCATGCCGCGGAACTGGCTTGCGATGCAGACGATATTGATCCCCCAGTTGACGCGGTTCCAAGGCGAGTTGCTCGTGCCGACGCCGAACACGGATTCGGCGCCGCTGTCGTCGGCGCTCGTCCGGCGTGCCCAGATCTCGACGCCCACGTTATCGATGGCCGTCACGGGGTTGGCCAGGTCGCCGAAGCCGTTCGTGCCGGAGAAGTAGTAGTACTTCGTGCTCGTCGGCCAGGCCGCCGGCCCGTCGCCCGTCTGGATGTAGTTGGCAATGTCCGTGGCGTTCTGGCCCCAGTTGTTGGGCAGGCCGCGGTTGTTGCCGCTGCTGTCAATGGGGCATACGTAGCTGGGGTACTGACCGCCCGTGTTGAAGAACCCGTCCTCGCCGAGGCGATAGAGAGCCTGGGCTGTCACCGTCGCCCGCGCCGACGCCGCCGTCGCCAATACGGCCAGCCCTGCCGCCACAAAATCCCTGATGTGCATGGCCCGTCTCCTTCGACCAGCGATATGGTGAACGTCCCGCCGCCGGCGCAGCGCCGACGATCCGAAATCTATTATACCCCAGGGCCCATGTGTCCAGCGGATTTCGGGCCTTTCTTTTATTTCGCGGCCGGAGTGGGAGAGCGTGCGGACGCTCTCCCCAAACCCCTCTGACCGGCCCACACCCCCCCGGCCGTAATCGGTAAGCCCCCCGCACCGCGGGAGTGGATCCCGTTTCCCCCTGGCTACCGGCTACGGGCTACCGGCTACTTTGGTTCCGGCCGAGAACCGAGGGTTCGAGGCGCCGCCGTGTGCTTGAGAATGAACTCCATGATCGGCGTCGGGTCGTCCAGGCCGTGGGGGTGATGCTGGAAGCCTTTCCGCACGATCACCTGGATCTCGCCGCCGAGCTTCTTGTAACGCTCGTGGAGGACGGCGGTGTTTTCCAGGTAGGGGACGACTTCGTCGGCGTCGCCGGCCAGGTGGATGATGGGAACCTTCGCCGCGGCCAGGGGGGCGAGGTTGTCGACGGGGTTCTTGGTGTAGGCCATGGCCTCGGCCTCGTTCTTGAAGTGATAGTCCTGGATGAGCTTCGCCCAGTCGCCGGGGCTGCCCGGGCCCTTGCCCTTGCCCCCGGGCCAGCTCTTGAAGTCGCAGACGGGGTTGTCGCCGTAGAGGACCGAGACGCGGTCGGGATGGGCGGCGGCCCAGTTGTAGATGTACAGCCCGCCGCGGCTGAGGCCTTCCATCGCCGGCCGGGGACTGAACCCGTGCTTGCTCACCAGGAGGGTGTAGAACTCGTCCCACTTGGCCATCGCGTCGGGGCAGCCGAAGGTGTTGCCCACCTCGATGTAGGCCAGGTGGAAGCCCTTGCCCAGCAGGGCCAGGTCCAACTCGGGGCGATGGTCGAAGAATTCCGCCCGCCAGATCCAGGGCCTTCCCGCGGCCGGCTGCTTGGGGGCGACCACCAGGCACTTGAGCCCGGCGGCGGTGAACGTGTGCATCTCGAAGCCGTGGTAGTCGCTGACGGAGCCCGGCAGGGGCTGGGCCGGCTGGGTGGCGGGGGCGGTCATGGGGTCTCCTGCATGGCACAGTGACGACAACAACCCGGCCCCGACCACGGCGGCCAGCGCTCCGCAGACAACCGCCAGGGGCATTCGTTGATTACGCATCGGGTTCTCCTCGTCAAAAGACGGTAACGCAAACGGGTGGGTTCGGATTACCCGCGATTGTACCCCACGTCGGGCATTCGGCAAGACGTTTCCGCCTGCGCGGGAACCGGGTATGATGGTGCTGACGCACAAGGAATACGCCACGAACAAATGGAAGGCCCGGTTATGAAGACCAAGGCAGGAAAGATCCGAGACAGCTACTTCGACCTGGTGCGGGAGTTTCCGCTCGTGGCGGTCAAGACCGCCGATCAGTACGAGGCGGCCGTGGGCTTCCTGGGCAAACTGGCCATCCGGGACGAGGCGTCCCTCGATGAGGGCGAGCGGACGTACCTCGAAGCCCTCACCCAGTTCGTGGGCGACTACGAGGAGGCCCACCTTCGCGCCCGGATCGGCCACATGAAGCCCCTGGAGGCCCTGAAGTTCCTGATGGCCGAAAACCACATGAAGCCCGCGGACCTCGGCCTGGTGCTGGGCAGCCGCAGCCTCGCCAGCCAGGTCCTCAACGGCAAGCGGGGCCTGAGCAAGGCCATCATCGCCCGCCTTTCCGAGCGGTTCAAAGTGGCCCCGGGACTGTTCTTCGAAAAGGCCTAACGCCCTGATTGCGCAGGCCCTGCCGATAGGCAGGCCGGAGCCGTGATCCGAATCGAGGATCCCATGAAGCCGATCGCATTCGAAGATCTCACGCCGGGGGGGTTGCTCAAGGACCGGGCCGAGCTGGCGCTGCGGCATCTGCAGGAACCCTACTTCCAGTGGGAGAGCATCTCGCAGGTCAACTTCGAGCCGTTTCCGGGCGACGCCGTCGGGCGGGCCATAAACGGCCTGACGCTGCTGTCGCGGGCGCTGCATCGGCCGGCGCCGGCGAATCTGCGGGAGATTATGACCCGCCTGGGGACCCTGGCCAACGAGGACGGATACCTGGGCCCGAAGCTGCCGGAGGCCCGCGCCAATGAGGACGTGCTGGCCGCGCACAACGGGTATGCGTGCGGCCTGGCGGAGTACGTTTTGTGGACGGCGGACCCGGCCGCCCGGGAGGCCCTGCACCGCGTGGTGGAGAACCTGTTCGTCCCCGTCCGCGACGCGATCGCCTGTTATCGCGAGGATTCGCAGGCGGCCGTCGAGGCGAATTGGCGTCTGTCCACGCTCGACGTGGGGCAGTTGTTCCTGGCGATGGACGGAATGACGCGGGCGTATGAGCTGGCGCCCGTGCCGGGATTGAAGGCCACGATCGAAACCGCCATCGCCCGCTATCACACGCTGGACCTGGTCGGCATCGGGGCGCAGACGCACGCCATGCTCTCGTGCACGATCGGCATTCTCCGCTGGCACGAGCTCCAGGGCCGGGCGGAGGACCTCGCCTTCGCCGAGGCCCTCTACGGGCAATACCGCGCCCTGGCCATGACGGAGACGTACGAGAACTACAACTGGTTCAATCGGCCGGAGTGGACGGAGGCCTGTGCGGTCATCGACTCGTTCATCCTGGCCGTGAATCTCTGGCGGGTCACGGGGAAGGCGGGCTACCTGGAAGACGCCCACCTGATCCTCTTCAACGGCCTGCTGCCCGGGCAACTGCCCAACGGCGGCTTCGGCACGGGCCCCTGCGTCGGGCCCGCCACGGGAGTCTGCCAGACCAAGGTACACACCGAGGCGCCGTTCTGCTGCTCGATGCGCGGCGGCGAAGGGCTGGCCCGGGCCATCCAATTCACCTACTTCCTGGACCGCGACACGGTCGTCCTGCCTTTCTACACTGACAACACGGCCGTGCTGCGATTTCCGGACGGGCCCTGCACGATCCGCCAGCAGACCGATTACCCCCACGGCGGCCGGGTGCGACTGGAGGTTCTCGACAGCCGCGTGCAAACGGAGAAGACGCTCCGGTTCTTCCTGCCCCCCTGGGCCCTCCGGCACAGTCTTCAGGTGCGCGTGAACGGGGCAAAGACCGAGCCCCGCGTGGCCGATTCCTTCGCCGAGATCTCGCTGCGTCCGGCCGCCGGCACGGTGATCGAGATCGTCTTTCAGCAGGAGCGGGGCCCGCGCGCGACGCTGCACCCAGAGCAGGCCCCCGGGGCCTTCCGCTGTTTCGCCGGCCCGCTGCTGCTGGGTTCGCCGACCGAAAACGCCGACGGGCCTCTCGTGCCGATCCTGGACCTTCTCGCCCCCGACGGCCGCGGGGGCGAGCCCTGCGTCCTCTTCCAGAAACACAATCAACCCCCGGCCGGTATCGCCTGACGTGCCGGGAGGGTCCGTGCGGTTGGGTTATGGCGTTGTTGACTATAGGAGTGTGCGCGGCTGGGTTCGCGCCTGACACCATGAATCTCGACGAGTATGACGTGATCTGGGATTCTCCCAGCGAGAATGCCCGCGGTTCGATGCCCCTGGGCAACGGCGACATTGCCCTCAACGCCTGGGTGGAGGCGGACGGCGACCTCCAGTTCTACATCGGAAAGACCGACGCCTGGGACGACAACAGCCGGCTTCTCAAGGTCGGGCGGGTGCGGGTTTCGCTTTCGCCCAATCCATTCCGCGAGGGCGGCACGTTCCGCCAGGCGCTTCGACTGCGCGGCGCGGAGATGGTCGTCACCGCGTCCGCTCCCGGCGCGACGGACGCGCCCGTCGAGGTCCGACTCTGGGTCGATGCCAATCACCCGGTCATCCACGTCACGGTCGAGTCTAAGCAGCCGCTCACGGCCACCGCCTCGTTCGAACTCTGGCGAACCGCGCAGACGGCACTGCCCTCCCTTGAGTACAGCGACATCTATCAGGGCTGCCCGCAACCGCCACCAACGATTACCGAACCCGACACGGTCCTCGAGAACCTGCCGGAGGGCATCGGCTGGTATCACCGCAACGTCAAGTCAGTCGGGCCCGAGCTGACCATGACATTCCAGGATTTGGCGGAAGGGCCCTGGAAAGATCCCTTGCTCCACCGGACCTTCGGCGCGCTGATCCGAGCCCAAGAGGCCCGGCGGGTCGACGACCGGCATCTGGAAAGCCCCAACGGGCCCCGTCACCGTTTCAGCATCACCGTCCTCACGAAACATCCCGCCACTCAGGAGCAATGGCTCGCCGGCGTGCGGGAGATTGTCAAGAAGACGGAGGCCGTCGATTTCCATGAGCGCCGGAAGGCGCACCTGGCCTGGTGGGAATCGTTCTGGGGCCGCAGCCACGTCTACATTCGCGATCGCGAGGCGGCCACGGCCACGGGCAACGGCCATGACGTCGCACGGGGCTACAACCTCCAGCGTTTCATCACCGCCTGCGCCGGTCGGGGCGCCTACCCGATCAAGTTCAACGGCAGCCTGTTTGTCATGCCCTGGCCGGGCAGGCCCTGTGACGCCGACTACCGTCAGTGGGGGCCGGACTACTGGTGGCAGAACAGCCGTCTGCCGTACGCCAGCTCGTGCGCCGCCGGGGACTTCGACCTTATGGAACCACTCTTCCGGATGTACGGCGGCGAGGTGCTGGATGTCTGCACGTATCGCACAAAGCGCTACTTCGGGTTCGACGGCGCCTACTTCCCGGAGTGCATCTACCCCTGGGGCGCGGTCTTCATGGAGTCCTACGGCTGGGGGCAGAGGGCCGCGGAACGGACGGACAAGCTTCAGACCAGCGGGTTCCATAAGTGGGAGTGGGTGAGCGGGCTGGAACTGGTCTTCATGATGCTGGATCGCCACGATCACACTCGGGACGATACGTTCCTTGCCGACCGGGTCATCCCGACGGCCATCCCGGTCCTTGCCTTCTTTGACGGCTTCTACAAGACCAACGCCGATGGCAAGCTCGTCATGCATCCCTCCCAAGCCGTCGAGACCTGGTGGGATTGCACCAACCCGATGCCGGAGTTGGCCGGGCTCCACGCCGTGACGGCGCGGCTGCTGGCCCTGCCCGTCGGCACGCTGTCCGAAAAGGACCGTCGGTTTGTCGAATCGCTGCAAAAGAAGCTGCCGGACCTGCCGACTCGGGAGGAGGGCGGCGCGCGGATGCTGGCGCCGGCGGAACGATTTGACAGGAAGTCGAATTCCGAGAATCCGGAGTTGTACGCGGTGTTTCCCTTCCGCCTCGTCTCCTTCGAGAAGGCCAACGCCGATCTGGGCGTCCAGGCGCTCCGGCACCGCTGGGACCGGGGGGACTGCGGCTGGCGGCAGGACGACGTCTTCATGGCCTACCTCGGCCTGGCCCAGGACGCGAAGGACAACGTGGTCGGGCGTGCCGAAAAGAAAGATCCCGAGTGCCGGTTCCCTGCCTTCTGGGGGCCCAACGCCGATTGGACGCCAGACCAGGACCACGGCGGCGTCCTGATGAAAACGGTCCAGTCGATGCTGATGCAGACCGAAGGACGAAAGATCTTCCTCCTCCCGGCCTGGCCCAGCGACTGGGATGCCGATTTCAAACTGCATGCGCCGGATCGCACGATCCTGGAGGGAACGGTGCGGAACGGGAGGTTGGCATCGCTTAAGGTCACGCCCGCGGCGCGGCAGAAGGACATAACGACACTGGATTCGCAGTGACCGGCTAACCCCGACTACCGGGCCGCCGCCCCTGTGAACGTCTTCTCCGGCCAGCCGCTGCGGTATCGGGCGATGCCGGATGGGGGATATCTGCTCTACAGCGTCGCCACGGAGGGCGAAACCAGAGGACGGCCCAACCAGCAAGGGTGAGGGCGGTTTGAGAGATTACAGGCATTGAACTCGTGTTGGTACATGTGGATAATGTTCGCGGCTGGACAAAGCCGACCCGCAGGGCGGCCTCGGCGAGGAGGCGGCGGCGGACATAGGGCACGACCGTGCCGAAACGGTGGGAGGCAGACACGTGAAGCGAACGCATATCGGGCCGGCGGCGGCGATGGCGATGGCGGTGGCGGCCTGGGCCTGCATGGCCGCGGGCGATGAACTACAGATGATGGACGGCACGGTCCTCAAGGGCACCGTCCTCAAGGAAGATGACGCGTGGATCTTCTTCCGCACGGAGGCCGGTGTCGCCAAGGCCATCAAACGCGACGACGTTGCCTCGGTCGTCCGCAAGAAGGAATCGCCCGCCGGCAAGCCCGCGACGAAGCCGGCCCCGATGCCCGAGCCGAAGGGGGAGGCCACGGCCCCCGCGCCCGCGCCGGCCACGGGCGGGCGGTTTGCCCTCGAGGCCGTCCGCCGGGCCGTCGTCTGCGTGCAGTGCCTGCGAAAAGACCGCGTGCTGGGCATGGGCTCGGGGTTCCTCGTGCGAGCCGACGGCATCGTGTTCACCAACCGCCACGTCGTCGTGCCGCCCGACGAATCGGTCGTGATCGACAAGATCCTCGTCGGAGTGCCCTCCAAGAAGGATACCAAGGAGCTGGAATACTTCCCCGCCGAGGTCGTGTTCGCCGGGGACGAGGACACCGGGCTGGACTTTGCCGTGCTGAAGATCGCCGCCAAGGATTCCTACGGGGCGTTTCCGACGATCCGGGTGGCGGCGGCCGCGGCGAAAATGGGAGACGAGGTGGCCGTGCTGGGATACCCGGCGGGGTTGGGCGACGCCCCGTCCATGTCGTTCACCAAGGGGGCCGTATCGGCCGCGGGGGTGAAGTTCGAGGGGCAGCAGTATTACCAGACCGACGCGGCGATCAACCCGGGCAACTCGGGTGGGCCGTTGATCAATGCCGCCGGCGAGGCCCTGGGCGTGGTGACGCTTCGCCGGCGCGAGGCCGAGAACATGGGCTTTGCCCTTCAGGTGGAAGCGCCCGGAAAGATTCTGGCCCCGCTGGCCGGGGCCATCGCCAAGGCCAAGGCCCGCCCCGGGCCCGTCGACAGCAAGGAACTGCCCGCCGTGGGCGCGCGGGGGGACGTGGCCGTGCAGGCCCGGCCTCGCGCGGAAGACTGGGACGTAAACGGAACGGCCACC
This sequence comes from Planctomycetota bacterium, assembly GCA_026693065.1. GTDB lineage: Bacteria > Planctomycetota > Phycisphaerae > SM23-33 > SM23-33 > JAPLNA01. The sequence goes on from JAPLNA010000237.1 coordinate 21,891, forward strand.
TGGCGGCCGAAATACGTGGAATTCGACGGCGATGGCGCGGATTACGGCATTACCACGCGCAAGACGTTGCCGGAGGACTTCAAGGTCACCCTCCACCTGCAGGTCGTGTTCTACTGGGGCAGGGAGACAATCTTTTCAGAGGGCCAGTTGGCCCTGGGGCGGATGTTGGTCATCCGCACAGGCTCGGACAAGGCCGAAGGGGCGAGCCTCGATAAAGCCGGGCGGGTTCTCCGCTGGACGCATCAGTTCATGGTGTTCCAGGCCGAGGGAAACCGCCTGGGGCCTCAACTGGGCGGTAACGACGACGAGCCGATGATTCTGACGATCACCAAGCGGGGCGGCAAGTACACCGTGACCGTGGACGGGAAGGAAACCCTCACCGCTACGGATCCCGACCCGGTCAAGGGGCGGTTTCCGCTTTCCATCGGAGGCATGCTGTCGCGGATCTACCTGGCGGGGATGACGGTGGAGGATCTTTCCTCCGCCCCGCGAGCCCCCGCCAAAACGCTCGGGGCGCTGCGGAAGCAACTCGCGTCGGCCGAGTGGGCCGATCGCAATGACGCCGTGGTGGAGATGGGCCGCCTGACCCCGCGCCCGATCGACGACCTGCTGGCGGCGACGCGGGATGCGCATCCCTATGTCCGCTCGCGGGCCCTGGCGGGGCTGGGCGTGGGCCCGGGCAGCGGCAAACCCGTCGTTGACGCGGTGGTGGCGGCCCTGTCCGACGACTCGGCCACCGTCCGGCGCGAAGCCGTCCGAGCGCTGGGCGCCTACGGCAAGCCCGATGCCCGGTTCGCCGAAGGGTTGGCCAAGGCCCTGGCCACGGCCGCCGACGCCCAGACGATCAAGACCGTCAAGGATCTGCTCGTGCAGATCGGCGCCCCGGCCGCGGCGCCGGTCGTGAAACTCTACCTGGAGAAGAACCCGCAATTGCCCTACCGGATCGGCGCGGTGGTGGAGGAACTGCGCCTCCCGGGCGCCCAGGCGATCGCCGCGTTGCTGGGCGAGGCCGACAGGAACGCTCGCGAACGGATGCTGGAGATTTTGGTGGGCATCGTCGCCCGCGAGGCCAAGGCCATGCCCATTGTGCTCGAGGAGTTCGCTCGGGAGAAGGAGCCGGACCTTCGTTCGCGGATGCTGACGACCGCCCAGATGCGGAATCGTCCGCTCCTGTACCTGCCGCTCCTGATGGCGGCGCTGCGGGACGAGAACCGCCGTGTGCAGGACAGCGCCGCGTCGTGGTTTGGCAACGGCAGCGAGGGCATGCCCCCTTCCGTGGCGGCGGAACTCGTCAAGATGGCCGAGGAAGGCGGGGAATACACCCGGCGCATTTCGCTGGACATTCTGGGGCGGTGCAAGATCGCCGGCGGCATTCCCGTGATGGCCAAGTCGCTGGACGATCCCGACGTCGCCGTTCGCCGGGCGGCCGCCGGGGCGCTGTGCGCCATGGGAGAGGCCGCCACCCCCGCCATTATCGAGCAGATCAAGACCGGCTCCGTTCGGGCGCAGGAGACGCTCCTGTCGGAGCTCAAACTGGACCGGGGCTCCCTGAACAAAACCATCGTCCCCTTGGTCGTGCCCTTGCTCAAGCACGATAGCCCCGAGATCCGCCAGCAAGCCGGCTGGGTGCTTTGCAAAGCACGGATCACCTCCCCGGACGTGATCGAAGGCATGGTGTCGCTGCTGGCCCAGAGCGACCGGAACTCCGACCTGGTCAACACCTACCTGGAAAAGGCCGGGACCGCCGCCGTTCCATCCCTGATCAAGGCTCTGCACGACAGCCAGGATAAGAGATTTCGCGTGCAGTTGATCCGAAGACTGGGCCGGGAGGAGTGGGCTACCGAGGCCTCCGTCAAAGCCCTGGGGGATCTGGTGAAAGACGATCCCGAGGCGGAAATCCGCCACGCCGCCATCGAGGGAGTCTGCAATATCCGAACCCGAACGGCCGAAGCGATCCTGATGACCGCCAGTCTTAACCCCGACCAGGTGATCGCTCGGCGGGCGATCCAGTGCCTCAAGGGCAACAACGCCCCCGTGTTCAAGGCCCTCCAGACGGCGGCCGAGAGCCCCGACCCGGCCACCCGGTGCCACGCCATGTTCGGGCTTGGCCTGCTGGCCACGTCCACCGCCCAGGCGACGCTCGTCAAGGCGCTCCAGGACAAGAACGCCGCGGTCGTCGAGGCCGCGGCGTTGGCCCTGGGAAACTCGGAGTTCCGCGACACACTGCCCACAGAGGCCATCGTGCCCCTGGTGAAGATCGCTTCCCGGGCCGAGGGCGCCGTTGCCTCGGAGGCCGAACGACGCCTCCAACGAATCGGCGCCAAGATCGTGCCCTATCTCGCCGAGCCCTGCCGCAGCAGCAGCGAGAGAACCCGCGTGTGGGCGCTGAGTCTCCTCGAGCCCTACCCCACCCGCGAAGTCCTCGACCTGGCCAAGCCGGCTCTGACCGACAAGGTGGTCTCCGTCAGGGCGAGAGCTATGTATATATTTGAGAAACAACTCGCCATCGAAAAGACCGTTGCCGGCCCGCAGGAACTGATCGACGCCGCCGCGGTCGCCCAGGCGGACTCGAATAAGGACCTCTGCCTGAGGGGCCTGTATATGGCACGCCGGGTGGCCGAACGATACCGGAAATTCAAGCCTCAAGCCGAAGCGATCTTCCAGAAGGCCTCGACCCACACCTTCGCACGGCGACCTATCCGCCCGAAAACCCCTAGAGAGGCCCGTTCCGTGTGTTGACGCGGCAAGTACGATCGGCCCAGGGCGCCTCCCGTGGCGGAGACGACGACGGCGAGATACAATCATGGAAACCGCTGACGGCGGTCGTCAGCGAAAGGTCATCCGGGAAATCCCGGGTAGCGGAGGCCATCGTAATGAGAAACGCCCACCTGCGGCTGGTACAGGTAACGACACTTTCGTTGTTGCTTGCGGCACAAACCCCCACCGCCGTTTTCGCGAATCCATCGCCGCCGCATTTCATTCCTTCTGTAAAGTCATTGACCCTGGGTTCCGGAGACACGGCCCTGACCGGCCGAAGCACAATCTACTACGCGCATCCAACGCTCCAGAACGTGGCCGAGACACTCAAGGCCGGCATCCACATTACGCAAGGACTCGATCTGGCCGTAGTGTCGGGCGGTTCGGCCGGCAAGGGCGATATCCTGCTGAAGATCGATCCTCGCGTCGCGGGCGTCGAGGGCTATCGACTGACGGTCGACGGCAAAGTCACCATCGAAGTGCAGGACAAGAAAGGCGCCTGGCCGGGCACGGCCACCTTGCTCCAGGCGATCCGGGGCGACGAGGGCTTCAAGGTAGCCAACATGACCGTCGTGGACAAGCCCGACAAGCCCATCCGAGGCTACCAGATCGAGGTTAAGCAGGGCTGGACCATGCAGGACATCAAGGATGAGATTCGCCTTATGCACCTGCTGAAACTGAACACCCTCACGCTGCACATGTCGGGCGAGCAATCGGCCGCCATGTGTATCGACCCACAACCCAAGGCCGGCGGGGACTATCAGCTATTCACCAAACGCGACATCACCGAGATCGTGGTTTACGCCAGGAACCACGGCGTCGATATGATTCCCAATTGCGGGCTCCAGTGGCAGTATCCCGATACCCAGTCGGCCGTCTACAAATTCATCGCCGAGATCGACGGGCAGGGCCCCTTCAAGGCGTATGACGACAAACGGTTTCATGCCTTTGTGAAGGAAATCATCCGGCGGGAAATCGATATATACAAGCAGGGGTATGACGACGGGAAGGTCAAGGGTTTCCATCTGGGCCCCGTCAACGGCGAAGGCGGCATGAGTGCGGCCGAAGCGCTCTTGCAGGTAGGATACGTGAAAAACGCCTGTCCCGCGACGAAGTCATGGTTCTTTGGCGGCATGAACCCGGGCGACACCACGCTGAACCAGTACAAGGCGGACATTGTCCAGGTTCCCTACTCCAACAAGTATGACCCCGGCATGAGGCCCTACGTCAACAACGGCTGGAATTGCGTCAGTATCACCTGGCGGCCGCTGTATATGCTGGGCGGCACGGTCAGCTATTCCCAACAAACCGTATTCGAAACCTTCCACCACCACTATTTTTCAGGCGAAGTCGGCACCCCGGATTATATCAACACCCCCGCGGCCGACACGTACGTCCAGGGCAGCATGTTGAGTTCCTGGGATTGGGCCACCGCGTATTACATGGATCCCTTCCTGACGGTAGGGCCGGCCTTCGCCGAGCACGCATGGAATCTCAAGCCATGGCCGTATCCGGCTTCGGACTGGAAGGCCTTTCAGGCGGCGTATGAGGCCGGCTATGACAGGCTCTCTACCATGCTTCGGTTTGCCAAAGGACCGCCGCCGCCCATGCCCAAGCCGGGCGGATCGACATTGATCGCCGAGCGGTTCAATGGCACGGGCCTTCCAGGGTGGACGGCCAAGAACAGCCCGCACTCATCGTGGACTAACGACGCCGGGTGCTGCAAGGCTGTCATGGGCAACAACAATCAGAATGAAGGGACGGTATTGACCAGGGACAACGTGACGGTTCCGCAGGACTTCACGTTGGATCTGGACATGAAGCAGGTGACCGGGGCGCCCAACAACGAACCGGCCTTTGGAGTCAGCGTCGGGGGCTATGGACTGACGGCGTGTGCGGGCCAGTTGTCCTTCTGCGGGCAGACTGCCGGCGGAATCAGTGTGGGGAAGTATCATCATTACAGAGTTGTGGCCTCGGGCCCCAGCCTGAAACTGTACGTGGACTACGCGGCAACGCCCACGTTCACCATCACCCGCCCAGCCAAGGCGTCCGGCGGGTTGCAGTTGTGCCTGACCAGTTGGGGTGCCAGCGTAGCCTTTGACAACATCGCACTGGTCGCCACCGGAGCATCGCCGGCAACCAACCCGGCCAAACACTGACTCTGATCCTGCAGGGCCATCGACGGGAACGGCCAGAATCGCCCGGCGACCGTTTGGGAAAGAACGCCTTGAGGAACGCCGGGAGCATCCGTAGAATGGCCACATCCGATCTCCGTGCCGGGCGACGCGGCCGAATCGTGCGGGAAAGGCGGGCGATGGGCGATGAGCGTGAGTGCTGAAGAATCGAGGCAGGCGGAAGTGGCGGGAGGGCAGTTCCCGGACATGGCAGGAAAGGCCGGGCTTTCCGGGGAGGTTGACGCATGCTAGCACGATCGATTCGGTTCCTTATCCTGGCCGCGTGCGTGGCCGGTGGTTGGGCGTTTGGGGAGCAGGCGGCCCCGGCCAGTAGGCCGCTGTCTCTGGAGCAGGAACTTCGACAGTACTACGAGCAAGGCGACTCGCCCGCGTGGAAAGCGGCGGTGGACCAACTTCGGCGGGAAGGCCAGGAAGGGGAAGAAGCCGCCCAGTATCTCCGTTCCCTGCTGGCCCGGGCGCTCAAGGACCAGTTGTCCGGTGCGGCCCCGTGGCGGGCTACCCCGTTCTGGGGGTCCAGCGGCGAGAACCCCGCCGACCGGCTGCGCGAGGCCGTCGCGGAAGCCCTTGGCGAGGCTGGCCCCTTGGTCGCAGCCCTGCCGGTGTATGAGTGGTTCCTTCGCGAGGAGCCCAGATCGGACCGCCAGGCGAAGTTGGCCAAGGTGGCGGCGCAGGTCAAGACGCCCGCCGGCGAGCAGGTCTTGCGGGGGCTGATCTCGCCGGCCCACCCCAACAGCGCGGTTCTGCGGGAGGCCCTCCAGGAGGCGGCGCGGCGGAAACTGGCGTTGCCGGCCGGGGTGCTGGGTCCGCTTTGTCAGCATCACCGCAAGGAGATTCGCCAGGCCGCCCGAAAAGCCGCCCAGGCCGCCGGATTGCCCGAGGAGAAGCCCTTCGACCAAGCGGCGGCGGTCAAGTCGCCGGCGGTGCAAGCTCTGATGGAGAAACTCTCGGCCCTGGTCCTGGAAGTCCCGCCGGCCCAGGCCCCGTTCGTCGTCGTCACCGTTAGCTGGTCTAACCAGAAGCAGGAAGGAAACAGGGAGATCCGGGGTTGGCTCGTGAAGGAGACGGCGGAGGACTACACGGTGGCCACCCCCTTTGGGCGGACAGAGACGATCCTCAAACAGGGGGGACAGGAGGATCGGGCGTTCACGGCCAAGGCCCAGACGATCGATGTGGCCCAGGAGGTCGCGCGGGTTGCGAAGATCCACTCCGAGGGCGACAAGGAGTTCGGCCTGTCGGAACGCGGTGGGCTGACAGGCCAGTTCGAGGGTCGCGGGGCGAGCCTGTATGAGATCCTTCTGGCCCACTGGCTCTACAAGACCGGACGGCTGGCGGCGGCGGGAGAGATTCTGTTTCCGGCCCTTGAGTCGCTCTATCGGGACGAGGACCTGCTGGCCCTGGTGCGGGAGAGGATGGGAACGCGCCTGGGGTACGACATGCTGGTGGCCTTCGTGGGAGACCGGGACTACCAGAAGACGTTGCGGATCGCCCGGCTGATGACCACGCAGTTCCAGGGGGTGCCCCTCTGCCAGTACGCCGAAGAACTGGCCCGCCAGTTGCCTCGCCGGGCCGACGACTTCAAGGCCCTGGCCCTGCCCACGCCCCAGCAGTGGCAGGAGATGAAGAAGAAGATGTCCCGCCCGCAGCAGATCCGCTTCCTCTGCGACCGCCTGCGGCTGCTCAACTGCTTTCAACTCGGCCAGCCCGGCGGGGTTTCGTTGAGTTACCCGCAGTATGCCGAGCCGGGCGGCCTGTCCGAAGACGCCGCCTGGGGTGGGCGCCTCGGCAAGACGCTGCTCATCAATCCCTACGTCGAGTTGACGGGAGAGAACTGGTTCCAGACGAAGAAGGAGGAGGCCAGCCCTGGCCTGCATCTGGCGGTGGCGGATATTCCGGAACTGACGGGCTACCTCAAAGAGGACTGGTTCATCCTGGCCGTTTCGTTCTGGCGCGACTTCCACAGCGCCCGTACGCTGTTGAACACGAGACGGATCGTCTGCGACCTCATCAACAGCGCCGCCGGGCAGGATCTCTGCATGGATCGGGTCCTGGCAGAAATGACGCCGGCACAGCTCCAGCAGGAGATCGAGAAGGTCAACGCCTGGGCAGCCGGAAACAAGGGGCTCTCCCGCGAGCAGTTGTTGATCCAGGCCCTCGAGCAGAACCTCCGCGGGAACCATGGGTGGTATTCTGCGCGAGAGCAGGCCGGCGAACTCATCGAACTCAAGGCCGCCCAGGCCATACCTGTCATTGTTAAATACCTCGACGAGAAGGGAATCGACGAGTTCGATGTAGCGGACATCCTGCGGGTCTGCCGGCGGCTGGACCCGAAGGCCGCCCGGGCCGTGGCGGTCGCCCGTACCGGCAGCGACAAACGGGGGATCCGCATCCAGGCGGGTCTGCTGCTGATGGCCGCCGGCGATGTGGCCGCCGGACGCACCGTGGTTGCCGAAGCGATCCAGGACGGCGACCTGTTCAACGTGCTCTCAAGTTACGTGGTGCAGGCGGTCGAGGAACTTCTCAAGGAAGGATCGGAGCCTTCGCGCGAGGTGGCGGCCAGGTTGTTCTGCGACGACGGCGTCGCTGAACTGGACAGCCAGGAGCGACACGCCATCGTGCGGATGGTCCTGGCGGCCGGCATTACCACGCCCTACGGTTTCTATGAGCGGCTCCTAAGCAACAGGGGCAACCGCCTCGCCCACACCGGCTATGGGCAGCGGGTGGCTGACGTGTTCGCCGACGAACTGATCGACCTCTTCGGCGACAGCGACCCGGCCCTGAAGGCGATTGCCGAAAAGGCCCCCAAGCGATCTGACCAACGTCTGGCGGCCGTGGACGGTTGGCTCAAGGCCCGGATCGCCGCGGTGGCCACCCGTCCGGCCCCCGCCTCCAGGCCGGACAAATAGCCCGGCGCCCGCCAATCGGCTCAGACAGCCGGGGGCGTCGACGCGGTGCCTCCCGAAACGCCGCCCGCCCGGCGACAATCGCCTTGAGGAACGCCGGGAGCGGCCGTAGAATGGCCGCATCCGATCCTCCGTGCCGGGCGACGAGGCCGGAATCCTGCGGGAAAGGCGGGCGATGGGCGATGAGCGTGCGTGTGGAAGAAGCGCCGACGACCGGATTGGCGGGAGGGGGCAGGCTCAGGAAACGCTTGAAGCGGCCCGGCGGCGACAGATAATCAGAGATCAGATGCCCACGGCGGTCGTGGGCAGTGCCATATGGGAAATCCCGGTCTGGCACCTCGGAAAGGCGGGATGCCACTGGTCGGTATGTGGTCCTCCCTCTGTTTTTCTTGGCCACGCCGCCGGATTCCAGCGTAGGAATGTCGGAGAGAGTACTGAGATAGATGGTCGACACGATCGCAATGAGTGGCAGTTCGAAAAGGGCAAAGAACCTGGCAGTGATCGTCGCGGCGTCGCTGTTGTCCTTGGCCACGGTAGCAATGATCCTCTTGCGCCAGCAGCCCTCCAAGAAGAGGGAGACACTGCCGGCGCCCTGGCCGGTGGGAATATCGGTGGATCCTGGGACTTTCCGCATGACCAGCCTGCCCACGACGTTCGGCCCCTACCGTATGCTGCAAATGGAAGATGGGCTTGGCACCAGCGAAGAGGCACCAATCGGCGAAGTCATCTATGCCGCGGATGTATTGTACAACCTCGGCATCGGAAGCAATAAGGACAAACGCAATCTTCCCCTCCGGTGCAGCAATTGGTACGTCTCCCGCCTCTACCTCGACACGAGGACGTTCCAGCGGGGGCGTTCGGCCCTGCCATTGAGCGTGTGGCACTTAGACGTGACATACTTCCCGGGCGCCATGGAACTGGGATCTCGTCCCCCCGAAGCGGCCAATCACCCCGGCCGTGAGATCCTGGGGTGCCAGACTGTGCGGTTCCCGGTGTCCCTGTCTTCCCGCTGGAGGAAATGGTGGGGCAACAGCGTGACTTTCACCCGCGTCCTGTCCGAGAGCCGGAGGGGCTGCGAGAGATGGGTCGATTACTACATGTTCGTCGTAGATGGGATGCCGGAGACCGACAGGCAGGACGTGCGTAAGAAAGCTTTGGATACCCAGGACCGGCAGTTCTACTACGCGAAGATCCTATTGGCCCCGCGGGACTGGAACAGCGACGACGTACCCCCCGTCGACGAGGCCGCCGCTGAGTTCATTCGTCACGCCTTGCCCCCCGTCCTTGAATGCCTGCCGAGCCCCGACGACGTCAAGTAAGAGAGCCAATCCAGATTCCATGATCCCCTCTCCGCCCCGTGGAAACCGCCCCCTCTGTGCTGGGTCAGCGACTTCTGTGCGAGATCGGATCGGGGGACACAAGGGAATGGCACTTCCTTAAGCGGCAAGGCATTGCCTCCACTCATCGCGGGTACAGCGTAGTCGTGGGTAGTGTTTCTTCTCCCGAGATCGGGTGACACAATACTCATCTCCGCCTCTTGGGTGCCGGAGATGAGAATTGTGTCCCCCGATCCAGCCAACAACCGCCGCACGCAACTCGGTGGTTCAACACAGCACACCGGAAACCCTCGAACTGAACTACGAACCAGATTCCTATGGTTCCCTCCATGGAAACCCCAAGGCCTTGAAGGCATCCTTGGTCAAACGCAGTCCGCGTTCAAAATACGCCTTGGTATCGTCTACGCACTGCCCGTTTCGCAACCTGGTATCTGCCCGTTCCATAGCGGCAGTGTCCGTACCCGTGACCACAATGAGGTACAAACCGCCTACCTCTTCGGCCGACACCTTCGAGAGTAGCAGGAAGCGGCCGAGTTCTGAGTGACCATGTGAAGCACGTGCGTCGTCGCACCTCCCCGTCAACAGAAACCTCGGGACGAGTGCGTAACGTATCTTGGTTCCGTTCTCGCGCACCTGGCGGAGAGCCTCGAGGAACTCCCCGGGTTCACCTGCATAGACGGCGTACGTTGTTGCCCCAACACCAGACTGTAATCGGCAGACATCCAACGTGCTCATTCCTGACGGCAGACGGCCATCGACGATCACGCAGATCAGGTCCTCGCCCCACAGTACGACCCCCGACCGCGCGGGTGGCAGCGTCTCTGATGCGCACCCAGAACACACCAACAACACATATCCGGCGAGAAGGCACGACAGCAATATGTGATACCTAGTTTTGGTCAAAGATTTCATAGAAAAACTCCATCTGGACCGCATGCCAGAATTGATGTCGCATCACATCAGTGATTGATGACTCCAGAAACGCACTCGCGCCCTCATATGCCGACGCCGTTATTTGAGCCGCTACCTTCCTAGTGTTAGCCCATAGGCCCGATGCATCGCCTTTCGCTTGTAGCCTTCATGTAATCTTGTCCCGCAAAGGCGAATTAAATGGCGGACGAATTCGCTTCCTCTGGACCATTCTTGGCAAAAGATAGCCGGACCGTTCCAGGGCCCGGCGTATGGCCTGGCGGACCACCGAGGCCCGCGGCTCAGGGTTGATCTCTTCTCCGGCCAGGCCGTGGCCTTCCATGATCCCTGCCGGGAAACACTCCCGGAGATCGAGGGACGCAATACTCATGGGTGGGTTGTCCTTCCTTCTTGTCGGTTCTATTTCACGATCTCGACCCGGTAGACCGCTTCCTGCCCCGGAGCGAGCCATCGCCAGTCACGGATGTGGTCGCCGTCCGGGCGAGGCCCTTCGTAGTTGCCGGCGGGGCGCTCTTTGCCTTCGCTGCCGTAGTCGAAGACATACAGTTTCACGTTCTTCGGGAACAGGATCTTCACGTGGTCGCAGGCGTCCTTCTTCTGGCTGTTGTTGACGAACATGATGTATCGCCGGCCTTCGGCGTCGGCGAATTCGCCGATAACCAGCGGGGTCCCCTGTCCGAATTGCGGCACGAAGCCCGAGAGCAGTTCGTTGGGCGTCCACTCCTGGGAGCCGTTCCCGCAGGCGAAAGGAAAGAAACTCACCCGCGTGGACACCAGGTGGCTGAACAGGTTCCCGTAGGTCTTGTGGAACGTCTGCTGAACCCGACGAATGTCCTGGTAGGTCTGGGTCTCCTTCCAGAATTCGTCCACGGGCGGCAGGCGGTAGTTGAGGTCGGGCTTGGGCAGGTACCAGTGGAACCACGAAATGCCCTGGGCGCCACAGGCGACGGAGGTGTTGAACTGCCAGCGGATCTCGTCCAGGTTCGGGCAGGAGTACATCCAGTGCCCGATGCACAGCAGGGTGTTCCAGAAGGGCACGCCGTTGCGGCCCGAGGCCTCGCGGAAGGTCCGCAGGTTCTCGAAGTACCGGTCGATGCCCCGCACGCGTTGGGTGGCGGGGTTCTGCAATTGCAGGTAGCAGTCGTAGCCGAAGAGGTCGCAGTTGCTGAGCTTGGCACAACGGTCCAGATACGCGTCCCGGCCGGGCCCCGTGCCGCCCTCGTGGTTGAGGAAGGAATGAAGATGCGGGGCGATCTCCTTCTGGATCCTCTGGCAGGCGGCGAAGGCCCGCATCTCGTCCTCGTTGGGTTCGTCGCCGATAAAGAACCCGAACAGCCCCGGATGTTTCCCGAAATCAGCGACGGCGGCTTTGACGCCCGTGGCGTAGTCGGCCGGTGGCTTGCCGTCCTTCCCAATCTGGCCCACGCAGCGGGGGTCCCAGAGGATGAGCTTCATGTCGCGTGCGGCCGCCCAGTCCAGCATCTTCAACATGTGGGCCTTCTGAGCCGGATCGTTCGGATCAAAGCTCGGGCCCAGCGGGACCGTGACGCCCGCGTCGGCGAGGGATTGCATGTCGGCCTCGGTCATGTGGTCCCGGTAGGTCTTCATGTCCAGGTAGTTCCAGATGCTGA
>JAPLNA010000238.1 GCA_026693065.1 Planctomycetota bacterium
GGAACTGGCTGACGACCCGCTGCGTCACCCCGCCGTCGCCGGAGGAACCTCGCGAGGGCACCAAACTGTCGATCTCGTCGAAGAACAGAATGCATGGGGAAGCCTGCCGGGCCTTTCGGAACACCTCCCGCACCCCCTTCTCGCTCGCCCCGACCCACTGGGTCAGAAGCTCGGGGCCTTTGACCGAAATGAAGTTCACCTGGCTCTCCCGGGCCAGCGCCTTGGCCAGGAGCGTCTTGCCCGTGCCCGGAGGCCCCGTCAGCAGAATGCCCTTCGCCGGGCGGGTCGCCGCGACCTCGAAGAGCTTGGCGTGTTCCAGCGGCCACTGGACCGTCTCGATGAGCTCCCGCTTGATCTCCTCGAGCCCGCCCACGTCGTCCCAGCCGACGTCGGGGACCTCGACGAAGACCTCGCGGATGGCCGACGGGTCGATTTCCTTGAGGCCCTCCAGGAAGTGGTCCATGCGGATTTCCAGGTGGAGCAGTTGCTCGTAGGGGATGTCCTCCATCGCAAAGTCGATGTTGGGGAAGATCGTCCGCAGGCACGCCATGGCCGCCTCGCGGCAGAGGGCCTCCAGATCCGCCCCGACGAACCCGTGCGTGATCTGCGCCAGGTGGGCCAGGTCCACGTCGCTTGCCAGCGGCATCCCGCGGCTGTGGACGTGGATGATCTCCAGACGGCTGCGGGCGTCGGGTATGCCGATCTCGATCTCCCGGTCGAATCGCCCCGGGCGCCGCAAGGCCGGGTCCAGCGTGTTAGGGATGTTCGTCGCCCCAATCACGAGCACCTGCCCGCGGTTGTGGAGCCCGTCCATCAGGGCCAGCAGTTGGGCGACAACCCGCCGTTCGACCTGCTTCTCGGCCCCCATGTCCTCGCGTTTGGGTGCAATGGCGTCCAGTTCGTCCAGGAAGATGATGGCCGGGGCGTGGGCGGAGGCGTCCTCGAAGATCGCGCGGAGCTTGCCCTCGCTCTCGCCGTAGAACTTGGCCATGATCTCGGGCCCGCTGATATGCACGAAGTAGGCGTCGGTCTCGTTGGCCACCGCCCGCGCGATCAGCGTCTTGCCCGTGCCGGGAGGGCCGTAGAGGAGAACGCCCTTCGGCGCGTCGATGCCCAGCCGCTGGAACACCTGCGGGTACTTCAGCGGCAGTTCCACCATCTCGCGGATCCGCCGGATCTCTCGCGAAAGCCCGCCAACGTCCTCGTAGGAAATCCGCTGGCCGCGCCCCTCGCCGGTCTTCTCTTCCTTGACCGTGATCACCGTCGCCGCATGTACCAGCAGCGCCCCGGTCGGGCTGGCCGTCTGCACCGTGAAGTCGTGCGACCGCGCGCCGAATAGAATCGCCCGCACCGTGTCCCCCGGCACCAGCGGGAGGCCTTCCAGCAGCCGCCCGAGGTATTTCGTGTCCCCCTTGGCCGTCATCGGCGCCAGCGACTCTCCCGGCGAGAGCACGATCCGCTCCGCCGGACGGGCCGACACCGGCGAGACGGTCACCTTCTCGTCCAGTCCCGCCTGCGCGTTGCCCCGCACCAACCCGTCGATCTGCACGATCCCTTTGCCCCGGTCGCCCTGGAAGGTCGGCATGACCTTGGCCACCGTCGCCCGCTTGCCCTGCACCTGGACGATGTCGCCGACCTGGCAACCCAGCCGGGCCATCGTCTCCGGATCCATTCTCGCGATTCCGCGGCCCACGTCCTTCGGACCCGCCTCCGCCACCTTCAGAACCACCTTGTCCGTCTTTTTCGTCTCGGTCGCTGATTTCGTCGTTGTGGCCATTGTCTGCGCCTTTCTATTCGGTTCGTCTCGCCAAGGCTCTACGGACTCGTGCCGGCCGCCTTCAGTATCGCCGGCGTCACCCGGATGCTGACCAGGTCTGTCGGCAGGTGCGTTTCCACGTTGTGCATCATTCCCAGAAACAGCATCCCCGTTCGCCCCGGACGCAGCGTCTCGCCGATCCGCCGGCCGATCCACGCGTCGCGCCGGGCCAGCGAGTCGGCGTTCCGCCTGGCCTGCTCGCCGTCCTCGGCCCCGCCGGCCTCCCGGGCCAGCGCCTCCTGCACATGGCGATACTCCGCCAACAACAGGTCGGGGCCCTCGGTGCCCATCAGCGTCGCCCCCCGGCCCATCAGTTCCAGGAGCAATTTGTGGTTCTCGCTGCCCATGGCCGCGGCCTTCTCCACAATCTGCCTCTCGCGTCCGCAGACGGGCAGGCCGTCCTGGTACAGGTCCACCTGGGTATAGTCCAGTCTCAACCGATCCAACTCTCGGCGAATGGCCGGCCAGAACCCGCCCAGCAACGTCAGATATTCCTGCCACCGCCGACGGCCGAACCGCTCGACGTAGGCCGCCTCCAGCGATTCGGCCATAGCCCCCATTTCCACGGGGGAGTGGAAGATCGGTACGTGAATCAGTTGACGGGTACAGTCCACACGGTCACCTGCGGCACCACGCCTTGACGTGGTTGAAAGGCGCATAGCGGTAGCGCTCGCGGTGCGCGGATAGGGCCAGACCTTCGCCACGATCGGCCTGGTCGCGATACGGCCGCCCAAGAGCACGGGGGCCCGGATTACGCGGAGACTCTAAGGACCGCTGGTCCCTATGCGTAAGCCTCTTTGCTGCGGGGGGGAGAGAAGACGTGCCCTGAGAACAGGCAACGATGCGTCCGGACTCCAACCCTGATCTGATAGTACTATCGACGGATGGTGATGTGAACTTGGTTCGTTTTGTCAATATTATGAGTAGTGCGCGTGTATTGGCCAAATGCCCTGAGAGATGCCCTCTCCCGCCCGAGGAATCGGGTGTCGTATTCAGACCTCCCCCCTCCGCCGCCGTCGGGCTCTGTCTCAGGAGGCGGCAGGGACGGGGGCGGACGCGGGGCGGACGCAGTTCCGCCCGTCGGACTTGGCGAGGTAGAGGGCCTCGTCGGCGGCCCGGATGAGGTCTTCGGGCGTCGAGAGCCCGATACTGTCGGCGACGCCGAAGCTGGCGGTCACGTGGATCTCGGCGCCGGAGGCCTGCACTCGGGCGGTCTCGATCTTCCGGCGGCAGCGTTCGGCCAGCGCCGCGGCGTCCTGGGCGCAGTGGGTGGGAAGGACCACGACGAATTCCTCCCCCCCGTACCGGGCCGGCAGGTCCGACTCGCGACACTGGCTGACCAGGATCGCCGCCGTGTCCCTCAAGACCTGGTCGCCGGCGGGGTGGCCGTAGGTGTCGTTGACGGCCTTGAAATGATCCAGGTCGGCCATCAGGAGGGCCAGGGCTCCGCCGTACCGCTGGAGCCTGGCCCATTCCTGGCGGAGGCGTTCTTCCAGGGCGCGGCGGTTCCAGAGTTCCGTGAGAGGGTCGACCTGGGCGTACTTGGCCAGAAGGTCCTGGAGGTGCTTTGTCCGCAGGGCCGCTCGAACCCGGGCCTTCAGTTCCACGGCGTCGAAGGGCTTGGTGACGTAATCCACCGCCCCGAGGTCGAGTCCCTTGACCTTGTCGGCGGTGGAGCCCGACCCGGTGAGGAAGATCACGGGGATCATGCAGAGGGCGGCGTCGGCCTTGAGGGCGCGGCAGACGTCAAAGCCGGACATGTCCGGCATGTCCAGGTCGAGGAGGATCAGGTCGGGCCGTTCCCGCCGGGCGGTGGCCAACCCTTCCTGCCCTCCGGCGGCGCAGACGATGTCCAGGTTCTCCTTGGCCAGGCGGGCCTTGGCCACGGCGAGGGCGTCGGGACTGTCGTCGATAATGAGCGTCTTCATTTCGCGTGCTCCTCCGCCGTCGCTTGCGCGGACAAGCCGCGGCCGACGGCGTCACACAGAGCGGCCAGACTCGCCAGGTGCAACTGGCAGGCTTCCCGGTCGGCGGCTTTGGCGGCGGCTTCCAGTTGGGCGCCGGCCTGCGTCAGGGCGGGGTAGCCGTAGCTTCCGCCGGCGCCTTTCATCTGGTGGGCCAGGTGAGCCAGGGTCGGCAGGTCATTGTTGCCCAAGGTCTCCCGCATGGCCTGGCAGCGCTGGGGAAGCAGGCCGACGAACGCTTCGATGACATCCACGAGGTCTTGGTCGTCGGCGAACTCCGATCGCACGGCCTGCGGGGGTCGCTCGCGGGGCTCCGGGTGGGGGGGCGCCGAGGCGGCCTGTTCGAGAATCAGGTCGATCATGGCGGCCCGCTGGATGGGCTTGGACAGATAGCCGGTGCAGCCGGCATCGAGGCAGCGCTGGCGGTCGCCTGAAAGGGTGTGGGCGGTCAGCGCCACGATGGGCACGGCGTAGCCCTGGGCTCGCAACCGTCCGGCGGCCTGGTAGCCGTCCATCTCGGGCATCTGCATGTCCATCAGCACCAGGTCGAAGGTTTGCCGGGCGGCTGCCTGCACGGCCAGCAGGCCGTTGGCGACCACTTCCACCTCGGCGCCGGCGTTGGCCAGGAGCGTGCGGATCAGCACCTGGTTGTCCGGCCCGTCTTCGGCCAGCAGGATCCGCAACGTCTTGAGCGGGTGCGTCGGCTCGGGCTGGCGCGGCGCCTCGGCGGCGTCGGTCATCGCCTCGACGGACTCCCGGATCAGGGCGACGCCCTCCAACGGACCGGTCGGCACGAGCAGGGAGAAGGTGCTCCCCTGGCCCGGGACGCTTTCGACGAGTATGCGGCCTTCCATCTTCTCCATGATCCTCCTGGTGATGGTCAACCCCAGCCCGGTCCCGCCGTATTTCCGCGTGGTGGAGGAGTCCGCCTGCATGAAGGGCTGGAACAACTGGGCGATCGTGTCGGGCGACATCCCGATGCCGGTGTCGCGGACGTCGATCCGGAGGGCCGGCGCGCCCTCGGGGGAGTCCTGGACCAGGCCCACCGAGATGCTCACCTCTCCGGCTTCGGTGAATTTGACGGCATTGCCCACCAGGTTGATGATCGCCTGCCGCAGCCGGGCCTCGTCCGTCAGAATCGTCTCGGGTATGGGCGTGATGTACCGGGCCGTCAGTGCCAGATTCTTCTCGATGGCCCGGACCCGCATCATGCTGACCACGTCGGCGACGATCGCGTGAATGCTGCACCGGCGCCGCTCGAGAACGAGCTTGTCGGCCTCGATCTTGGAAATGTCCAGGATGTCGTTGACCAGTTCCAGCAGGTGCCTGCTGTTTCGCAGAATGACCCGTGAATGCTCCTGCCTCTCCTGGGGGGTGGCGCCTTCTTCCATCATCAGTTCGGAATAGCCCAGGATCGCCGTCAGCGGGGTGCGGATCTCGTGGCTCATGTTGGCCAGGAATTCGCTCTTGGTCACGCTGGCCGTTTCGGCCAGGACGGCCATCTCATTGGCTCGCCCGACGGCCTGTTCCAACTGGCGGTTGGTTTCCAGGAGTTCCGTTTCGGCCTGCTTGCGCACCATCGCCGCTCCGATATGTGAGGCGATCCCTTCCAGGAGTTCCACCGTGCCGAGGGTGAAGCATCCTTTGCGCCGGTCGTTGAACTGGATCAGCCCGACAATCCGTTCCTTGCACCGGATGGGCACCAGGGCCATGGAGGCATATCCCTGATGCATACACGTGTTGCGAGGACGATGCCGAGGATCGTCTTCGGGCCGGATATCCAGCAGCGGGATCGAGTCGCTCGTCCAGAAGCTCCCCCCCGGCGTGAAGAGCGGACAGGCCGGGTCGGTCTTACCCGAAACGACCAGGCCGCAGGTGCACTCCAGGCTGACGCGGCCGTCTGTGCCCCGGCATTTCCCGCCGGCGGCGTTGCACTCGGCCAGCAGGTTCTCCTTCAACAGGAACTCCTGCGAGAATCCTTCCTGGGCGACATACGGGAAGTCTTCCCCGTGTTGCAGGCGGATGCCCACGGCATCGAACCCGGTCCGGGCCTTCAACGTGCCGAGGATGCGGCGGACGGAATCGGGCATATCGCCCGGCTCATTGAGGATCTGCAGAATCTCCCGCCCCATTTCGGCATAGACTTGCGACCGATGGCGTTCCGTGCGGTCGCGCCAGACACAATGCAGTTGGGTCTTCCCGCCCACGGCGATGGCGGTCAGCGTGACGTCGACGAGAAAGTCCTCTCCGCCGGCCTTCCGGTGCATCCATTCGAAGCGGTGGGATCCTTCCTTGAGGGCCGTGGCCATCATCTCGTCCGCCTTGTCCGCCGAGAGCCGGCTGTCCGGCTGGACGGGAGGCGACAACTCGGACGGATGCGTGTCCAGGAGTTCCCGCTTGTCGGCGTAGCCGAGCATTCGGGTGGCGGCTTCGTTGCAGTCGACGAACGTGGCGTCCTCAATCAGGAGGATCGCGTCGCTCGAGGAATGCAGGACGTCCGAGAACCGTTTCTCGCTCTCCTGCAACACCGCATGCTGGGCGCGAATACCCGCGTCGGCGCGGTGGAGCAGGACGTAGATGAAGGCGATCAGGAGCGACAGGAGGACGGCGCCGGCCGCCCCGCCCAGCGTCATCAGGCGGGCGAACGCCATCTTGGCGCCGGTCATGTCTCGCATGATCAGCAGGTCTCCGACCTCCGCCCCCGAGACGTCCTCGAGAGGCACGGCGGATACCCACCAGTCGGTCCCGTCGGCGAGGAGTTCCCGGTCCGATTCCCCATGGACGTGGTGGTCTGCCCAGGAGGACAACCCGTCGGGCAGGCGTCCCTGGGAGGCGTAGATCAGGGCGCTCTGGGGCAGGCGATCCCAGTCCGCCTCCCGCCCGAGCATTCGCATGCCGTCTTCCCAGGCCTGACGAGTGAGGCGGTCCTTGCGGATCGTCACCGCCAGTTGGTTACCGGAACTGGCGTGCAGCGTCCGCAGCACGTCTTCGATCTCCTTGCCCAGTTCCACGTACCCCACGAGCGAGCCGCCCTCGAAGACCGGCTGCACCACCCGCAGGGTGAAGGTGCCCATGGGGCCCAGTTCAATGCCGGAGGCGGTCTTTCCGGTGCGTTGGGCCTCCAGGGCCGTAAAGCGGTCAATGACGTCCCCCCGTTTCTCGGGCTTGTGAAGACGCGCCAGGCAGAGGCGGTCCTTGTCCAGAAAATAGAAGTGGGTGAGTCGGTTCTCTTTGTGCAGGCTCTCGAACAGCGGGCGCCACGCGGCCAGAAGACCGGCGGCGTCGCCCTCGCGCAACGCCTTCCTCACCGCCGGGTCCGCGGCGATGGGTTTGACGGCGGCGCTCAACCCGCTGGCCTGCTGTTTCACGATCGCGTGAAACTCCGCGGACACATCCGATACGCGGGCCGCGATGCCATCAATCAGTGCGTGCCGATTCTGTTGCCACAAGAGCGTTCCTGTGCCAACGGCCACGATGGCCGCCACGGCCGTCAGGGGCCAAAGCAGGCGACGCAGAACCAGCTTGGGCGAGGCTGTCACGCGGCGGCTGAGAGTGAAGGCGGCGGCCGCCCCGACGAGCAGCACGAGCATCAGTCCGACCGGCAGCGCCGACCGGGCCGCCACAGTCCATTTCCAGTCGCGGGCATCGACGTCCATGCCCAGCAGGGCGATCATGCTTCCGGTTCGCCCGTCGCTCACCGGGACCATCGTCGAGACCCAGTCGCCCCATCGGTCAGCGACCGGGCCTTCCACGGCGGAGGCCCCCGTGTCGAAGACCCGGTGGCAGGCGGCCGAGGCATCCTCGTAGACCTGCCCGGGAGGGGAGTAGTCTTTGGATTCAGGCGGCTCGCTGTCGACGAAGAAGAAGACGGTCCCGTCGGGTTTTCGCCCCATGAGATAGACGAACCGGCAGTGCGAGTTGGCGGAACGGACGGCCGCGAGTTGTTGCTTGATCTGTTGGTATACGGGCGTCTCCAGATCCGCCTTCGTGCCCGTGAGGGTCTTGACGTTGTCGGCGTTCAGGGCCTTGCCCAACAGTTGGGTTTGCTGGAGCAACTCGGCGCGCATTTCGTCATCGGCGCGGGCCACCATCCACCAGGTAAACCCTGCCGCGGAGGCCAGCGCGGCCAGAAGCCCTGCCAAGGTCAGGAGCGACGGGAATCGTCGCGGGGCGGACCTGGCGGAGGGGTTGGCCAGGGCGTTGCCGGGGCGCCAGGCGCGTGTTTCGTTGGGTTCGAGGCGGCCGGCGGAGTTGGCACCGGTGCGTGTGGAGTCGATTCTGGTTCTGGGCGTCATGCTTGGTTCCGGTTGTGTGCAAGCGCGCCGGCAGCTTGGGCTGCGGGTATCCGCCGCAACGCCGTGCCAGCGCGCAAGGCTCGCCTGTGTGCCAAGAAACCGACCCGACTTCACATCGGCAGATACGAGGTTCCCCTTAAACAGCGGGCGTTGGTGGAAACCGTTAGAAATGGGTGGAACGCTCTGCCCGTACGCCGCCACCGGGTACGATGCGGAATTGCCCTTTTCGCCCAGTGAGGCGGAACTGACGGGCCGGGGCCGACCTATGCAGGCTGGCCGGCTACCGCCCGCGGGAGAGTTTGTCGTAATACGCCTTGAGCATCTCGCGGTACTCGCGGGGCAGGTCCTGGGCCTGGCCGAAGTTCTCGTCCAGGGCCATCTGGTCTCGTTTGCCCAGGCTGGTGCTCGGGGCCGCTTCATTGCCCCCGCGCACCCCGTAGAGTCCCTTGCCCTTGAAGGAAGCCGGGTTGCCGAATTGGCTGATCGGTCCGCCCTTTTGTGCCGGCCCCGGCGTCGGCGGGCCATTGGGATTCGGCTTGGCCGGCTTGGCCTTGCCGCCCTTGGCCTGGCCCTCGCCCTTGCCCGGCTTCTTCGTGCCTTGCCCTTCGCCCGGGCTGCTTCGCATGCCCTGGCTGTGCCCCTCTTGCGCCATCGTCTGCATGTTCTGAGGCTCGGCGTGCCCCGGGGCCTGGTCCTCCTCTTCGGGTATGGTCTGGGTGACCGACTCGATGACTTCCCCCAGGGCCTCTTCGGCCAGTTTCATGTCCTCGGCCGCCTTGCTCTGCTTGCGCTCGCCCAGGTCGTCGGAGGCGTCGTCCATGGCCTCCTTGGCCTCCTCGCCTTCCGGGAGCTCCGCGTCCTGGTTGGCGAGGTCCTTCATGAGTGTTTCGAGTTGATTCTCGAGATCTTTCTGCTCGGCATTCAACTGGGCCGCCTTATCCTTGAACTGATCCGCGTTCATCCCCTCGAGGGCCGTGCGGAGCTTCGTCTGGGCGGCCAGAATGTTCTTGGCCTTCTCCAGCAGATCCTTCTGGGCCGCCAGGTCGTCCTGCCCCAGGATCTTGACCAGTTGGTTCAGGGCCACCAGGGCCTGCTTCTGCTCGGCCAGGCCCGGGAGCATGTCCCGCTGCTCGATGTTGCGGGCGGCCATGTGCATCCGGGCGTCGATCTTCTCCTCGTCGAGAAAGGCCATCGCCCGTTTCAGCGGGCCGGCGCCCTCGATGGTCGTCTCTTCCCCCAGCGCCACGTGAACCAGTTCCTTCACCCCGCTGGTGCGTTCGGCCAGGGCTTCCTGGTCCTCGCCGATCTTGCCCGGCTCCAGAGAGAGCTTCTCCTGCCCGGCGAGCACCTCCTTGCCCACCCGCATCGTGTCGGCGATCAGGGCGGTCTGCCCGCGGATGACGGCCTCCAACTCGACGCTGATCATTTCCCCGGCCCGGAGGGCGTTGGCCTGGCGGAGCAGGGCGTTGAGCTTGTCGAGGGCGTTCTGCACTTCGTCTCCGGCGGCCCCGAGGCTTTCCTTGCGAGCGACGGTCTCCCGGGCGCGTTCCTGGGCGTAGGCCTGGCGGAGCAGATCGGCGGCCTTGCGCACGTGGTTGACGTCCGTGCTGGTGATGCCCTCGACCAGGCGGGTGATCTCCTGCCCCTTCTTCTCGGACAGGTTCCCGTTGGAGACCATGTCGTCCACCATCGCCCGGAAGTTCTGCGCCAGCCCGGCCATCTGCCCCCGGACGGCTTCCTGGTTGCCCGCCTGGCGGAGGATGGCGTCGGCGGCATCCTGCTCGTCGGCCCGAACGCTCGCGACAAGAAGGCAGCAGCCCAGGACCACGATAGCCGTTCTGGTTCTCATGTCTTGCCCTTTCCGTCCGTACCTCGTCACCGGGCTCGCCTTCGGCCGCGGGGGTCTCACTTTCCGGTCTCCCACGCCCGCACCTCGACCAGGTGCGTCGCGGGGTTGTCGCTGTTCTTCAGCACGTTCACCCGGATGTAGCGCGCCTTCGTCGGGGCGAACTTGTGCATGTACCCCTTTTCGGTCCCGACCGTGGTGTTCTTGCTGGCGTCGGCGACCGGGGTCCAGACCTTGTCGTCGGTGGAGACTTCGACGGTGTATTGGTAGTACCGGATGCCGTCGAACAACGGGACCACCTGGATGCGGTCGACGGGGTACTCCTTCTGGAGGTCCACCTTCAGCCACTTCGGGCCCGGAATGGTGCCCCAGAACTTGGTCTCGTCGACCCAGCCGTCGACGGCGTACTCGGCCTTCTCGGGCGCTTCGGGAGTCCCGCCCACGGACTCGGCGGTGACAGGCTTGCCCGTCGTCAAATTCGGCTCGAAGTGCACGTATCGCAGGGAACTGGCCAGGGTGGTGTAGCCGAGCCTCTTGCCGTCCTTGTCGAACAGCGACGCGCGAAGGGACAGGCTCTCGGCGGCCTGGAACGGTTTCTCGTAGAGAGGCGACTCCAGGGCCGGTTCCTCGCCGTCGACCCGGTAGCGGATCTGGACGCCCGGAACCGTCGTGCTCATGGTGACGGTGAGGGGATCGTTGAAAACGCCTTCCTTGATCGTGCCGGCGAAACTAAAGGTTACCGGGCGGGCGATCAGGTCCGCCCGCGCGTTCTGTCTGGCCATCCGGTTCTTGAGATAGTCCGATTCGATCACGTTATCCGGGCCCCACGTCCGCTCGTGCCGCTCGGGGGTGCAGGGAAGGAAGCTGTTGGCCAGGGCGACCATGTCCATCTCCCACATCGGGCGGCAGTGGCCCAGCACCTTGTCCTTGCGTGTGAGCACGTCGTTGTTGCAGGTGAACATGTTGAACTCGGGGAAGGGCGGCAGATCCCAGGGCGCGGTGATTGTCGTGTACCCCATGTCCTGCGCCGCCCGGGCCTGCCCCTTGCGCGGGAACCAGGCATAGAGGATGACGTCCTTGGCCAGCGAGGGATCGAGCGGGCAACCGACGGGCTGGCCGTCCCACATCACCGGCTTCTTGCCGTGCTTCTTGACGATCTTGACCATCTCCTGGGTATACGGAATCCAGAGGGTATGTTCGCCGGTGAGGTGGTGCTCCTTCACGTACGCATCGCAGAGCGGATCGCCGAAGAGCCCCGTCCCGACTTCGTCGCCCCCGAAATGGAAGTACGGAGAGCTCTTGAACACGTCGCACATTTCGCCCACGATCGTGTCCAGAATCGCGAAGGCGCCGGGCTTGAGCCAGTTGATCGGGGCGTTGCCCGCCCTGCCGAGCTTGCCCTTCATGCCGTCCAGCATCGCCGTGCAGTGCCCGGGTCCCTCCATCTCCGGCACGCACGTCACCCCGCGGGCGTCGGCGTAGGCCACCAGATCCTTCAGTTCCGCGAGGGTGTACGGCGTGACCGGAGGGGAGTGGACGCTGCTGGCCTCGGGATAGGCCGTCGACGGGAACGTGAACGCGCTGTCATCGCTCAAGTGCAAGTGCAGGTAGCGGACCTTGAACAGCCGGCAGGTCTCGACGGCCAGCTTCAGAACGTAAATCGGCTGGTGCTGCCGTGCGCAGTCGATCATGATCGCGCTGTAGTCCGAATAGGGCCAGTCCTTGAGCGTCATTTTCGGCACGGAGACCTTGTTGCCCTCGACCACGATGGCCTGCAGAAACGTCACCGTGCCTTCGCACACGGCTCGGTAGTCCCACCCTTCGATCACGACCCGGTCGGTGACCGCCATCGTGTGCGCGTATTCCCGGGTCTTGAGCACCTCCTGGCCGTGCACCGTCAGGATGTCCGCGTCGGCCTGGAGCTTGGGGTTGATGATCAGCACGATGTCCCCGGCCTTGCCCTCGCCCTCGACCACCGCCGGCCGCAGCTTCGTGACCAGAAGGATTTCGTCGGCCAAAATGTCGGCCAGGGGTTTGAGCTTCGCTTCGGTCGCGACGAGGCGGCTGTCAGCCGTCAGGGGCATGGCCCCGCCATCAACCTTCAGCACCTTTGGCGTCGGCAGCAGATTCAGCGGATTGCCCGCGTTGACGGAAACGCCCGCACACGATAGAACCAACGCCGGCAACCACAACACTCCGATCGATCTCTTACGCATCGACATATTCCTTTCGGGTTCACCCGACAAGAATGCGAACCATCACGGCATTCCTACTTATCCGAGGTCACCACACACCGGAAACCAAAGCTGCTGCCGGTGACGTTCCCATACAGGCCGAATTGCCCGACAATCCTGCAGTAGTCCGCACTGTAGAACCCGCTGCCGCCGCGCAACGGCGTGTTCAAAGACAGCGGCCAGCACCACTCCCACGCGTTCCCGGCCATGTCGTACAACCCATAGCCGTTGGCGGGAAAACTCCCCACCGGCGCCGTGCATAGAGAAGCCTCGTCCGTGAAATATCGCTTGTCATAGCCCGCGTAGCCCTTGTCGTACGGAAGGCCGGACGGATATCCCATGTAGTTCGCCTTGTCGTGGTCGATCGTGTCTCCCCAGGGAAACCGCTTATCCTTCAATCCGCCGCGGGCCGCGTACTCCCACTCCGTGACCGTCGGCAACCGATACCCGGTCACCGTCATATCGCACGTCAGGCCCTCCACGTAGTTCTGACCGGTCCGGTAGACGGCCTTGCCCCCCACGCGGTAGCAAACCGGTCTGCCCTCTTTCTCGCTGCGGGCATTGCACCACTTGACGCAGTCAAACCAGTTCAACGTCACCACCGGGTGATCCGCCGCCTTGCCGGACCCGGCGTTGTCGAACTGGTATCCATTCTTGATCGCCCAAGCGTATACCTCGTCCCATAGGGCCTTCGTCGTCTCGTGGCGGTCGATGTAAAACGCGTTGACCTTCAAACTGTACGCCCCCGTATCCGGGTCCGTCCCGGTGTTCGTGCCGGCTTTGATCAGCACCATGCCGGCGGGGACGGAAGCCGGCGCCGACGAGGCGACGCCCTGGCCCCACGTCAACGTCCCGGCCAGGATCGCCACCAGGCACGCCGCCATCAGGCTCCACAATACCCGGTTCGTCTTCATCGCGGCTTTCTCCTTCTTGTTGTCCATTCGTCCTGAAGAACGGCTAGGCCGCCCTTTCACTTCGGGGCCTCCCACGCCCGCACTTCCACCAGGTGCGTCGCGGGGTTGTCGCTGTTCTTCAGCACGTTCACCCCGGATGTAGCGCGCCTTCGTCGGGGCGAACCTGTGCATGTACCCCTTTTCGGTCCCGACCGTGGTGTTCTTGCTGGCGTCGGCGACCGGGGTCCAGGTCTTGTCGTCGGTGGAGACTTCGACCGTGTATTGATAGTACCGCATGCCGTCGAAGAACGGAACGACCTGGATGCGGTCCACGGAGTATTCCTTCTCCAGGTCCACCTTCCACCACTGCGGGGCGGGGATGGCGCCCCAGAACTTGGTCTCGTCGACCCAGCCGTCAGCGGCGAACTCGGCCTTCTCCGGGGCCTGGGCCGTGCCACCCCCGGAAGAGGCGGTCGCCTTCTTGCCCGTCGTCAGGCTCGACTCGAAGTGCACGTATCGCAGGGTCGCCCCGACGAAGGCGCGCTACATCCGGGTGAACGTGCTGAAGAACAGCGACAACCCC
>JAPLNA010000239.1 GCA_026693065.1 Planctomycetota bacterium
AGCACGCCCTTCTCGATGGCGGGCAGGAACTGGCGCGGGATCGACTCGCCGAACAGGTCGTTGACGAACTCGTACCCGCTGCCGCGGACGAGCGGCTCGATCCGCAGGTACACCTCGCCGAACTGGCCCGACCCGCCGGTCTGCTTCTTGTGGCGGTGATGGCCCTCGGCCTTCATGCTGATGGTTTCCTTGTACGGGATCTTGGGCGGCTTGCTATCCACGTGCATGTCGAACCGGTCGCTCATCTTGGTGAGCATGATCCGCAGGTGCAGGTCGCCGATGCCGTTGATGACGGTTTCGGCCGTCTGGGCGTCGCGGGCCGCGGTGAAGGTGATGTCTTCCTCGGCCAGTTTGCTCAGGGCCTCGGAGATCTTCTGTTCGTCGCCGCGGCTCTTGGGGGTGACGGCCAGCGAGTACATCGGCGTGGGGAAGGGCGGCATGGAGCGGTACATCGCGTGGGCGTCGACGTGCAGGACGTCGCCGCTCTTGATGTCCTCGACCTTGGCCAGGGCGATAATGTCGCCGGCGACGCAGGTCTTGGCCTCGACGGTGTCCTTGCCCTGGATCTTGAACAGGTGCCCGACCTTCATCGTCTTGCGTTCATCGCGGACGTGGTAGACCGTCTCGGGCGTGATCGTGCCCTGGAGCACGCGAACCCACGCCAGCTTGCCCACGAACGGGTCGGTGGTGATCTTGAAGGCCTGGGCGACGAACGGCTTGCCCGGGTCGGCGGCGATGACCGCCTCGGGGCCGTCCTTGGTTTCCATGTGCACGGGACGGCTCTTGGCCTGGGCGGGCGAGGGGAAGTACTTCGCCACCATCGTCATCAACTCGGCCACGCCGACGTTTTCCTTGGCCGACGTGAAGGCCACCGGAACCATCGACCCGGCCACCATCGCCTTGGAGAAGGCCGCCCCCAGCTTCTCGGGCGAGACGGTCTCCCCGCCCAGGTAGGCTTCCATCATGGCCTCGTCGGCCTCGACGATGCTCTCGACCAACTGGGTGTGGGCGTCGGCGACGTCGGAGATGTCCACCGCGCCGGTTTCCTTGGCGAAGCAGTCGACGACGGCCTTGGCGCCGTTGGCGGGGAGGTTGATGGGCTTGCAGGCGGCCCCGAACATCTCGGTGATGCTCTCGAGCAGACGCTCGAGCTCGACGTTCTCGGCGTCGATCTTGTTGATGACGATCGCGATGGACAGCCCCAGGTCCTTGGCGATGCCCAGCAGGCGCCGGGTGTTGACCTCGATGCCGGCGGAGGCGGAGATCACGACGACGGCGACGTCCGCCCCGGCCAGGGCGCTGATGGCCCCGCCGATGAAGTCCGGGTAGCCCGGGGCGTCGATGACGTTAATGAACGCCCCGCCGTACTCGAAGTGCGCCGCGGCCGGGTCGACCGTGTGCTTACGCTCCTTCTCGATGTCGCTGTAGTCGAAGTGGCTGGTGCCGTCATCGACGCTGCCCAGCCGCCCGGTGACCTTGGCGGCGTGGAGCATGGCTTCGGCGAGCGTGGTTTTTCCCGCGCCGCCGTGACCGAGGAGAACGATGTTGCGAATGTCCTGAGGCTTGGAAGCCGGCATACTCTTACTCCCGGATTCAGGTATTCAGGGTCTGCCCTCCCATATCCGGGCCGGGCCGACGGTCTCGAACGGAACGTCCAGTATAAAGGCCCCCCCGCCCCTGGCAAGGAAAAAAGCCCCGGGCCCCCGGGAAGGATATAATGCAACCATGACGTGGCGCCCGGGCCTGTTGGAAAACCGAGTCGTGCTGGCCGCTGGTATCGCGCTGGTGGCGATCCTGGCCGCCGGGGCGGCGTTGCTGGCCTACCGATGGTGGCAAGAGCCGTTCGCCATCCCCCCGCCCGCCCCGGCCGGCGATTCTCCCGTGCGGTTCGTCTGCGGACAGTGCAACGCGCTGTTCACCTGCCCGCGCAAGCAGGTCGAGGGGTACATAGCGGGGCGATGGCGGGAGGGAACCACGCTGGGGATCGACTGCCCGGTCTGCCGGAAGGCCCGGTGCGCCGACATGCCCTTCCAATGCCCCGGGTGCGGGAAGATGTACCTGTCCCAGGCACAACAGGCGGCGATGGGGCAGGCCCAGGCGCCCGAGGCTCAGGCCCAGCCGGTCTGTCCCCAGTGCGGGGCGAAGTTCTTCGACGCCCTCCGCGCGCGGCAGGGCGAGGAGTGACCCCGCGGCCCGGCCGCGTCAGAACCGCCACTTGGGCTTGGGGTAAACGCGTTGGAGACAGAGGGCCAGGGTGTCCATCGTGTATCCCATTCGCACGTTGCCGTCGGCGAACCCGCAGACGGACAGGCCCTTGTTCACGTTGCCGCCGGGGGGATAGTGGAAGGTGGCCAGGCTGTCGCGGTGGGGCCAGTCGGAGGCACACAGCGAGGCGTCGTTGAGGGTGAACCACGCCACGGTCATCCCCGATTTGCCCGGATCGTACGTGGGCGTCCAGGGGTTTTCCTCCGCGAACACGAGCAGTTCGGCCGCGTCGCTGATCTGCCGCATGTTCTGAATGTTCTCGGTGTTGCCCCACCCGTCGGTGTCGTAGATGTTCCAGTTCATCGAGTAGGTCCGGTAGGACGTGAAGCCCGCGGTGAGATACCCGTTGGCCCTGGCGGCGGCGAGGAAACTCGGGCACCAGTAGAGGTCCGCGTCGCCGGTGTATTTCCAGAGGGTGCCCTGCTGGACGTGGTTGGGGTCGGTCCAGTCGCTGTTGCCCACCCAGAATCGGTGCCCGGTCAGCCCGCCGTTGTTGTCCACCGCATACCGCCCAAAGGCGATCAACAACTGATGAACCCGCGCCTTGCAGACGATCACTCGAACGTACTCGGTCACCGAGGCGAACATCGGGGCGAGGATCGCCATCAGGAGCATCAGGACGGCGACGACCACGAGCATTTCGATGAGGGTAAAACCGCGGCATCGGGCCGCTGGCGGCCGGCGCGGGCTGCTCCGTCGACAAGGCGACATGGGGTTGTCTCCGCCGGGCGTTCGAATCGCCCTCTCCGGGCATTCTACCCCCCGGTGCAAGCCAGGGGGCGAGAAAAAGCGAATCCCCCGGAACCCGCCGGGAATTGGCTTGTGAAGTTTCCCGCGCGGGATACCATCTTGGCAGCCAATGACGGCGAGCGGATACGGAGCGGCGACCATGGAACCAATCGAACGCGTGAAGGGCGTCTTCCACGAGCCGCCCGCGAACTTCCTGCACTTCCTGACGACCGGAGCGGCGGTGCTGGGCAACGGAGACGTTCTGGCAGCCGTCGGAGGCCCGGCCGAAGCCCTGGCCCTGCGGGTGAGCAAGTTGGACGTCTGGCAGGCGTGCGAGGAGGCGGGCGTGCCGGGCGGGCCTCGAGGCAGTGCGCGGGCCGTCGGGACTCTTACGCTCAAAACCCCCGCGCTAGCCGGGGGGTCGTATCGGCTGGAGCAGTGCATTTACGACGCGACTGTCCGCGGGCGGTTCGCGAAGGGCGCCGCCGTGCTGGCCGTGTCGGCCTGGACGCCGCGTGGGGAAAACGCCCTCGTGGTGGAACTGCAGGCCGACGGGGCCGAGGCGATCTCCGTCGAACCCGTGTTCGAGATCCAGGACGGCAACCGGTCGGTGACGGAGGCCGGCCAGGCCGGGGAGATCGCGTGGTACGAGCGGCGATTCGAGACGCCCGACCTGCTCTGGCCGACGGCCGTCACGGTCGCGAGGCGAGCCAGCGACGCCGGGCCGATCCGTCTGGAACCGGGGGGCCGGTACACGCTCGTGCTGACCTTCGCGACCAACCACGACACGCCGGACCACCGCAGCCGGGCCATCGCGATGGCCCGGGAGTTGGACGCGGTGAAAGTGGCCCAGGCACGCCGGCGGCACGTCGGGTGGTGGAGCGATCTGTGGCGGCGGTGCGCGAAGGTGGCCGTCGGGGATGCGTATCTCGAGGACCGCTACTACGGCTGCCATTACGTGATGGCCTCCTGCTGCGGGAACCGGGAGTTCCCGCCGGGACTGTTCGCGTGGATCACCGCCGACAACCCCTGCTGGGGCGGCGACCTGCACACCAACTACAACTACGAGGCCCCCTGGTGGGGCGTGCTGACCAGCAACCTGGTGGACCTGGCCGATCCGTACGATCAGCCCGTGATGGACTACCTGCCGCGGATGAAGGAGTACGCCAAACGATTCCTGAACGTCCGCGGGGCGTACTGCAACGTCGGCTTCGGGCCCAAAGGGCTGCACGTGGACCGCTCCCAGACCCCCTACGACGAAGGGCTCAACTTCCTCGGGCAGAAGTCCAACGCCTCGTTCCTGGCCGTCAACATGATCATGCGGTATGGGCTCACGCAGGACCTGGACTACGCCCGGCGGTACGTGTACCCGTACCTCGTCGAGGTGATGAACTTCTGGGAGGACTACCTCACCTTCGAGGACGGCCGCTACGTCAGCCGCAACGACTGCGTCAACGAATGCGGCTTCTACATGATGCTGCCGGAAGACAGCCGTGATTTCGAGCGGGCCAAGGATAAAAACCCCCCGTTGACGCTGGGGCTGATCCGTCTGGTCTCCCGGGCCGCGATCGAGATCAGCACAGCCCTGTGCGTCGATGCCCCTCGCCGGGCGAAGTGGCAGCACATTCTGGACCACATCAGCGACTTCCCGCTGACCGTGCGGAACGGCAAGACGATGTTCGACGTCTCCGAGGGCGGGCTGACCACGCTGGAAGAGACCAACATGTGCTGCATCCAGCACATCTACCCGGCCAACGCGGTGAGCCTCTCCTCCGACCCGGCGTTAGTCCGCGCGGGGGTTGACACCATCATTTACAAGGACCTGTGGGAGAACCAGAACTCGTTCAGCACGATTTTCGCGGCGGCCGCCCGGGTCGGCGTCGACCCCGAGCTGATCCTGACGCAGATGAAGCGGGTTACCGAGAAATACATCCAGCCCAACTTCCTCTTCAACATGGGCGGCGGGGGCATCGAGAACAACTCGGGCATTCCCGACGGGCTGAACGAAATGCTCCTGCAAAGCCACGAAGGCTTCCTGCGCCTGTTCCCCTGCTGGCCCGCCGGCCGCCCCGCCCGCTTCGAAGGCCTCCGCGCCTACGGAGCCTTCCTCGTCTCCTCCGAACTCTCCGACGGCCGCGTCCAGTTCGTCCGCCTCCTCAGCGAAAAAGGCCTTCCCTGCACTCTCCTCAACCCCTGGCCCGGCGCGGGAGTCTCCCTCCATCGCAACGGCGCCCCCGCCGAAACCCTCCACGGCGACCGCTTCTCCCTGCCCACGACGCCCGGCGAACACCTGGAACTGACCCCCTGCCCATGAACGGCGGCGGCACGCCCGAATCCCTTGACCTCTGGCGAATGAAGTTGGGGCGGAAATGACGATGATTGGGGTGAACGGGGCCGGGGTCGATCAAGGCGGCCGGCGGGGCCTGAGAAAGGATTAGGGATGATGGCGGCGAAGTGGATAACGGGCGGATGGAAACTCACGGCGGTCGTTGGCTTGGCGATGCTCGCGGCGGCGGGGTGCGAGGTGCCCGAGCCCATGGGGAAGGAGATGGCCGCGGCGATGGCCCGGAATGACGGGGCGGGGATTCGAGGGGTTTTGGCCACGAGGCCCGCCCAGGCCAGGGCGAGTGATGAACTGGGGCAGACGCCGCTTCACTGGGCGGCTGAGCACGGCGACGCGGCGCTGGCCGAGCAGGTGCTCAAGGAGGGCGCCAAGGTGAATGCCTTCGCGAAACGGCCCGCCCGGACCGGCCGCGAACCGACGGACCTGGACTTCTGCGAGGAGATGACGCCGCTGCACGTGGCCGTAGTCAAGGGGCACTGGGACGTGGCGCGGCTGCTGGTCAAGCACGGCGCGGACGTCAACGTTGTCACGGGGGGTTGCGGGGACGGGTACAACTCCTACACGCCGCTGGAACTGGCCGTCGCGGAGGCCGACATGGAATTCGTGGAATTTCTCATCCGGGCCGGGGCCAACGTCCCGGATTGCGGGAACCAGTTCCATTGGCCCCTCGAGATGGCGATGGAGCGGGAGGACGAGAAGGCCGCGGAGCGGACGGACGTGATGGCGGTCCTGCTCGAGCACGGGGCCGACATAGAGTGGTGGGGAGTCGACGGGTACACGACGCTGCACATGGCGGTCTTCAACAATCACCCGGCCGGGGCGGCGTTCCTGCTCGACCACGGGGCCAAGGTCGACCCGTTGGACTATGAAGGCGGCACGCCGTTGCACCTGGCGGCCCAATACGGCAACCTGAAATGCGCCCAGATCCTCCTGGCCCACGGGGCCAATCCCGCCTTGAAAAACAACCAGGGCCAGACCCCCCTGATGGTCGCCCAGAAGGCGCCCGGAGATAGCTGCGAGGCCTCCATCGAGCAACGCAAGCCCGTCGCCCAACTCCTCCTGGGGCACGGGGGGAAGTAGGACCCGTCGGCTTGGGGAAGATCGGAGGAAGGTGGGACTTTCTTTTGCGGGCCTCCCGCGCGTATCCTGATGCCGTTGGTTTGTGAACCTTGTTCAACGGCCGCCTGAGGGCGGGAAGGAGCAGAGATGGCAACCGACCGTGAGAGAGAGGCCCGGGCTGGAAAGGAACCCAAGCCGTATGGGGCGACGCCGAGTGAGAGGCAGTTGCGGTGGCATGGGCTGGAGTTTTACGGGTTCCTGCATTTCACCGTGAACACGTTCACGAACAAGGAGTGGGGGTTCGGGGATGAAACGCCCGCGACGTTCGCCCCGACGGCGTTCGACGCCGCCCAGATCGTCGACGCGGCGGCCCGGGGGGGCATGGCCGGGCTGATCCTGACGTGCAAGCACCACGACGGGTTCTGCCTCTGGCCCTCGCGGTTCACGGAGCATTCCGTCAAGAACAGCCCGTGGAAGCGCGGCAAGGGCGACGTGGTGAGGGATATCTCCCGGGCGTGCGAGGCCCGCGGGCTGAAGTTCGGGGTGTATCTCTCGCCCTGGGATCGCAACCACGCCGAGTACGGGCGGGCGGCGTATGTCAACTACTACCGCGAGCAACTCCGCGAACTGCTCAGCGAGTACGGGCCGATCTTCGAGGTCTGGTTCGACGGCGCCAACGGCGGCGACGGGTTCTATGGCGGCTCCGGCGGGCGGAGAGAGATCGACCGGCACACGTACTAC
This sequence comes from Planctomycetota bacterium, assembly GCA_026693065.1. Lineage (GTDB taxonomy): Bacteria > Planctomycetota > Phycisphaerae > SM23-33 > SM23-33 > JAPLNA01. The sequence continues at coordinate 7,139 of JAPLNA010000239.1, forward strand.
GACTGGGAGCACACGTGGCAGATCGTTCGGGGCCTGCAGCCGCTGGCGTGCATGTTCAGCGACGCCGGGCCCGACGTCCGCTGGGTGGGCAACGAGGACGGCGTCGCAGGCGATCCGTGCTGGCACACGATCGGCGCCCAGTTCGTGCCCGGCGAGGCCGACTGCAAGGTGCTCAACGAGGGCCAGCGGGGCGGCGCCCAGTGGCTGCCGGCGGAGTGCGACGTGTCGATCCGGCCGGGGTGGTTCTACCACGCCGCCGAGGACGACAAGGTCCGCTCGCCCGAGAACCTGCTGGACCTGTACTACCGTTCGGTCGGGCGCGGGGGTTCGTTCCTGTTGAACCTGCCGCCCGACACCCGCGGGCGGATCCACGAAAACGACGCGCGTTCGCTGCTGGGCTTCCGGGCGAGGCTGACGGAGATTTTCGCCACGGACCTGGCTCGCGGCGGGCGGGCGACGAGCGGGGCCGTCCGCGGGACCGATCCGCTGTTCGGGCCGGGCAACCTGGTGGACGGCAAGGCCGACACCTACTGGGCCAGCGATGACGGCGTGACGACGGCCGAGGCGGTGGTGGAGTTTCCCGCGCCGGTGACGTTCAACGTCGCGAGGCTGCGGGAGTATCTGCCGCTGGGCCAGCGGGTGGAGCGGTGGGCCCTGGACGTGGAGGCCGACGGCGCGTGGCGGGAATACGCCCAGGGCACGGCGATCGGCAACCAGCGGCTGGCCCGCGGGGCGACGTGCACCACCAAACGCGTGCGGCTGCGGGTGGGACCCGCGCCGGTGTGTCCGGCGATGTCCGAACTGGCCCTGTTCTACGACCCCAGGAGTTGAACGATGCGGATTCCGCTGGCCAAACCCAAGCCGGATTTCGAGCGATTCCTCGCTGCCCTGGACGGGCGGGTCGTGCCCGACCGACCGCCGCTGGTGGAGTATCTCGTGGACGACTCGCTGATGCGGCCGATCCTGGAGAAGTTGATGGGCCGGCCGTGGGTCGAACGCGGGGAGCTGGCCGACCAGACGGGCGGGCAGATGGATTTTTCGCACGAGGCGGCCGAGCGGACGCGGCAATGGCTGGACAACCTGATCGCGTTCTGGCTGGGGATGGGGTACGACTTCATTCGGGTGGAGGCCTCGCTGGCCTTGCCGGCGGCGCCGCTGCTGGCGCCCGATGCCGCGCCGGGGAATGAGTCGCACACCCGGGCCTGGCAGGGGCTGCACCAGGGGCCCGTCACGAACTGGCGGCAGTTCGAGGACTATCCCTGGCCCGCCGTGAGCGACGGCGACTTCGTCGTCCACGAGTACCTCGAAACCCACATGCCCGAGGGCCAGGGCCTGCTGAGCTGCCACGCCGGGGGAGTGTACGAGCACACGTCCCGGCTGATGGGGTACGAGGCGTTGTGTTGCGCCCTGATCGACGACCCGCCCCTGGTGGCCGCGGTGGCTGACAGGATCGGCGGCCTGATCGAGGAGTACAATCGCCGGCTGCTCCAGTTCAGCCGGCTGGGGGCGATCTTCCAGGGCGAGGACCTGGGCTTCACCTGGGGCAATCCGGCGGCGACGATGGCCCGCCTGCGGAGCCAGGCCCTGGCCACGCTGATGGCGATGGAAAGCGACGGCTCGTGGCGGTTCCACG
>JAPLNA010000240.1 GCA_026693065.1 Planctomycetota bacterium
CTACCCACACCAAACAGCAAGGAGGCAAACAGGTATCGTATAGCCTCCCTCCAAGGCTCTTCGTTGAGTGAGCGGGATGTATTGACACCTGGCCTCATTGGCACTTGGGTGCGCGGGATGTTATGGCACTTGCCTGGTTACTGGTTACTGGTTACGGATTACGTTTTCCGATTCACGACTCACAGTTCCTCCCGGCAAGGGTGTCCCGGAGGTGTCCCTGAAGTACCCGGGAGGTGTCCTTGAGGTGTCCTTCAGGTGTCCTTCGGGTGTCCTTGAGGTGTCCGCGAGGTGTCCCGAATCCGGGGGGCGGCGGGTGGGCGGAAACGGCAACGTGAGGCGGGCGAGTCGGTTGCGTCGGAGGGTGTTGGGGCGATGCGATTCTTGGGACACTTGCGGACCAGACGGGGCGCAAGGGCCCCCGCTTGACTCGCGCAACGGTCAGTTCCCCGTTCCCAGTTCCTGGTTGGGAGGGGAAACAGGAACTGGGCACTGGGAAGAACCGATCAGGCCTTGGCGGCCTTGCAGAGCGCGGCGACCTTCTGGGAAAAGACGGCGAAGTCGACGGGCTTTTCCAGGAAGTCCGAAACGGGTAGCCATTCCTGGTCGATGTCCTGCGGGCCAAAGCCCAGGGGGAACTCGGTGTTCACCGCCGTCAGCATGAGAATGGGGACGCTCTTGAGCTTGGGTCGGTCGGTCCGCATGGTACGGGCCAGTTCGAAGCCGGCCGAAGCGTCCTCGGGGAACATGACGTCGAGGACGGCCAGGTCGGGGACGCGGGCGTCCATGGCGACCAGGGCGGCGTCGGGGTCAAGTTCGACGCGGACCTCGTGTCCGGCTCTCTTGAGGACGGCGGCGGCGGCGGCGGCGAAATCCTCGTCATCGTCAACAATCAGTACGTAGGCCATCGTGCACCTCACCTTTGCTGGTCTGGGCGGGGGCTTGTTCGCCCCGGCCGACAGGGGGAAATCGAAGCGTGAACGTCGTGCCGACGCCCGGGGCGCTCTCGACCCGAACGCCGATACCGTGCATCTGGGCGACCTCGCGAACGATGGCCAGGCCCAGCCCGGAGGACTCGCGGTTATGCTGGACGGCTTCCTTGGTGCGGTAGTACTCGTCGAAGATGCGGGGCAGTTTCGCCGCGGGGATTCCGATGCCCTCATCGGCGACGCTGGCCCAGGGCCCCGGCTCGCCCGGGCCGCACTTGACCCAGACCCGCCCGCCCGGCCTCGAATACGCCACCGCGTTGGACAGCAGGTTGGCGAAGACCATCTTGAGGTGGTCCTCGACGCTCCAGAGCCAGGCGGTGACCAGTTCGGTCTCGATGGTGATGGACTGGTTGGCGGCGATAGGCCCGACCTGCATGACGGCCCAGGCGATGAGGTCGCCTAAGTCCATGCGGACGAGGGGCGGGGGCTTCTGGCCGGTGGAACTGAGGTTGGCCAGTTGGAGCATTTCGTGGATCTCGTTGGCCAGCCGACGGCTGCGGGCGGCGATGCGTTCGACGATCGCGACGGCCTCCTCCGGCAGGGCGCCGGTGTACCCCTGGAGCAGCAGTTGGGTGCTGGCGTGAATGGCGGCGAAGGGGGCCTTGAGCTGATGGGTGGTGGCGAGCATGTGTCGTGACCGCTCGGCCTGGGCGGCCAGGAGGCGGCGGTTGGCCTGGGCGAGTTCGTCTTCCCGGCGGCGGACCATGCCCGAAAGGTCGGCGGCGAGATACCACACGACGGTCCAGATGCCCAGGATCGCGGCGTAGTCCAGCCAGAAGATCCGCCAGGCGACCGGGCGCGGGGTTTCCACAAACAGCCGGGCCGGGGGAAGCAGCCCCGCCTGCACCAGGGCGATCGCGCCGGCGTACATGGCCGCGGCGACCAGGAGGACGGCGAGGCTTTCGACGCGGGGCAGGAACACGCAGGCCAGCACGATGTGGAAGAGGTAGGTGAAGGGGACATAACTTCGCCCGCCGCCGCAGAAGTGGACGACGGCGGTAAGGACGGCCAGGTCGAGGAGGATTTGCGTCCAGAGATTGGCGTGGGCTCGGCCGGGGAGTTCGCGGGCTTTCAGGCGGCGGGCGTCCAGGAGGAACAGGGCGTTTCCGGCGGTCAGGACGCTGGCGGCGAGGAGGGGCCAGGGGCCAGGGGTCAGCAGGCCCATGCGGTGAAGGAAGGGCTCCCAGAGGGTCAGCAACCCGAAGGCGCCCAAGGCCGCGACGACCACCCAGCGGAGGCGGCAGAACCAGCCGACGTTGCGGATGAGCATGGGCTCGGAGAGGGCGGCCTCGGGGGCGCGGTCGGGGCGGGCCTGCGGGCCGGACGCACCGGGGGCGGAGAGTTCGTAGCTGCCCGTGGACGTCTGGGTTGATTCCGCTGCCATAGGGACGAATCCCTTATGCCGTTACCGCTACCGCCACGTCGTGAGAATTGCCCGGCGAACCTGACCGACAGGATCGCCGCCGTACGGTTCCAGTATACCCGGCCCGGGCCCGGGTGCGATAGGGCCGGGCGGGGAAACGCCACAGAATCAGGGCGCCGCCTCGATGGGGGCGCCGCGGCGGGCCAGGTGAAACGCCCGCGGGGGCCGAAAGTCATGAAGCAAAAAGCCGGCCAGCTCCGCCCGAACCGCGGGCCAGGGGGTCAGGCCTGCCAACGCCTCGTCGCACAAGGCCGCGATGCGTTCCCGGGCGGCGCCGGCGTCGGGGAGGGCCCCCAGGTCGTCGCCCAACTGGCAGGCGGCGCCGACGCGATAGCCTGCCTGGGCCAGGGCGCCCGCCAGGGGTCCCTCGCCCGCACCGCCCAGCCCGGCCGTAAAGGCGAAGAGCGGGCCGCTCTTGCCCCAGGCCAGCCGCTCGGCGGTGGGCAGGTCGATGGCCCGCCCGGGCTGATGGGCCAGGTGCTGGATGTCGGTTTCGAGGACCTCTTTGGCTTTGTCGAGGAAGCTCTTGACGTGCTGCCCGCCTCGCGTGGCGATGACCATGTCGGTGGAGTCGACCAGGAGCAGGTCGCCCATGAGGACGGAGATGCTGTTGGAGATGGTGTCGTGGCAGAGGCTGGCCAGGTGGAGCAGTTCGGTGGCCGCACAGAGGTTCACCAGGGCCTGTCGGTCCAGCCAGGCCCGCCCCTGATCGATTCGGGCGGCCAGGCGGGTGCGGAGCATCCGCCGGGGGAATGCCCCCCCCATCGCCGCCGTGTCCCACCCGACGGAGCGGGCGAGTTTTTGGGTCTGGGCGGCCACCAGGGCGGCGACCGACGCGACGATATCTTCGTACCCGTAGGCTTTGGCGTCTCCAACCACGGCGGAGGCTTCCTTCGTGCAAGGACTCACGTTGGAGTCAGGGAATCCGAAAGTCGATCAGTTTTGTGCAACATTGGTGCCGCCGGTCTCCGCCGGTCGTCGGGACGGGCCGGCGGGGGCCAATATTGGCGGTTTCTGAACATTCTATTCCCAAAACTGGGTCCGAACGAGCCGGAAAGGGCAACCAGCGGGTATAAAACAGGTAATCGCTCGATCCGGAAGCCACGAATTCTCATTGACGAGAGGCCGCATAAAATGGTATTCTCACGAATAAGATTATTCTGGCTGCTTGGGCCGGTCATCTCTCAAGAATGGCAAGAACGGCCGGTTCATACAATTCCCCAGACCGCCGAGCCGGGCAATATACAGTGACCGGCCCGGGCCGGGGGGGGCTTGGGCGGGCCGGCATGCGGCGGGGCACGAGGGTTGCATGCCCCTCTGGCGGTGCGTTCTGTTCGCCCGGGAGTCAGGTGCGGCCCTGACGCCGGGCAGGCTCCGGTTCTTGAGTCCGGGCGTGACGGCCGGGCGCTTTCGAGGAACGACATGCCAAAGACGATCCTGCTCGTCGAAGACGAAGAGATGCTTCGCGAATCTCTGGCCGAACTGCTGGCCGAGAGGGGCTTTCAGGTTCTCCAGGCCCCCAACGGCAAGGTCGCCTACGAGACGATGCTGGCCAGGCCGGTGGATCTGGTCCTGTCGGACATCCGCATGCCGGAGATGGACGGGATGGCGTTGCTGGCCCGGCTGCGGGAGTTGGCGCCCGAGACGCCGGTGATTATGATCACCGCGTACGGGACGGTGGAGTCGGCGGTGCAGGCCCTGCGGGCCGGGGCCAGCGATTACCTCCTCAAGCCCGTCCAGTTCGACGACATGCTCCTGAAGATGCAGCACGTCCTGGACCACCACGAGGTTCTGCGGGCCAGCCGGGTGATGATCGAGCAGATGTCGGCCCAGAGCGTCATTCACAACCTGGTGGGACGGTCGGCCTCGATGCTTCGGCTGCTGGACATGGTGCAGAAGCTCTCGGCGGTCAAGAGCAACGTGCTGATCATGGGGGAGTCGGGCACGGGCAAGGAGTTGTTCGCGCGGGCGATCCACTACAACGGCGTCGCGAGGGACAAGCCCTTCGTGCCGGTCAATTGCGGGGCGATTCCGGAGAACCTGGTCGAGTCGGAGTTGTTCGGCTACCAGCGAGGGGCGTTCACGGGCGCCCACCGCGACCGGGTGGGGTACTTCGAGGCCGCCGACGGCGGCACGCTGTTCCTGGACGAGATCTCCAGCTTTCCCCTGCCCGCCCAGAGCGCGGTGCTGCGGGCGTTGGATTCGAAGGTGATCGTGCCTGTGGGCGACACGCGCCCGCGCGCGGTGGACGTTCGGATCATCGCCGCCAGCAACCGCAACCTGGAAGAGATGGTCGCCGCCGGCGAGTTCCGCGAGGACCTGCTCTACCGGCTCAACGTCGTGAAGATGGAACTGCCCCCCCTGCGGCACCGCAAGGAGGACATTCCCCTGCTGGTGCACCATTTCCTCGCGAAGTTTTCCGTGCAGATGAACAAGCAGGTCACGACGACCTCCAACGCCGCCATGCGGATGCTGCTGAGCTACGCCTGGCCGGGGAACGTGCGGGAACTGGAGAACGTCATCGAGCGGTCGGTGATCTTCGTGGAGGGGTCCGAGGTGGACGTTCAGCATCTGGCGTTCGCTTCGGGGCAGGGGGCGGCCGAGACCGGCGAGAGCCTCAAGGACGCCCTGCGGGAATTCGAGCGGCAGTTGATCCTGTGCAGCCTCCGCAAGCACGCCTATAACAAGGTAGAAACGGCCAAGACGCTCCAGATCGGCGTCTCGAGCCTGTACCGCAAGATGGAAGAGATGGGCATCCCCACCGACGAAGAGGCCCTCCAGGGCCCGGAGGTCGCCGCCCCGTGAGTAAATGGGTCTGGGCCATCCTGGTCGTCACGCTGGCCGGCCTGCTGGCGGCGGGGTTGTTGTGGCTGGGAGGTCCGCCTCGGCCTCCCACCCGCCCGGCCGACGACGCGCCCGCCAGGCCCGGTCGGCCCCTCCGCATCGGACTGATCCCCGAGCGGGACCCCTTCGCGCTGCACAAGCAGTACCAGCGGCTGACGGACTATCTCGCCGACGCCCTGGACCGCCCGGTCGAACTGGCCACCATGAACACCTACGAAGGCGTGCTGGCCGATTTCGCCGAGAAAAGCGTCGACGCGGCGTTCCTGGGCTCGCTGGTGACGGTGCTCGCCGTCGACCGCCAAGGCGCCCGGGTGCTCGTCAAGCCGGAGTTTCCCGGCAACGCCACGACCTACACCGGCGTGCTGATCGTCCGCGCCGATTCGCCCGCCAAGAGCCTTGCCGACCTGGCTGGGCGGCAGATCGCCATGGTCAAGACCACCATGGCCGGGCACCTCTTCCCGTACTACCTGCTCGCGACGGCGGGCCTGCTCGACCGCCCCGACGCCCCCCGCCCCCTCTGGGCCGGAACCCACGACGACGTCGTCCAGGCTGTCATCGACGGCAAGGCCGACGCCGGGTCCGTCAAGAGCCTCCGCCTGGAGGAAGTGCTCGCCCGGCATCCGGAGTGGAAGATTCGCCGGCTGGCCACCAGCCCCGCCGTGCCCACCAACGCCCTGATCGTCGGCGGGGACATGCCCGCGGCGACGGCGGAGAAACTCGCCGCGGCGCTGATGGGTATGGACAAAGACCCCCGCGGGCGCGACGTGCTGGCGGGTCTGGGCATGCGGCGATTCCTGCCCTGCCGGATCGAGGAATACGGCGCGATCTACGACATGGCCGGCGCCCTGGAACCGGTGTGGGCGCGGACGGAGATCGGCGGGACCCTCCCGCGTCGAGCGGCCACCCTCCCGGCCGGAGGGGAGTGAGCCATGCTGCGAAAGAAACTCCTGATCGTCTTCGGATCGCTGATCGGGCTGCTGGTGGTCATGGCGGTCTGGGCGGTCGCGGCGCTCCAGGGCGTCCTGCGAGACCTCGACAACATCAGCGCCCAGGCCTCCGCCATCGTCGAGCAGACCAGCGGGCTCAACGCCGCCGTCACCGACATCGAGGCCGAACTCTACCGCCTTCAATCGGCCAAGGCCCGCCACCTCGACACGCTGATCCACCAGGTGCAGACCGCTCAGGGCCTCACCGAGAAGATCGGCGAACACGACGTCGTACGCCAGGGCGACCTGGCGCCGGTGTACAAGAAGCTCCAGGTCGACCTGGAGGCCTTCACCGCCAGCGTCACCCTGCTGGGGACGGCGCAGGACGCGGCCCTGGTGCTTCGTTACAACGTGCAGGCCCTGGAGCAGGCGGTGGCGTTGCACGGCGGGGTCGCCCGGATCGACCGGGGGGCGCGCGACCGCGTCCGCGGCGAGCAGGAAGACCTCGCCGCGAGGTTCCGTTGGCTCGTGCTGGGAATGACCGTCGGCTGCCTCGTGCTGGTCAACACGGCGATCCTGTCGCTGCTGTGGGCGGCCGGGCGGGTCCTCAAGCCCGTCGACCAGCTCGTCGAGGCCACCCGCCAGCTCCGGCAGGAGCATTTCGATCACCGCACCCACCTGGACGGCGGGGACGAATTCTCCGAACTCGCCGAGGCCTACAACAGCCTCGCCGAACGCGTCCAGAGGCACGAAAAGCAGCGGATGGAAGTCATCAGCCAGATGGGGTTGACGCTCAACCACGACCTCAACAACGCTCTGGCCGTCGTCGAGCTGCAGCTCCAGATGCTCGGGCAGCGATCCGGCGGGGACGACAAGGTCAAGCTCTGCCTCCGCCAGATCCGCGAGAACCTCAACCGCATGACCGCCACGCTGGAGAGCCTCAAGCACATCAAGCGGATCGTGCTGACGGACTACATCGCCGGCGTCAAGATGCTCGACCTGCACCGGTCCACGCAGATCGAACCGCCCGCCTCCAGCCCCGCCCCCGAGGAGGCCGACACCCCGTGACCCACTCGGCCTCAACCCACTGGAACCTCGCGCTGCTGGCGCAGTTGCGATGGTTCGCCCGGCTGCGGTGGGGCGCGGGCCTGGCCGTCATCGTCGGGGCGCTGCTGGAGCACTTCTGGCTGCAATGGTACGGGGGGGCCTGGAGCGGCATCCTGGCCGTCGGCGCGGCGATCCTGGCATACAACCTGGTTCTGAACGCCCTGCTTCGCGTGCAGTCGGCGCGCACGGTACGCCTCGGGCGGCTGGTCGCACTCGCCTGGGCGCAGATCCTGCTGGACCTGGCCTGCCTGACCGGGCTGACCCTCTGGACCGGCGGGACGCACAGCCCCCTGCTGGGCTTCTACGTCTTTCACATGGTCATCACCAGCCTGCTGCTGCCCAACCGGATGGCCTACATCAGCGCCGCGGCCGCGGCGGCGATGCTCGCCGGCGGGCTGGCCCTGGCAGGGCAATGGCCCCCCGAGCCCAAGGGCCCGGCCCTGCTGGTCGGCTGGGCGCTGACGCTGCTGGTGAGCGTCTTCCTTACCAGCCACATCGCCCAGAACGTTCGCCGCCACCGCGGGCGCCTGCTCCGCCAGAACCGCCGCATCCGCGCGATGGCCCGGCAGCTCCACACCCAGCAGCAGGCCCTGATCCAGCACGAGAAGATGGTCGCCATGGGGCAGATGGCCGCCGGCATCGCTCACGAGGTCGCCAACCCGCTGGCCGCCATGGACAGCATGCTCCAGCTCATGGTGCACAAGCCCGAGCGGGCCGTCCCGGAGAACCTCGCCAAGGTCCGCGACCACATCCGCCGCATCACCGAAATCGTCCGCCAGTTGACCCACTTCGCTCACCCCGCCCAGACCCGCAGCGAGCCCACCAGCATCAGGGAGATCGTCGACCACGCCCTCCAGATGGTCCGGCTCGACCGCCGGGCGGCCCATGTCAACGTCTCCGTCGAGTACGACGAGTCCATCGTCCAGGCGCCCGTGTCGGCCCCGGCTCACGCCCTGCACCAGGCCCTGGTGAACATGTGTCTGAACGCCCTGGACGCGATGGCCGACCAGGACGATCCGCACCTGGATATCCGCGCCTCGCGGAGCGGGGGCGAGTGTCTCGTCCGCGTCGCCGACAACGGGCACGGGATCCCGCCCGAGCAATTACCCCGCCTCTTCGAGCCCTTCTTCACCACCAAGCCCCCGGGCAAGGGAACCGGGCTGGGGCTGGCCGTCAGCGACAGGCTCATCCACGACCACGGCGGACGCATCGACGTCGAGAGCCCCGGGCGCGGGGCGGTCTTCACCATTCATCTGCCCCTGTTTCCCGAGGCCTCCGCGACGCCCAAACCCCCCTCCCCCTGAGGCCGATCATTGCACCACGCGAGGTAAACGATTAGGAACATGTACATGACCGCGACCCAATCAGCCCGGAACCTCTCTCGCCTGGCCGGCGCCGTCCTGCTGGCCGCGGCGGCGTGGGCGCCGTCGACCGCCCGGGGGGAGGAGGTCACCCCGGCCCAGATGGCCAACAAACGCTGCCTCGAGTGCCACGGGCAGCAGAAGATGGCCGGCTATTCCCCCGTGGAACGGCGGACGATGGTGGCCCCGTCGACGCAACCGGCCTCGTCCGCCGCCCCGGCCCGGCGCCCGGGCCTGTACGTCGTACCCGCCCTGGCCGGCGGGATCCACGCCAAGCTCGCCTGCACCGACTGCCACCGCCTGAGCGTTCCGGCGGGCGAGACGGTCGTCAAACTCCCCCACGCCGTCCCCTTGCCCCCGGCCACCTGCTCGGGCAGTTCCTGCCACGACAAGCCCGCCTCGGACTACCTCCAGGGCATGCACGCCCAGGCCCTGGCCCGCGGCGAGCCCAACGCCCCCACCTGCGCGTCCTGTCACGGCGGGCACGACATGCTGCCCAAGAAGAACCCCCGCAGCCGCATCCATCCTCTCAACGCCGTCACCCTCTGCGCCGACTGCCACAGCCGTCACGCCGGCAAGACCTCCGGCGGGCACGCCAACAAGGAATACGTTGAGAGCTATCGCCAGAGCGTACACGGCAAGGCCTTGCAGGGCGGGCTGGCCGCCGCCGCCGCCTGCGCCGACTGCCACGGCAGCCACAAGGTCCTCCCCGCCGCCAACCCCGAAAGCGCGGTCAACCGCTATAACGTCGCCCGAACGTGCAGCGGGGGCGACCACTGCCACAGCGGTTCGCTGCAGGAAGCCTACGCCTCGAGCATCCACGGGCAGCGGCTGGCGAAGGAGCTCGGCCAGGGCAAGGACGCCGCCCAGGCCCCCCTGAAGGCCCCCACCTGCACCGACTGCCACTCCTCCCACGCCATCACCCGCAAGGACAATCCCTCCTTCATGCTCGACCTGGTCAACGAGTGCGGGCAGTGCCACGACAAGCCCCCGCCGGGCAGTTCGCGAAAGGGCTCGATGTACGAGACCTACCGCCGCAGCTACCACGGGCAGATCAACCGGCTGGGTTCGACGCGAGGCGCCCGCTGCAGCGACTGCCACGGCGCCCACGACATCCGCCAGCTCGACGACCCCGCCGGCAGGCTGTACGGGGCCAACCGGCTCAACGTCTGCCGCAAGTGCCACGAGGACGCCGGGCCCAAGTTCGCCCTCTTCGACGCCCACGCCGATTACACCGACGCCAAGGGGTATCCCCTTCTCTACGGCGTCTGGTGGTACTTCATCATCATGATGAGCGCCGCCTTCGGGTTCTTCGGGTTGCACTGCCTGCTGTGGTTTATCCGCACGGTGGTCGACCGGGTCAAGCACGGCCCGCACCCCCGGCACGTGGCCGATACCCACGCGATCCAGCGGTTCAACCGGGTCGACCGGATCAACCACGCCTTCGTGATCCTGAGTTTCTTCGGGCTGACCCTGACGGGCCTGCCCCTGCTCTACGCCGAGCAGGAATGGGCCAGGAACCTCGCCCGCCTGCTGGGCGGGGTGCGCGGCGCGGGCCTGCTGCACCGCTTCTTCGCGATCATGCTCATCGGCAACTTCGTCGTCCACTTCGTGGGCATCTACCATCGTTTCCAGCGATACGGCATCAAGAGGCTGCTCTTCGGGCCGGCCACCATGCTCCCCAAGTGGAAAGACGTCACCGACTGCCTGGGCATGTTCCGCTGGTTCTTCCTGGGCGGCAAGAAGCCCGCCTTCGAGCGGTGGACCTACTGGGAGAAGTTCGACTACATGGCCGAGGTCGGCGGCTCGTTCATTATCGGCATCACCGGGCTGCTGCTGTGGTTCCCGGCGTTATTCAGCAATATCCTGCCCGGGTGGATGTTCAACGTCGCGACGGTCATCCACGGGTACGAGGCGCTGCTGGCGATCGGGTTCATCTTCACGATCCACTTCTTCAACGCCCACCTGCGGATGGAGAAGTTCCCCGTCGACGACGTGATCTTCACCGGGCGGCTGGCGGAAGAGGAGTTCAAGCACGAACGCGGGGCCGAGTACGAACGCCTTGCCGCCAGCGGCGAGCTGGACCAACTCCGCGTGCCCCCGCCCCCGCGCCGGTATCGCATTCTAGCCATCGTGGTGGGCATCCTGGCCATGGGCGTAGGGCTGACGCTCGTGACGCTGATTATCCTGGCCGGGCTCAAGGTTCTCTGACATGACAAGGCGGCCCCCCCCATGACCGAACCGACCGACAAGCCCGTCGAGACGACCCCGCGACGCTCCCTGTGGCTGCGCCTGATCGGCTGGCGCCGCCGCCCGGGCCGACGCCTGCCCTACGGACCCACCAAGTGGGGCTGGGTGCTGATCCTCGGGTTCGTCGGGCTGATCGTCATGGGCGGCTTTGCCGAGTATACCATGCAGCCGGATTTCTGCCGGTCGTGCCACATCATGGAGCCCTACTACCAGGCCTGGCACGCCTCCGCCCACAAGGACGTGCCCTGCGCCGACTGCCACTTCGAGCCCGGACTGGCCAACACCCTCAAGGGCAAATGGCAGGCCTCCAGCCAGGCCGTCAAGTACATCACCGGCACGTTCGGCTCCAAGCCCCACGCCGAAGTCCGTGACGAGTCCTGCCTCCGCGAAGGCTGTCACGAACGGCGGATTCTGGAAGGCAAGGTGAGGTGGACGGCCTACCGCGACCGGTCGGCCGAGGCCGGCAGCGCCCGCAAGCACGAGACGAGCGTGCAGAAGCGGCTCGCCCCGGGCGGGGGGCGAAAAGACGAGATCACCATCCGGTTCGACCACGCCCCCCACATGCAGAACGAGCCCCGCGGCATGACGCTGCGATGCGTCTCCTGCCATTCGCAGATCGTCCAGGGCCAGCATATCGTCGTCACCCTGGACACCTGCTACCTCTGCCACTTCAAGGGGCGCGGGCTCGAACACGGGCGCACCGAGCAGAACATGACCCCCGCCGGCTGCCGCGCCTGCCACGCCGACCCGGCCGCCGAGGTCCAACTGCCCACCGGCAAGTTCATCCATTCCGAGTACGCCGACGGCAAGAAAGTGCCCTGTCAGAAGTGCCACGCCGAGACGATCAAGGGGGACGGGAGCGTCCCCAAGCAGGTGTGCTGGAACTGCCATAACATACCGGCCCACATCTCTCGCTACGGCGAGACGAAGTTCATGCACGAGAACCACGTGACCAACCACAAGATCGAGTGTTCGAGTTGTCACGTGCGGATCGAGCACAACCTGGCGGCGGCGGCCCCCCGGCAGGTCGTCGCCGGCGGGCGGGAACACGCCGTGCTGGAATGCCCAGCCCCATGTACCGCACCCAGGTCAACTGCGCCGCCTGCCACAAGGAAACCAAACGATCCGGCGAGGCCGCCCAGGTCGTCGGGCAGACGTTCGTGGCCTCCCAGCAGTGCTGCACCGACTGCCACGGGCCCAAGTACGACGGCGAGGTCGCCCGGCTCAAGACGATCGTGGCGACGAGCATGGGCGACGCCGAGAAGGTCTATGCCCGCGTCCGCGGCAGGCTCCAGGCGGCCTTCCCGCAGGAAGACCAGGCTCCTCTCGAGGCCCGGCGAGCCCTCGACGACGCCGCCTACAACATCCGCTTCGTCAAGCTCGGGCACGGCGTGCACAACGTCAACTACGCCACCGCCCTTCTGAGCGCCGCGATGGACTTCTGTGGCCAGGCCGATAAAGCCCTCGCCGCCCCGTCGACCCGTCCGGCCGGAGGCACGCCGTGAGGGCCAGGCCAATCGTCCTGCTTCTGACGGCGATGTTCCTGGCCGCGGGCCCGGTCGCCTGCAGCCGCAAGGAGCCTCCCAGCCAGGCCCAGACCCAGCCTTCGGCTGCGCCCGCGCCGGGGGCGGAGAAGCCCATCCCGCCGGCGCCCAAGCCGACGGGCCCGCTGCCGCGCGGGGCCTCCTGTCAGACCCCCGAGTGCCACGCCTCCTACGCCCGGGCCTCTTACATTCACGGGCCCGTCTCCCAGCAGGCCTGCGACGCCTGCCACGCCGACGACGCCGGCGGGCACCGCTACCCCCTCAAGCGCGACAAGATCGCCACCTGCACGTTCTGCCACGCGGTGATCCACTCGGCGGCGGTCCAGCACGTGGCCGCCCAGCAGGGCTGCGGCGTCTGCCACCAGAGCCACGCTTCGGGAACCAAGTTCCTTCTCAAGTACGACTCGATCGAGCAGTTGTGCGGCTCCTGCCACAAGATCCCGCGGCGGCGATTCGCCCACGGGCCCTTCGCCAAGGGCCAGTGCACCGTCTGCCACCTGCCCCACCAGGCCGACAACCGCTACCTGCTCCGCGGGGGCCCGGGGCCCGACCACTGCTTCACCTGCCACGCCGACGTCCGCAAGACCCTCGCCTCCACCGGGCGACTGCACGAGCCCGTCAAAACCAAGTGCGTCAGTTGCCACAACCCCCACACCTCCGACTTCGAGTTCCTCCAGGCCGCTCCCGTCGGCCAGAGCTGCTACGCCTGCCACGAGAAACTCAAGAAACGCCTGGAAACCTCCCCCGTGACACATTCGGTGGTTTCCACCGGGCTGCGGTGCGCCAACTGCCACAACCCGCACGGCACGGCTTGGCCCCACCTGCTGCCCGAGCGAATGGACAAGATCTGCCTCCGCTGTCACGACCGCCCCGTCAAGGCCGCCGACGGGCACATGGTGGCCGACATGAAGCCCGTCCTGACGGCCTCCAAGTTCCGCCACGGGCCCGTCAAGTATGGCACGTGCACCGGCTGCCACGACTCGCACGCGGCGGGCGAGGCGAGCCTGCTGATCGCCCGGTTCCCCAAGACCTTCTACGCCCCGTTCAACGTCGAGAACTACGCGTTGTGCTTCCTCTGTCATGAGAAGCAGGTGGTCTTGCAGCCGAAAACGAAGGTGCTCACCGAGTTCCGCAACGGGGACGTGAACATGCATTATCTGCACGTCAACCGCGACCCGAAGGGTCGGACCTGCAAGGCCTGTCACGCCGTTCACGGCAGCGACCTGCCCAACCACATGGCCGCCGACGTGCCCTTCGAGGGCTCGGGGTGGGCGATGCCCATACAATACGAGAAGACGCCCGACGGCGGGCGGTGCGCTCCGGGCTGCCACGGCCCGGCCGGATACGACCGCCGCCAACCCGTCAAGAACACCAACACCATTCGAGGTGCGCAATGAGATATGTCGCGATCGCGGCTTTGGCGGCGATCCTGGTGCTCCCCCTGGCCCTGGGGGCCGAGCCGGGGACGCCGGCCACCATGCCGGCCAGTCCCAAGGCCCCCGCCCCGACGACGGAGATCGCCGCGGGCGGCTGCGTCACGGGCGACTGCCACGCCGGCGTCAAGAAACACCGGGTCGTTCACGGGCC
>JAPLNA010000241.1 GCA_026693065.1 Planctomycetota bacterium
CAGCACGCTCATGCCCAGCCCGCCCAGGACGATCAGCGGGGCGATCACACCGTACACCTGCCAGGCCTCCCGCAAGGGGGAGGACCAGTCTTCGCTGAGGCCCTGGAGGAACCCGCGGGTATACAGGGTGAAGCCCGCGTTGCAGAAGGCCGATACCGCGTGAAACAGACTGTACCAGGCCCGCTCGACGACCGGCAGGGCCGAGCCGTCCGATCGGACGGCGAACATCGGGTACAGCAGGGCCGCCCCGACGAGTTCGCAGACGAACGTCGCCGTCAGGACGAAGCGGACGGTGGGCACGCCGGGGGGGCGAGCGAGGGCCCGCCCGGGCGCGGAGGCCGCGAGGGCCTGGCCCACCAGGCGGGCCAACGCCACGCCGGCGAAAAGGATCGTCAGCGTGCCGGCCTGGATGAGCAGCAGGATGACGAGCTGGCCGAGGAAGGTGAAATGGGCTGCTGTGGACTTGAGCGTCAGCCCGGTGCAGGTGACGGCGCTGATGGCGGTGAAGGCGGCGTCGCCGTAGTCCCAGCTGAGGTAGGCGTCCTCGGCGACGGCGGCGGGCAGGGCCAGCAGGAGCGAGCCCAGCAGGCAGAGGCAAACCATCCCGCCCAGGACAAGCCACGCGACCGCGCCGCCCCGATGGGTTTTTCGGGAGCGTTCGGAGACCCGGCGGAGGAGGGAGGCCGAGGCCGTGTAGGCCTGGGTGCTCAACACGTACAGAGGGCCAGGTCGAACCCGTTGGCCCCCAGGTGGGCGGCCTTGTCGGGTGCGGCCAGCAGGCCAAGGAGGCGGTCGGCGACGAACAGGGCCAGCACGCCCGCCTGCACCCACAGGATCACACCGCTCCAGCCCTCCGGACGATGAAAGGCCGCGGTGCGGTCCACCTGGCCGATCTGAAACAGCAAGGTGGCCCCAGCCGCCAGGGCCGCCACGCCCAGAAGGGCCGCCGACACCCACTCCGGCACCGCCCGGAAGCCCGGGCGATGGGGCGAGGTTGTCCCGGATGGGCCCATACGCTACTCCCGCCGACGATGGCTGACTACGACTTCTTGTAAACCTTCTCGGGATCGAAGAGCCGCTTGGCGATCGTCTCCCATTGTCCGTCGGCCGTCAGCCGGCGGAAGAAGCACGAGCGGAAGCCCTCGTGGCAGGCCGCCCCGTGCTGCGTCACCGTGATCACCAGGCAGTCCATGTCGCAGTCGATGAACACGTCCTGCACGTCCTGGGTGTGCCCGGACGACTCGCCCTTCATCCAGTACTTCTGGCGGCTGCGAGACCAGAAGTGCGTCTTCTTCGAGCGGATCGTCTCGAGCAGCGACTGCTCGTTCATGTACGCGACCATGAGAACCTCGTCGGTCTCCGCGTCGGTAATGACGGCGGGGATCAGCCCGGCCGAGTCGTACTTCAGCCCGCGAACGGTTTCTTCCATTGTGCTCATGCGTCGGTTCCTTCTAGGGTTCAGAATGGAGAGAGGATAATACCAGCCAATCCTCGGGGGGTGCAACCAGAACAGAAAGAAAACACGAATGGCACGAATGAAAGCGAATGACACGAATAGAGGAGAAGAGCTTTCTTCTGTTTCCGTCTTCTCAATTCGTGTCATTCGTTTTCATTCGTGTCATTCGTGTTCTTCTTGGCCGCCGTCGTGTTGCCGCCAAAGATCCGGCGAAAGAGCATCTCCTCGCCGGACTGGTTGCCCTCGATGGCGTGGCCGATAAACTGGAGGACGTAGCCGCCGACGAACAGCCCGGCCGCCCACCACCACTGTTTGAACGCCAGCAGGATCGGAGCGGCGACGAAACAGGCCGGGATGCCCGCCATGTGCAGCCAGAAGCTTGTCGGGTTCATGTGCCGCGTGCGCCATTGTGCGATCGGGTTCTTCATGGGCGGCATTGTAACGAATTGTCCGGCGAGGGCAACGGAGCGGTCAGGCGCCGATCCATGCGACGTGGCGGGCCAGCAGGACGTGGGCGGTGGCGGGGGAGACCTTGACGCGGTCGGCGAGGCGGTGGCCGATCAGCCAGACGATGCCCTCGGCGTCGGCCAGGCAGAAGACGCCCGCGCGGGCGCGGCGGGGGACTTTGGCGTTGGCGAGGAAGGCGGCGACGGACTGGCGGCCGGGAGCGCCCAGGGGGATGAAGGTTTCCTCCGGACGGGCGAGGCGAAGACAGAACCCGGAGGCGAGGCGGTCAGCGTCGAGGAACTCCATGTTGACGTCGGGGGAGGCGAGGTGACGCTCGAAGGCGACACGGTCGAACGGGAGGGGACTCAGGTGCAGGGACGATCCGTCGGGCAGGGGGATCTCCGTGGTATCAGAGGGGGAACTGGATCGCTGAAGCGACCAGTCCAGGGGATTCTCAAAGGAGTCCCCGGGAATGGGGGAACGGTCCGCGGGAGAATCGGGAGCGGGGGAGCGGACGGGGGAGAGAATCAGGAGATCCCCCCGGCGGCGGACTTCGAGGTTGCCGGGGAGCCCAACGGTGGCGGGCGGGGGGGAGTGGGGCAGGGCGGCGGCGGCGCGGAGGTGGTCGGCGCTGACGTGTTTGAGCCCCGCGTCCAGGCGGGTGAGGGCTTCGCGCAGGGCTTCGGCGACGATAAGCGGGTCGGCCTCGGCCAGGACGGATGCGGATAGCGAAAGGGCGCCCGCGTCGCCGGGCCGAAGGGCCTCCTCCAGCAGGGCCAGGCCCTGTCGCGCCAGGAGGTCGGCGGCGGCGGCCGCGGCGGCGGCCAGGCGGGCGATGGCCTCGTCGGCGCGGCCGTTCAGGCGGTCGCGAAGGGCCGGCAGCAGGGTGTGGCGGATGTAGTTGCGGGCCAGGCGGGTGTCGGCGTTGGTCGAGTCGGTCCGCCAGGCGAGGCCTCGCGAGCGGGCGAAGTGCTCGATCTGCTCGCGCCGGCAGGCGAGGAGGGGGCGGATGAGGGTAACGCCCTCGCCCAGCGGCCGGGCCGCGGGCATGCCGCCTAGCCCGCGAAGGGCCGTCCCGCGAACGATCCGGTAGAGCACGGTCTCGACGTTGTCGTCGGCGTGGTGCGCCAGGGCGACGAAGGCGGCCCGGGTCTCGCGGGCGCAGCGGAGGAAGAAGTCGTAGCGGAGGTCGCGAGCGGCCTCTTCGAGCCCCAGGCCGTGGCGGCGGGCCCAGTCGGGCACGTCCAGCCGTTCGGTGAGGAAGGGCAGATGCATCCGGTCGGCCAGGCCGGCCACGAAGGCCGCGTCGGCGGGCGAGTCGGCCCGCAGGGTGTGGTCGAGGTGGGCGACGGTGAGGCGGGCGCCCGCGCCCGGGCCGAGGGCCTCGTGCAGGGCCTGCAGCAGGGCGACGCTGTCGAGCCCGCCGGAAACGCCCACGACGAGGCCCGCCCCGCCGGGCAGGGCGGCCAGGGCGTCGTTCGCCGCCTGGGCGACGGGATGTTGGCTGGGTTGTTGACTCATGGTCGACCGATGGGCTATTCTCTCTTGGCGGCGGGGAATATCCAAGCCCTTCCCGCGTTCAGGAGACGCAGCGGCAGCCCATGAAACCCGCGTTCCGAGGACGACACGTTCTGGCGGTGGCCATGTTTGCGATGGTGGCGGCCGGCTACGGCCGGCTGGCCATGCTGGACTACCGCTTCGCCCCAAGCCAGCCGGACATGGCGGCGGCGGCCCTGAAGAACGAGAACCAGCAGTTGTACCCCTGTGATCCGGTGCTGGGCGGCGGCAAGTTGTGGCGGCTGGAAAGTCCCCTGTTCCAGGGCGTCATGACGTTCTGGCTCGTGCCGCAGGGGTACACCGACGTCACCATGCCCTTCCGCGCCACCGTGCCGATCCTCACGATGCTGTACCTGTGCGGCATGTACGCTTTGCTGTACCGCCAGTGCCTCAACTGGTCGGTGTCGGCGTTCGTAGCGGTGCTCAGTTCGGCCGTCGTGTCGGGCCCGGGGCAGTGGCACTGGGGGGTCGGCTCGCTGGGGTCGGTTACGCCCGACGCCCTCTGTCTGAGCGTCACGCCGCTGGTGATGATGGCCTACCTCCGCTACGCCAGACAATGGCAGGTGATGCTGGTGTTCGGCTTCGTCGGGTTGATGGGGAACGTGCACCTGCTGACGGCGATCAACCTGACGATCATCCTGGGGCTGGTTCACGCGGCGCGGGAACGGTTTCGCCTGTCGGCCGTCCCGATGCTGCTGGGCGCCCTGGCGTGCGCGGGGATCGGAATGGCGCCGTATCTGGCGTATTACTTCGCCCAGCGGCAGGAGGCGTCCCCCGAGGGGGTCGCGGCGGGGTACAGTTGGGCGCGTGGGGCGCTCGAGACGGCGGGGCTGGACGTGCTCTACCCCGATCTGCTCCGCCCGCTGGCGGCGTTCGGGTTGTTCTGTGCGATCTTGGGCGCCCCGGCGGCGAGCATGCTGTTCCGCCGGGAGCGGTTCCGGACGCGGGAGTTGGGCACGTGGGTGTGGTTCGTGGCGGCGGCGGCGTTCGTGGGGCTGGGGCTTCACGGGCTGACCCAGGCCGTCGGGCGATGGCGCGACCGCCCGCCTCTCACCATCGACTTCGTCCAGGCGCTGGTGATCCTGCTCCTGCCGCTGTACGTGCTGCTGGCGCAGGCGCTGACGCACCTGTTCCGCCTGATGAGCGGGCTGCGCCCGTGGCTCCGCGGGGCGTGCGTGCTGCTGCTGATCGGGTGGGTGGGCTACAGCGACAATGTCCGTGTGCTTCGCCACTGGGTGGCCCAGCAGGCGACGGCGTTCATGTCCGAGGGCGACAAGCCTCCGTACGTCAAACGTCAGCGAGAACGCCAGGCGCGATTCGAGGAACTCGCCCGCCTGGCCGCCTGGTGCGCCGACAACGCCCACACCGACCCCGGGGCGGTGTTCATCACCGACAACAGCGACTTCCGCATGCTGTCGCGGCGGTCGATCCTCAACAGCCCGGACGACGTCCGGTACATTTACTACGCCCGCCCGTGGCGGCTGAAGGAATGGGCGCAGGATATCGACCGCGTCGAGCAGCTCTGCGACTCGCCGGGGACGGGGCAAGGGCTGTTCGCGTATGCCGACGAACTGACCGGGCCGGGCGCGGGGCAGATCAACGCCTCGGCGTGGTACGTCGTGCTCGACAACGGGCGGACGTTGGACGCGTCCACGACCGCCCAGGAGATCAAGAGCGACCTGTGGGGCCAGGAGTACAGGCTCTTCCGGCTTCCCCGCCCCGCCACCAGGCCCGGGAAATAGGGCTCCGGGGGAATCCTTCAAGCGGGGCGGCGTGATTGGACGATACACTCCCAGGCCGCGGGGGTTTTTTCCGCGCCCCAGGAGTCGGCGATGTGCCCCCTGATTGACAAGCCCGACAACCGATGCCGCCTCTGCCTCTGCGTGGGTCAGATCGAACTGGCGTTCCGGTATTGTGCCGACCGCCACGAGGACTGCCCCGTCTACCGGGAACGCTGTGTTGAAGAGCTTTGCCGCCAAAACCTTCCTGAGCGAGCCGTCCTCGCCGCCGCCGGCTGAGTTCCAGGCCAAACTGCTGGAATTCCTGGACTACCTGCAGGCCGAGTGCGGGCTGGCTCTCAACACCCGCAAGGCCTACCAGGCGGACCTGACGGCGTTCATCGCCCACGTGCTGGGCGAGGGCGTCAGTGCTCTGCCCCAGTTGACGGTGACGCACGTCGAAACGTTCCTTCTGACGCTCCGGGGCCGCGGACTGGCCGTCTCGAGCGCCTCCCGCATGCTGGCGGCGGTTCGCATGTTCTGCCGTTACCTGACGCTCACGGGCGTGTTGCCCCACGACGTGTCGGCCAGCGTGGAGGCCCCGCGGAAGTGGCACCGCCTGCCGACGGTTCTGGACGACCGGGCGGTTCACGAGCTGCTCGAGGGGCCTCTGCCCGGCTACGACGCCCACGCCCTCCGCGACCAGGCCATGCTCCTGCTGCTCTACGCCTCGGGCATGCGGGCGTCCGAACTGGCCGGACTGGAGGTCGAGAGCGTCCACGCCAACCTGGGCGTCGTTCGCGTCCTGGGCAAGGGGTCGAAGGAACGGATCGTCCCGGTGGCCGAGCAGGCCCTGCAGGCCGTCGAACGCTACGTGCGGGAGCATCGCCCGAGCCTGGTGCGGGACGCCCAGGTGCGCCACCTGTTCCTGTCGCGGACGGGCCGACCGCTCTGCCGGGAAGACGTCTTTCGCGTTGTCCGCAAGTATGTGCGGCGGGTGGGGCTTCGCGGGCGGGTGTCCCCTCACACGCTCCGGCACAGTTTCGCCACCCAACTGCTGACGGGCGGGGCCGATCTGCGAAGCGTCCAGAAGATGCTCGGGCACGCGGATATCGCCACCACCCAGATCTACACCCACGTCGACGCCTCGCGCCTCAAGGCGGTGCACAAGAAATTCCACCCTCGCGGCTAGTTCGGCCGCCAGATTCGCTCAGGCCTCCACCACCTGGTGCTCGAACCGGTCGGGCACGAAGTTGTTGAGGGCGGCCATGTAGCCGCGGACGGCCTCGTCGAGATGAGTCGCCGCCTCTTCCCGCGTGGAACCGTGAGAGGTGCAGCCCGGCAGCGAGGGGCACATCGCCAGGTAGTCCCCGCGTTCACTTCGGATTATCCGTATGCACAGTTTCATCGATCCATCCTCCCCTACGATGGAATTATAGGGGCCCGCGCCTCCGGGGACCACAACCAATAAAACAATATGCCGGCCCGCCCCCGGCAGGGGCTTCAGCGGAAGAGGATTTTCAGCCGTTCGGTGTGGCGTTCTATGATCCGCCCGGTCTGGGGCCAGGTGGAGACGAACACGAAGTACAGGGCGTTGCCCTCGAGGCTCTCGATGGGGCGGCGAGAGGTCCCAGGGCGGGTGAAGGCCTCGATGGTCCGCCGCCCGTGCAAGACGCCGTCCTTCATCGTGACCGACTCGAACGTGTGCGACGCGCCGTCGCGGACGAACCAGTCGTGACTGGCCTCGTTGGTCAGCACGACCTGGTGCTGGGGATTGCCCGGGGCCTCGAGGATGGGGCTGCCGGAAAGAATCTGTTTCAGGGGCTTGGGCGTATCGAACAGGGCCGGCGAGTCGCTGCAATTGACCAGCACGTTCGAGGGCGAGGCGAACACCACCACCAGCGTGAAGGGGGCCTTCCGCAGGGCCGCCGTGCGATCCTGGATGGCCATCAGCTTGCCGTCCTGCTCGATGTAGAGGGCAAAATCGTCCCGGGTTCCTATGACGCCCTCCGCGGGAATGCCCTCGACCACCGGGGCGAACGGGTTTGCGCACCCGGCCAGGAGGCCCGCCAACGAGATCGCCAGCCATCGCAACATGCCCGGGATTGTAGCATACCCTGGTTCTATCGCGTATGATTTCCCCACTCGCAGGGACCGAATCGATGGCGAAAGGAAAGGGAAAGAAGAGCCGGCGGATCCGCGACTGGCAGCAGCGCTACCAGGGCGCGGAGGAAGACCGCGACCTGACGGCGCGGCGGCAGAAGGTGGCCGCCCGCGGGGTGAAGATCCCCGCCGATCGGCTGGAGGCCCCCGAGACCAACCTCGAGGAACTGCCCAAGGCCGACAGCCCCGCGATGGTCGTCGTCCGCGTCGGGGACGAGCACCTGCGATGCGCCATCGTCAAGACGTTCCGCTCGCCCGAGCGTGCCAGTGCGCTGGCCGTCGGAGACGAGGTGACCCTCGCCCTGAGCCGCTCGGACCCCGGGGCCGCCCAGGAGTCCGACGGCGACCGCGTCGACGCGATGATCCTCTCCCGCGCCCCACGCCGCTCGGCCCTGTCCCGCCCCCAGCCCCGCAGCGACAAGAAGCACGGGCTCTACGACTACGAGCCCTTCGAGAAGGTCATCGTCGCCAACATGGAACTGCTGGCGATCGTCGTCTCGGTGAACTACCCGCCGATCCGCCCGCGGCTGATCGACCGCTACCTCATCGCCGCCGAGCGGGGAGAGATGGCCGTCCTCCTGATCGTCAACAAGATCGACATGGAACCGGCCCCGGCCTGGCTGGCCGAGGAGATGGCCCGGCGCGGGATCGCGATGACGGCCTGCTCGGCGGCGACGGGGCAGGGGATGGACGCCCTGGCCGACGCCCTCCGCGGGCGACGCAGCGTGCTCGCCGGCGCCAGCGGCGTCGGAAAGAGCACCCTCATCAACGCCCTCATCCCCGGGGCCGAGGCCTTCACCCAGGAGGTTAAGGAAAAGACCTTACGCGGCCGGCACACCACCACGGCCGCCTGCGTCTACGACTTCCCCGGCGGGGGCCTGGTCGTGGACACCCCCGGCATCCGGGAGTTGGGCATGCCGATCGACCCGGCCCAACTGGCCTGGTATTTTCCGGAATTCGATCCTTTCGCACAGTCCTGCCACTTTTCCGATTGCACGCACACGCATGAGCCCGGCTGCGCGGTCATCGCTGCCGTGGAGAACAGCCAGGTTTCGCGTCGGCGTTACGACTCTTACGTGCGATTGCGGGAGAGTCTCGACGACTGAAGTCATTTCCTTATAATGCGTAACGATTTCGCATAAAAATTACCACGAATTCGCATTTCCCTGGTTGCATTCTGCCCATGCTGGAATACAATGTCTATCGGACAACTAGGGAAATATAACAATGGACGTATCACAGAAGTGTCAGTATGCATTGCGGGCCCTGTTTGAGTTGGCCAAGTGCCACAAGCAGGGCGTTGGCCTGACCCCCGCCTCCTGGATCGCCCGAAAGCAGGACATCCCGGGGCGGTTCCTCGGGATGATCATGAACGAACTCGCTCACGGCGGGTTCATTCAGTCTCGACGGGGCGTCAAGGGCGGCTTTGCCTTGGCCAAGGAGGCCCGGGAGATCACCGTCGGGATGGTCGTCCGCTACGTTGACGGCCCGATCGGGCCGGTCTCCTGTGTGCGGGAACTGCGGGACGACTGCGGCTTGGCGGGCAACTGCGCCTTCATCGACTTCTGGCGCCGCGTCCGCGACGCCGTCGCCGGGCTCTACGATGGCACGACCCTTCAGGACCTGGTGGACGAAGAGGTCGGGGCACGCTCACAACAAACTGTCATGATGGGTATCTGACACTCGATTGCCGATTGCCGATTGCCAATTGCCGATTGAACGGCAAGAGAGCAAGGCCGGGTTCCATGGGTCTGATTCCCTCCCGAAATCGGCAATCGGCAATTGGCAATCGGCAATTGAAAGGCCTATGACCATCGCCAACAATAACCCGGATCTCTTCCCCTGCCGAACCCTCCCCGAGGATCCTGCCCAGGCCCGGCTGGTGGGTATCTACCCCCAGGCCCAGGAGGGGCGGTTCATGCAGCGGGTCTGCCTTCCGGGCGGGCGGCTGGAGGGGCAAGGCTGGCGGGCGCTGGCTCAGTTGGCCCGGCGATACACCCCCGCGACCCCTCTGCACCTGACCACCCGCCAGGACATCGAACTGCACGACCTGGTCGCCGCGGACATTCCCCCTGTCCAGCGGGCCCTCCAGGCCGCCTGGCTGACCAGCCTGGGCGCCTGCGGCGACACCCCTCGCAACATTACCCTTTGCCCGTGCTCGGGCCTGGCCCCCGGCAGCGTGGAGCTCATGCCTCTGGTCAGGGCCATCGCCAAGGCCCTGGCGGGCATCGAGGGCGTCTACCGCCTGCCGCGGAAGTTCAAGGTCGCTCTGGCCTGCGGCCCGGGGTGCGGGCAGCCGTTCCTGAACGACCTGGCCCTGACGGCCGTCCAACGCGACGGGCGATGGGGCTTCCGCGTGGTGATCGCAGGTTCGCTCGGGCCTGCCCCGGCCACCGGCGTGGTCTACCGCGAGTGGCTGGAGCCCTCGCAGGCGGTGGCGTTGGCGGTGGCGGCGGTGAAGGTTTTCGCCGTCGAAGGCGACCGCACCAACCGCCGCAAGGCCCGCCTCCGCCACGTCCGCCAGCGCGTGGGCGACGAAACCTTCCGCACCCTCATCGACCAGTCCCTCGCCTCGGTCCTCGCGAACGAGAATCCCCAATCTCCCGCGATCGATCCGGTCCCTCCCGTCCAACCGTTTGCGGTTTCGCGGCGTTTGTTCTTCCCCCACGGGAACCTGTCCCCCGATCACGCGGACGCGTTCGCTCAACTATCCGACCGTCCCGATCTTGCTGTCCGTCTGTCCAACCAACACCAGGTGATCCTCTTCGCCCCTTCCGAGGACGTTCTCGCCGCGGCGTTGCGAGATCATGCAATCCTGTCCGCCCCGGCGGCCGCCGGCGAAGGCCCCATCGTCGTCGCCTGCCCGGGCAAGCGGTGGTGCGCCCACGCCGTCGTCGCCACGGACGCCATCGCCGACGGGCTTCGTTCGGCCCTGGCGGGCGTGCTGCCGGCGGGGGCGGTCGTCTGCATCTCCGGCTGCCCCAACGGCTGCGCCCACTCCCTGGTCGCCGACGTGGGCCTGGCCGGGCGAGTTAGCGAGGGGCGGGACGCATTCGACCTGTACCTGGGCGGCGGCATGGGGCGGGACGAGCGTCTGGCCCGCCAGGCCGGCGCCAAACTGGCCCCCGAAAAAGTCATCGAGACGATTCGCGCGGCGTATACTCCCTCCCGCCCACAGGCGGGGGGGAGCGATTCTATTCCTCCCCACTAGACGGACCCATACGGCCATGGACGAACGAACAGTAAAAGAACTGGCGCAGCGGACGGCGAAGGCCTCTCCGCAGGAACTGCTGGATGCGGTGCTGGAAACCTTCGGGCGGCGGGTCGCCCTGGCCACCAGCCTCGGGGCCGAGGACCAGGTCCTCACCGACATGCTCTGCCGCCTGACCAAACGCCCGCAGATCTTCACGCTGGACACCGGACGCCTGCCCCAGCAGACCTACGATACCATCGAGGCCACCAACCTCCGATATCACATTCGCATCGAGATGATTTTCCCGGACACCACGGACGTCGAAGCCCTCACGACGGAGCATGGCCCGAACTCGTTCTGCCAGAGCGTTACGGCCAGGGAGAACTGTTGCTACGTCCGCAAGGTGCTGCCGCTACGGCGGCGGCTGAGCGGGCTGGAGGCGTGGATTACCGGCCTGCGGCGGGAGCAGTCGCCCGCGCGGGGCGGCGTCGAGCGGATCGCCTGGGACGAAGCCAACGGGCGAGTGAAGGTCTGTCCGCTGGCCGATTGGACCACCGAGCAGGTTTGGCAGTACATCCGCGACAACAAGGTGCCCTACAACCCCCTGCACGACCAGGGGTACGCCAGCATCGGCTGCGCCTGCTGCACCCGCCCCGTCAAACCCGGCGAGGACATTCGCGCCGGGCGGTGGTGGTGGGAGGCCCCGGCGGGGGGCAAGGAATGCGGGCTTCACGTCATTGACGGAAAGCTCGTCCCCAGAAAGGACTGGTGACCGGCATGGACTCGCTGGACGTACTGGAATCGCAGAGCGTCTTCATCCTGCGGGAGGCCTACCGCGAGTTCAAGCAGCTCGTGATGCTCTGGTCGATCGGCAAGGACTCCACCGTGCTGCTCTGGCTGGCGCGGAAGGCGTTCTTCGGGCACGTGCCCATTCCGCTGATGCACATCGACACGCACTTCAAGATCGCTTCGATGATCGAGTATCGCGACCGGCTGGCCCGCCAGTGGCGGCTGAACATGATCTACGGCGAGAACGCTGAGGCCCTCGCCGCGGGCGAGACGTACCCCGCCGGCCAGTGCAACCGCATCGACTGCTGCCGCAAGCTCAAGACCGAGGCCCTCAAGAACACCCTCTCGGGCGCCTGGCCCCGCTGGGTGCTCAATCACGCCACGGGGCAGTACGAAAAACTCGCCGGCGGCGAGCCCTATACCGGCGTGATCGTCGGCGCCCGCAGCGACGAGGAAGGCAGCCGTTCCAAGGAACGCTACTTCTCCCCCCGCGACCAGCAGAGCGACTGGGACGTGGGCGACCAGCCCCCCGAACTGTGGAACCAGTTCAAGACCGACTTCGCCCCCGGCACCCACGTCCGCATCCACCCGCTGCTGGACTGGACCGAACTGAACATCTGGGAGTACATCGAGCGGGAGAACATCCCGATCATCGACCTTTACTTCGACCACGGCGACGGCAAGCGGTATCGCTCGCTGGGCTGCGCGCCCTGCACCGGGCCTGTGGATTCCACCGCCAGGAACGTCGCCGAGATCATCGCCGAGCTTCGCAGCGGCAAGTTCGCCAACATCGCCGAGCGGGCCGGACGGGCGCAGGACTCCGAGGACGGCGGCGGGCTCGAAACACTGCGTCGAGAAGGATACATGTGAGAGGAAACCGAACCGATGACGGTCACGGATGAGAAATCGCAGAGCCGGGAACAGATGAACATCGTGGTGGTCGGTCACGTCGACCACGGCAAGAGCACGGTGATCGGGCGGATGCTGGCCGATACGGGCACGTTGCCCCAGGGCAAGCTCGAGGCCGTCCGCGAGCGATGCCGCCGCAACGCCAAGCCCTTCGAGTACGCGTTCCTGCTGGACGCGCTGAAGGACGAGCAGGCGCAGGGGATCACGATCGACTCGGCCCGGTGCTTCTTCAAGTCCGCCCGGCGCGAATACATTATCATCGATGCCCCGGGTCACATCGAGTTCCTCAAGAACATGATCTCCGGCGCCGCCCGGGCCGAGGCCGGCCTGCTCGTCATCGACGCCCGCGAGGGCGTCCAGGAAAACTCCCGCCGCCACGGCTACCTCATGAGCATGCTGGGGATCAGCCAACTGGCCGTCTGCGTTAACAAGATGGACCTGGTCGGGCACGACGAGAAGGTGTTCGAGTCGATCCGGGCGGAGTACACGGCCTTCCTGAAGCAGGTGGGGATCGCGCCGCGGGCGTTCATCCCCATCGTCGCGATCGAGGGCGAGAACATCGCCACGCGGTCGACGAACATGCCCTGGTACGCCGGCGGCACGGTGCTCGAAACGCTGGATGCGTTCGAGAAGGCCCCGCTGCCGGTCCACCGCCCGCTGCGATTCCCCGTGCAGGACGTCTACAAGATGACCGAGGAGGGCGACGACCGCCGTATCGTCGCCGGGCGGATCGAGACCGGGCAGGTCGCCGCCGGCGAGGAGGTGGTGTTCTGGCCCAGCGGGAAGACCTCCCGCGTCAAGAGCATCGAAGCCTTCAACGCCCCGCCCGCTGCCTCCGTCGCCGCCGGACAGAGCACCGGGCTGACCCTCGAGACGCAGATCTACATCCGCCCCGGCGAGCTGCTCTGCCGCGTGGGGGATCCGCCCCCGGCCGTCAGCACGCGACTGCGGGTCAACCTGTTCTGGCTCAGCGTCAACCCGATGATCCAGGGGCGGC
>JAPLNA010000242.1 GCA_026693065.1 Planctomycetota bacterium
GCCCTCGCCGAAGGCCGCCGGTTGTACCTGGAGCACGCGGCACGTTCGGAAGTGACCGGCGGGGCCTGCAAGAAGACACGGCAGCGATACCAGGCGGTCTTCGACAAGTTCCAGGCGTTCGCTCAAAAACGCGGCGTCCAGAACTGGCGACAAGTCACCACGGCGGTCGTGGAGGCCTACAGCAAGTTCCTCGCCGATGATGGCTACGCGGAGCGCACCCAGTACCTGGAACTCACGACCGTGAAGCAGGCCATGAAATTCTTCGTCGAACGCGGCCTTCTTCCACAAGACTGCCGCATCACTCTCAAGCTCCGAAAGGTCACGGACAGTTCGGCCTACTGCTACACGAAAGCGGAGGACGCCGGCATCGTGGCATTCTGCCAGCAGGAGCCGGAGCTGTCGTGGCTGGGGGACGTCTGCGTCGCCCTGGCCTGCACCGGCGTGCGGATCGGCGAGCTGGCGGCGATGCGGTGGGACGATATCGACCTCGACCCGCAGAAGGGCACCGTGACGATTGCCAATGACCCCGACAACCCCGCCGGCCGGCAGCGCGGGCCGAGGCGGCGGACAAAGAACCGGCACGACCGGTCGTTCCCGGTCAACGACGAACTCCGCCGTGTGCTGGAGAAGATCCCACACCACCGCGACGGTTACGTGTTCCACGGCCCCCGCGGCGGCAGGCTGAAGCCCGATACCGCGAGGAACGTTCTGACCGGACGGGTCCTGCCACGCGTGGCGAAGGAGCTTCGCGGCAAAGGGATCGAGAGCCGGGTTGAAGAGGGCCGGCTGCACAGCTTCCGCCATTACTTTTGCAGCCAGTGTGCCAACAGCGGCACGCCGGTGCAGATGGTGCTGACGTGGCTGGGTCATCAGGACTCCAAGATGATCAGGTACTACTTTCACATGTTCGACCAGCCCGCGCAGGATGAGATGAAGAGACTCAACTTCGTGGGGCCTGCCTCCGCCGCGTAGGCGGAGGCCGGACTCCACAAAACGTTGAAGGCGCCCGGCGGCGCCGCGAACCATCGGAGAGAAAAGTGACCGTTTCGAGCGAGACCGGAGACACAAGAGCGATTGCTGTGGCGGCACCATGCCGCTTCGGCGGCGTCTCCGGGAAGCAGCTGATTGACTCAGTTCTGGCACAGATAGCTGTGTCAATCACGAGCCCCCTCGTAAGGCCCTGTAAAAAAAGGGCCTGCGAGGGACACTCGCAGGCTAACGGAGAGGGTGGGATTCGAACCCACGGTACCCGTAGGCACACTAGTTTTCGAGACTAGCCCATTCAGCCGCTCTGGCACCTCTCCGGAACGTACCTTGAGACAAACCTGCCCGCGGCGGGCAGGGAGGGTATTTTACGCTGTGGCCGCCGGGATGCAAGGGGATTCATCTTGTTTGGGGTTTCGTGCCGACTTACAATAGATAAGGAAAGGATGCGCCCGGCCGCGTCCGCCGTGCGGACGCGGGATTGTTGCCGCGCCCGTGACGGCGCCCGCCCCCCCCCGGCGGCGAAAGGGCCGACCCACCCAATGGACGGACGGACCAATATCTACGAAGCGACGGTAGAGCATTTCCTGGGCCCGATCCGGGGCTTTCTCCAGGACCCGACCGTTTCGGAGATCATGATCAACTCGCCCAAGGATATTTACATCGAGCGGGCGGGGATGCTGATCAAGACGGACGCGGCGTTCGAGGACGACGAGGCCCTTCTGGCGGCCGTCAACAATGTGTTGCAGTACACGGGCAAGAGGCTCACGCGGGAGCATCCGCTGGTGGATTCTCGCCTGCCCGACGGCAGCCGTGTGCACGTGGTGCTGAGCGACGTCTGCCGTAGCGGCACGTGCATGACGATCCGCAAGTTCACCAAGAGCATGTTCGACGCCGACCACCTGGTGGAACTGGGCACGTGGACGCCCGAGGTGCTGGAGTATCTCCGGGTGTGCGTTCTGGCGGAAAAAAACCTTCTGGTTTCGGGCGGGACGAGCACGGGCAAGACCTGCCTGCTGAACGTGCTGAGCAACTTCATTCCGGCTCACCAGCGGATCGTGGTGATCGAAGACTCCAGCGAGTTGGAGCTGCAGCAGGACCACGTGATTTCGCTGGAAGCCCGCCCGCCGGATCGCTGGGGGCGGGGGCTGGTGACGATCGCGGACCTGTTCAAGAGTTCCTTGCGTCTGAGGCCCGATCGGGTGATTATTGGCGAGGTTCGCGGCGGGGAGGCGTTGGACATGATTCAGGCGATGACCAGCGGTCACGCCGGCAGCATGTCGACGCTGCACGCCGACACCGCCCTGGACACGCTCAATCGCCTGGAGACGCTGGCGATGATGAACAAGGTCGAGATGCCGCTGTACGCCCTGCGGGCGCAGATCGCCTCGGCCATCGACGTGGTGGTGCAGGTGACGCGGTTCAACGACGGGCGGCGGGCGTTGTCGAGCGTCTGCGAGGTCCTACCCCTCAAGGACGGGGGATATTACGAGGTGCAGGAAATGTTCCGGTACGAACTGGCCGATGACAAGAGCGGGCGCGGCGGGCTGATCTGGACGGGCAAGAGTTGCTCGTTCCGGGACGAGCCGAAGGTGCGCCTGTTGAAGGAATCCTGGGGCCTGGCCGAGAAGATCTTCCGCGGCCCGGCGAAGGACGCCCCGTGAGCCGACGTTCCAACATCGTAGTCGATCTGCACGCCGACCAGGCCGGCCAGGCCAGCCTGGAATGGGTGTTGCTGGTTTCGGTTTTCGGGCTGCCGCTGGCGTGGTTTGCCTTTCAAGGGTTGTTCGCCCTGGCGGCGCATTACCGGATGGTGACGTTTGTAGACACGCTCCCGCTGCCCTGACCGGACGGGGGGAGCGAGAGGCAGGAGCCGACGCGGTCGGCTGGAAAGAAGGTGTGAGAGATGAAGCAGTTCTTTGGACGGATGAGCAAGGCCCTGGGCGCCTTTCACCGCGACGAGCAAGGCGCGGACATGGTCGAGTACATCCTGATCGTCGCGGCGATCGCGCTGCCCCTTCTGGGATTCGTCGTGTTCTTCTGGAAGGAGATCCGGGAATGGGCCTACGGGCTCTGGGGCGGCATCAAGACCGACTCGCAATCGGGCATGCAGCCCTGAGGCCGGCATGCTTGGGACGTTAACCTGGCCGTTGGACGCCCGGGCGGGCGCCTTGGCCCTTCTGGGCGTGGTGCTGGTCCTGGCCAGTTGGGCCGATCTGCGGACCGGCAAGATTCCCAACGTGCTGACGTACCCGGCGTTCCTGGCGGCGCTGGCCTGGCAGGCGGCCCTGGCCGGGCAGGACGGCGCGATCGGCCTGGGCGAGGCGCTGCTGGGGGCGGCGGTTGGGTTCGTGCCACTGTTGCTGGCCTGGAAGGCCGGCGGCATCGGCGGCGGCGACGCCAAGCTGATGGCCGTCGTGGGGGCCCTGGGAGGCTGGCGGTTCGCGGTGGCCGTCCTGTTCTTCGGCTTTGCCGCCGCGGCGGTGATGGCCTTGGTGGTGATGCTCCGACGACGGATCGTCAAGCAGACCCTGGGGCGGATATGGCAGTTTCTGTGGCTGGCGGCCGGTGGCGTCGAGCCCGGCGACCCGGCTACGGCGACCAGCCCGGTGATTCCCTTCGGGCTGGCCCTGTGCATCGGGGCGGCCGTCGTGCTGGCGGATGAACTTCTGGGCGGCAGCATTACGGGGGCGGTGTTTCGGTCGTATTAAGGATGTGCCCTGTGTCTGGAGAAGGTCGAGATAGGCGTCCGCGACGGCGGAGCGGCTGGCTGATCCGGCTGGCCGGGTTGCTCGTCTTGACCGGGGGGCTGGGCGCGGGGCTCTGGGTTGTCGCGCCGCATCCCCTTCGCTCCGCCCTGCAGGATCGGCGGATGATCCTCGCCGGGGCGGTCGCCCTGGCGTGCCTGCTGCTTCTGGTCCTGCTGGGGCGTGCGTTGTACCGGGCCGGGGCGCCCCTCCGCAAGCGCCGCCGGACCGGGCAGGAGGGCCAGGCCGTCCTCGAATTTGCCCTCGTCATGCCCATCCTCCTGATGATCGTCCTGGTGATGGTCCAGGTTTCTCTGATGATGGGCGCCCTGGTGAACCTTCACTACGCGGCCTTCTGCGCGGCGCGGGCGGGGGTGGTGGCCTTGCCCCTCCAGACCGACAGCGAGGCCCAGAACCAGATGAACGCCATCGAGGCCGATGGCTGGGCCGCCAACTCCGACGAAAAAATCCAGCGGATCTACAACGCCGCCGTCTGGGCGTTGATCCCGTACTCGTGCGGGTCGAAGGACGTCGCCGAGGCCCCGGACGGGGCGGCGTTGGAGGGCCAGTTGAGCCAGGTGTTCGGCGACTACGGGGCGGCCGTGCCCTCGTGGGTCAACGACTACCTCGGGCGCAAGCTCGCCTACGCCCGGGACCACACCCGGGTGCGGGTCCAGGTTCCGCAGCCGGTCGGGTCGGAGGCGTTCCGGCCCGGGGAGGACATCCACGTGACGGTCACCCACGACCTGTTCCTGGGCGTGCCGTACGCCAACGCGATCTTCTCTGCCATCAACGGGGGCAAGAGCCTCGGGGCAGGCAACTACGCCGTCGAGATCGCCGTCGAGAGCCGGCTGAGCAACGAGGGCGTGCAGGACTTTATCGACATCGAGGAATTCCCGCATCCGAACTGACGCGGGATCGGACACTCATGGAAAAGGATTTCGCGGATGACGAATGACCGAGCGACAGGGGCCGGTATTTCACTGGCGCCCGGGACGAAAGTCGGCAAGTACGAGATCGTCGAGATGCTCGCGGTGGGCGGGCAGGCGGTGGTGTACAAGGCCCGCGACCCGCTGCTGGACCGGCTGGTGGCGGTGAAGCAGATTTCCTCGACGCTGGCGGCCGATCCGGCGTTCCTCGAGCGATTCCGCCGCGAGGCGAAGATCCTCGCCAAACTCGGGGCCGACGAGCCGGGCATCGTCACGGTGCACGAGCTGATCGAGAGCGCCGAGGGGCTGTTCATCGTGATGGAGTACCTCGACGGCATCACGGTGGAGCGCAGCCTGGAGGACAACCCCGGGCCGGTGGAGGTCCGCGCGGTGCTGGCGATCCTGTGGCGGCTGGCGGCGGCGATGAACGCGGTGCATAAGGCCGGCATCATTCACCGCGACCTCAAGCCCAGCAACCTGGTGATCTCCGAGGGGCTTCGCGTCACGATCACCGACTTCGGCGTGGCCGCCAGTTCGACGGGGCAGACCTCGATGCTGCTGGGGACGACGAAGTACATGGCCCCGGAGTTGTTCACGGGCCAGAGCGTGGACGCGCGGGTGGACATCTACTCGCTGGGGCTGGTGATTTACGAAATGTTGATCGGGCGAGCGAAGTTCCGGGAGGTGTTTGCCGACGTCGTTCGCGACCCGCACAGCGAGTCGCTGCGGTGGATGAAATGGCACGGGAACCTGAGCGTACAGGCCCCGCCGGCGTGCGAGATCAACCCCAACGTGCCCCGGGCGCTGTCGGACATGGTGGTCCGCATGATGGCCAAGAAGGTCGAGGAGCGCTACCCGAGCATGGAAGCGCTGGGCCGGGCGATCAAGCAGAACTTCGGCGGTCGCGGCCGGGGGCTTGCCGGGGCCGCCGCGGGCGGCGGAGCCGCCGAACCCATGCCCGGCGGGCACAGCGTGCTGGACGAGGAGTCGGCGGTGGTGGCCCGCCCGGTGTCGGGCAAGGCGCCCCCGCGGGCCGAACCGAAGGAAACCGCCACCGCGCCCCTGCCCAAGAAGAAGCTCCCCCTGCGAACCAAGCTGATCCTCGCGGGGTCGTGTTTTGTGGTGCTGCTGGGGCTGGGGGTTTTCATGGCCCTGTCGAGCGGGAGCAAGCAGCAGCGAGCCATCGATGAGGCCCGGGCGCTGTTGGCCCAGGGCAAGGGGCACTTTGTCAAGG
Organism: Planctomycetota bacterium; assembly: GCA_026693065.1. Lineage (GTDB taxonomy): Bacteria > Planctomycetota > Phycisphaerae > SM23-33 > SM23-33 > JAPLNA01. The sequence continues at coordinate 5,895 of JAPLNA010000242.1, forward strand.
AGGCCTACGCCCCGGCGAAGGATCAGTTCTCCCGCGTGGCCGCCGTGCCGGGACAGTATCCTGAATTGCAGGAGGTCAAGGCCCAGGCGCACGTGATGGAGACCCTCTGCCAGGGGTTCCTGCACGTGGAGAGCCGCGAATGGGATGCCGCCGCCAGCAAGTGCGGGCAGGTCGAGAAGCGCTTGCAGGAGATCCAGCGGGAATACAAGAGCCCGGACATGGTCCGGTGGACGAAGGACGAACTCGATCGCCAGGAGAGCGCGCTGGGCAAGTTGGAGCGGCAGAACAAGGAGTCGAAGGCCTTCCACGAGAAGTTGCGGGAGGCCAAGACCGCCTTCGACAACCGTAAGTATGACCAGGTGCGCGAGCTGCTCGGACGCGAGAGCATGAACAAGTTCACCCTGGGCAACGTGCTGAAGTCGCTGGTGGCCGAGAAGGACGAACTGCTTCGCAAGGCCGAGCATGAAATGACGGGCGAGGCGACCAACGAGGCCGTGCGGGAAGCCGACCAACTGGCCGGGGAGAAGAAGTACAAGGAGGCCCTCATCGCCTACCGCCGAGCCCGCGAGCGGGTGACGGCGACGCGCGGTCTGACCGCGGAAGAACAGGCCGCCCTCCTCAAGAGCGTGGACGCGAAGATCCAGGAAATGTCCACCGAGGAGAATTACCAGACCCTGATGGCCCAGGCCGAGACCGCCAGGCAGCAGGGCCTGCCCGACAAGGAGCTCGAGGCGTTGCAGCAGGCTCAGAAGGTGAAGCCATCCGACGAGGTGACGGCCCGGATCGCCAAGTTGCAGAAGGCGGTCGATGAAGCGGCGGCCAAGACGGTCGTTAACGACATCTCCCGTCCCAGCGAGGACCGGATCAAGGCGGTGGAGGCGTTCATCGCCAAGTACCCCGACGACCCGTGGGGCAAGCCGCTGCTGGAGAACCTCAAGAACGAGGGGGTTCGGCGGGATCTGATGGCCCGTGGGACGGCAGCGTTCGACGCGAAGGACTGGGCCAAGGCCCTGGAGGCCTTCGAGGCGGCGGCGAAGATCATGGCCGACACGCCCGTGAAGGACAAGATCAAGGAATGCCAGTACCAGTTGCAGATGGAGAAGGCGCGGGCGCTGTTCACGGAGGAGAAGTATGAAGAGGCCCTGGCCGAGGTGGAAAAGGCCGGGGCGGCCAACCCCGCCCACCAGGCCGAGGCACAGGCCTTCCAGGCGGAGATCACGGCGGTGAAGAACTTCAAGCTGCTGATGCAGCGGGCCGCCGACGCCCTGAAGGGCCAGTCGTTCGGGCAGGCCAAGGAAGCCCTCGAGCGGGCCAAGAAGCTCATGCCCAGCCGGGCCGGCGAGGTCGACGTGATGCTCAAGAAGGTCGAGTATCGCCAGCTTGTCAGCCAGGGCGACGACGCGATGGCGACGGAATCGTTCACCTCCGCCCGGTTCATGTACGAGCGGGCGCAGAAGATCGAGGACACCGAAGAAGTTCGGCGGAAGCTCGAGGCCGTTCGAGCCAAGCTGGGCGGGAGTTGAACCGATGAACGGGCGAACCGACAATCCGGTGCGTCGGCGGGTGAGCCCGCGGCGGGGGGGGCAGGTGCTGGCGATCGTGGTCCTGTGCATCCCGGTGCTGGTCGGATTTGTCTTCTACGCCTACAACACCGGCGACCAGATCAACAAGCGCATGGGGCTCCAGAACGCCGCCGACTCCACCGCCGCCAGCGGCGGGGTGTGGATGGCCCGGTCGATGAACGTGGTGGCGATGAACAACGTCGCCGAGGTCAGGCTGGTCGCCCTGCTGCTGACGATGGACTCGATGCCGCTGGCGGCGGAGATGGCCGTCGTGGAAGAGAGCAACAAGGACCGCCTGACGGAGGCGTTGGAGAAGTGGAAGACGGTGGGGGCGGCCTTTACCCCCTACGAGCGGGAGAACTTCTTCCGCCAGGGGCTGGCCGAACTGTACCGCCAGATGAGCGCCGGCGCCGTGGGGACGCCCGGGGGGCAGCACTACGACCAGGACCAGCTCGAACTGCTCAAGATCATCGACCGCGCCTTCGACGCCCCCGAGGAACGCACCAAGGAAGGCGGCTACCAAGTCAAAGACTCCACCCAGTGGGAAGGCGGGGCCATCTGGCAGGCGGTGCTGTCGCTGGATGAGTTCTCGCAGGTGACGGCGGAAACCGCCGGCTTCTTCGCCCAGCAGAACGCCGTGGCCTACGGCAAGGCCAACCACGCCGAGACGGCCTTCCTCGTGCCCCTGCAACCGAAGTTCCCGGGCTACCGCGCCACCTGGGACCAGTACGGGCCGGTGTTCCTCGACCACGAGGTCATTCGCAATGACGTGAAGACCCTGGGCGCCCAAGCCTCGGCCGTGGTGCAGCATTCCAACCTGGTGGAGAACCTCAAGGCCTCGGACGACATTCCGCGCGACTCGCGCCTGTTCGGCGTCCGCGGGGGGGCGATTCCGGACTTTGCCGAATGGTATCGCATGGGCCCGTTCGGGCGGGAGTACGGGTGGCGCGACTACGCCAGCGTGGACAACAACAAGCCCTGGTGGGATCCGGCGAGGCAGATCTGGACGTCGGGGTACACCACGTACGGGCCGATGGAGAACGCCCTGCGCCTGGTCGTTAGCCAGTTCGGCGGGCGATGGCAGATGGGCAGCACGGATACCTCCCGGTTCGAGTTCCACCTGCGGACGATCGCGAAGGTGAAGCTGGCGTACCTGTTCGGGCTGGCGGCGCCCCAGAAGATTCAGTACGCCGAGAAATGGATCACCGACTACGCCGAGGCCAAGGCCTATGCCGAGAAGCACGCCGGCGAGAGCCCCGACACGGTGATGGTGACGCGGTACTATCAGGTGGGGGTGGTCTCGACGGTTCCGTGGGACGACGGGGCCAACTGGATGAAGACCTACGAGGCCCGCCAGCCCGAGGACACCAAGCAGGGGACCGAGCCCTTCACGCCCAAGCGATGGCACAGTTGGCAGCTCAACAGTCCCCCGCCCGAGGGCGTCTGGCAGGGCCTGGGCAACCCGAAGAACCAGCCGCTGTTCCGGTGGGCTCACGATCACCTGCAGGGGCGAGGCCGCCCCGGGTGGGACCCCACCAACGAGACCCCCGGCGGGTGGGAGAAACTCACCGACTACGTCTGGATACAGAAAAGGGAGTCCTCCGTCAAAGAGAACGCTTTACTGAACCTGCCCCCCCGGTACTGGCTCAAGGCCGACGGAACGCACGTGCTCAAAGACGCCGATGCCCCGGACAATGAGTCCAACTGGGTGAACATCCCCTACAAGATCTACACCGTGACGTGGCGGGTGTTCGGCGGCATCGAGATCCGGGACGAGGTGGAGGTCACCAACCCGGGCGCCGGGTCGACGATCGCGTCGCTGCCGGCCCCGATCCTGCTGGACACGTCGGAGGAGAGCTTCCTCCGCGTGAGCCTGCCGGGCGATTCCAGGATCTTCCCCTTGCAGACGGTCAACGCCGAAGGCGCCCCGAGCGTCGCCCACGTCAACGGGGTGCAGGTCAAGCCCTTCATGTACCTCGGGGTGGCCCGCCGCCCGCTGAAGGCCGTCGTCTGGCCCCGTGGATTCAAGCCCGCCCATCCCAGCGGCGACATGCTCGCCAACGCCCAGGTCAAGGTCTTCAATAACCGCAGCTGGGACCTGTGGACCCAGGACTGGCACTGCCAGCTTACCCCCGTCTCCGACTGGAGCGGGTGGATCAGTCGCATGAACTCCGCCGACGTGGCGAACGTGCCCGGGCTTTCGGCCGAGGACGTCCAACGATGCCAGAAATACATGAACGCCGTCCCTGCCGGCCTGGTCACCGACCAGTCGAGGCATTGAGGAGCATGGGCATGCCAACCATCCGACGACATCGGCGAGGCGTGGTCATCCTGGAGACCGTGATGATCCTGCCGTTCCTGGCGGTGATTATCGGGCTGACGTTCTTCTTCGGGCGGGCGATCCGCAACCAGCAGCAGGTGCAGGTGACGGCGCGGCACATGGCGTGGCGGAACCTGGCCGGGCCCTGGCCGGGCTACGACACCGCGATGACGTACAACCAGGCCCTTTACCAGGGCCCACGCCAACCCGTGCAGCGACGGCGGGGGGGAGGGCATTCAGCCTCCGCCCGTCCGCGACGACTACATCCAGAAGACCGACGCCGCCAGCGCCCGCGCCGGCAAGTTGGCCAACCAGGCTGTCAACAGTTGGCCCCAGGGCGCCTCCGACTCGGCCACGGCGGGCTTTCCCTCCGACGTGGGCATGTGGAAATGGTTCCCGGGCGACATTCGTCAACAACACTGCCGCGAGGGCCTCGAGTGGCGGCGGGGGCAGGTGTCGTACCTGGAGACCATCCGCGACCAGTTCCTGATGAATCTGCACCACGCCGTCCTGGGCCTGCCCGACGCGACGTTGCAGAACAATCTCAAGGCCCTGTACCTTCAGCAATGGTGACGAGCGCCCCGTCGGCCCGGACGGGCCAGAATCCCTCGCCGCCCCGCCGGCATGCCCGCGCGTGGCGGATGGTGCTGGCGATGGCATTCGTGGGCGCCTGTTCGTTCGCACTCTGGCAAGGGGTGGTGTTTTTTCAGAACGCCGGACTTCCGACCGCCCCGGTCGCAGGCCCGGCGGGCCCCGCCGGCGACGACCTGCCCGTGGCGACCACTCGCCCCGGGGAGGGGCTGACGGGAAGGGCGATGGCCTACGCCGAACTGGAGCCCCTCGACGGCGACCCGGGCCGGCTCGTCCCCCCGCCGGGGGCCACCCGACGCCTGTGCCGCCAATTTCTCCAGGGCGGATTCCGCCGCCAGGAGGGAGCGTATGACTACAGGGGGACGGCGGCTTCGGCCGAAGAACACTACCGTAAGGCACTGCCCGCCGCCGGGTTCGCCCCCGTGGGCGACTGGGGGGCCCTGCCGGCCTGGCGGACCCTGGCGTTCGCCCGCGGAGGCGAGGCGGCAACCGTTTCCTTGCGGAGCAGCCGCCAGGATGCGAGAATAGTATCCATCGTTGTGGTCGTGTCGGTGCCGGTACGGTAGCCGGATCGATCTGGAAGAAGGAATCTCGGACATGGCTGATGAACAAACTCCCATCGCCCAGAACTGGCGGCTGCTGATCGTCGCCTTCGCCCTGGGCCTGGTCGTGATGGTCGTCTACAACCTGCACATCGCCCAGGTGCGCAAGGGCAGCAAGGGCGAGATGGTCACGATGCTCAAGAGCACGCAGGACGTTGAGCCGGGCAAGCCCTTCCCCTCGAACGCGGTGGCCGCGATGGAAGTGCCCAAGGACCTCGAGTCCGCGATGGGCGACGTGATCCCCTATGCAAACCGAAGTTCCTACATCGACTCGCTCAAGGTGGCGGTGAAGATCCGCAAGGACACGCTCGTTCGCATCACCCACTTCGAAGGCTACAACACCGACCCCAGCCTGCTCGACCAGGGCATGATCAGCTACACCCTGCCTGTGGACACCAACCGTACCGCCCCCGGCGTGCTTACGGGGCGGGGAGGCATCTGGGTCAACGTGGTGGCCAACATGCCCAACGTGCGGTCGGGCGAACTGGTGCCGGTCCGGCTGCTCCGGAGCGCCCGGATCATCGGCGTCGGCGAGAACCGCATCGAAGAGCCCACCAACGCCGATCCCAGCCGCCCCCGCGTGAGCCTGAGCGGCTACCGCAAGGTCACCATCCAACTGGACGAGAAGATGGCCGACCAGATGAACGAGTTGATGAACAAGGCCGTGGGCCCGGCGTGGCTGGAAATGATCGCCAAGGGCGAGGGACTGGCCTCCCCCGCCGTCACCGACGAAGCCAAGAAACTCCTCAAGGGCAAAGGCGCCGTCCGGGCCGAAGGGCCCGGGTAATAGAGGATTCGCCCGCGTGGAAATCTGGGTTTACAATCAGTTCACCAACCAGCGCGAGGTGCTGAAGGTCGGCGACGGCCTGATCACCATCGGGCGCGACGACGACAACACCGTCACGCTCCGCAGTCCGTTCGTGTCGCGAAAGCACTCGCAGATCGTCCTGGAGGCCGGCAACTACTTCGTCGAGAGCCTCGGGATCAACGGCACGACCGTCGCCAACAAGCTCGTGGCCAAGGGGCAGCGCTGCAAGATCGACTTCGGGGACGAGATCCGCCTGGGCGAGTACAGCCTGTATATGATGGAGCCCTCGGTCCGGCGGATCAGCGGGGCGGCCCGGGCAATGTCCCCCCGGCGGCGGGTGATCGAGCTGGAGCAGAAGATGCACCAGGAACTGCTCGACCAGCTCAACCTCCGCGTGACCAGCCAGGCCGGCGGGGTGGACGAAGCCCACGTCGCCCTGATCAAAAACCGCCTGTCGCAGATCATTCAGTCGCACTTCAAGGAAGTCGACGACGCGATGGCCAAGTACCTCGCCCGCGAGTTCCTCTGGCGAAACGTGGTCACCGAGCTGACCCGCCGTTCGACGGGCAAGATGCTGTACGGGTACGGCTTCGAGGACTCCGACGTGCTGAACCCCAAGCACGAGGAGGCCCTGTCGCGGCTGATCGGCGACATCGTGGGCAACTTCACTCTCCGCCTTCGCCCGCACACCCTCAAGGAAGACGTCGCCGCCATCGAGGCCGACTGGGAAAGCCAGATGCGCCAGGCGGGCAAACGCATCACCCCCGAACTACGCGACTACCTCGTGCACCGCATGCTCTCGAAAGAGATCGAGGACGTCGTGCTGGGGTACGGGCCCCTCCAGGACCTGCTGGAGATGCCCAACGTCAACGAAGTGATGGTGGTGGGCAAGGACCGCATCTACATTGAAAAAGAAGGCGTGCTGCAGGACTCCGGGCGGAGCTTCTTCTCCGAGGAGATCCTCGTCAGCATCATCGAGCGGATCATCACGCCGGTCGGGCGTCGCATCGACCGCAGCACGCCGCTGGTGGACGCCCGGCTGCCGGACGGCTCTCGTGTGAACGCGATCATCAATCCGCTGAGCCTGTCGGGTCCGGCCCTGACGATCCGCAAGTTCGCCCGCATTCCCTTCACGATCGACGATCTGATCGAGCGGGGCACGCTGACGGAGAAGACGGCCGCGTTTCTCCGGGCGTGCGTGCTGGGGCGGAAGAACCTGATCATCGCCGGCGGCACGGGCAGCGGCAAGACGACCACCCTGAACGTGTTGAGCCACTTCATTCCGCGCGAGGAGCGCATCATCACGATCGAGGACTCGGCGGAACTGCAGTTGCCCCAGGAGCACCTGGTGAGCCTGGAGACCCGCCCGGCGAACATCGAGGGGCGCGGGGCCTACACGATCCGCGACCTGGTGAAGAACGCCCTGCGCATGAGGCCCGACCGCCTGATCGTCGGCGAGTGCCGCGGGCCCGAGGCCCTCGACATGCTCCAGGCCATGAATACCGGGCACGACGGCTCGCTGACCACCATCCACGCCAACACCCCCGACGACACGATGCTGCGGCTGGAGACGATGGTTCTGATGGCCGTCGAGATGCCCATCCGCGCGATCCGGGAACAGATCACGGCGGCGCTGGACGTGGTGGTTCAGATCTCGCGAATGCCCAACGGCAGCCGCCGCGTCACCCACGTCAGCGAGATCAGCGGCATCGACCCGGAGACCGAGCAGATCATCACCGAGGACATTTTCGTTCTTCGCGACGGGCACGACAAGACCAAGCCCAGCCACCTTCGCCACACCGGCTACATTCCCGTGTTCACCGAGGAACTGATGGAGAAAGGGTTCCTGGACGTGGAGGTGTTCACGTGATCGCGATCGTGCTGGCCGTTGAGGACATGACCGGGACCGGGCAGATGGTCAGCAGCGTCGTGCTGGGCGTTCTGGCGATGGCGGTGGTGCTGGTGGGGTATCGCCCGTTCAAGGGCGTGGTGGCCGCGAGGGAGGCCGGCTACGAGCGAGACCTGCAGGGGGCTCTGATGATCGACGTCCGCCCGCGGAGCGTGACGTACCTGACGGGCCTGGGCATGGTGCTGATGGCGGTCACCGGCTTCCTCCTGCTGGGCGGGTGGGTCGGCGGCGCGATGGGGCTGATCGCGGGGGTGTTCCTGCCCTCGCTGGCGATCGGGTATCTCCGCCGCCGGCGCGTGGCCAAGCTCGACCAGCAGTTGGTCTCCAGCATCCGGACGCTGGCCTCGGGCGTCCGGGCGGGGCTCAACCTGGTCCAGGCGATGCAGCTGGTTGCCCGGGATGGGGCCGACCCCGTCCGCCAGGAATACAACCACATGATGCGAGAGTACGAGTACGGCGTGCCGCTGGAAACGGCCATGAGCAACGCCGCCCGGCGAATCGGCTCGTCGGACTACCAGTTGTTGTTCGCGGCCCTGCTGACGCACCGGGAGCGAGGCGGCGACCTGGGGGAAACCCTCGACCGCATCGCCGAGAGCATTCTGGAGATCCAGCGGCTCGAGAGCCGCGTCAAGACCCTCACCGCCCAGGGGCGGACGACGGCGCGGTGGCTGGCGACGATGCCGGCGGTCGTGCTGGGCATCCTTTACCTGATCGACCACACCTGGGTGGAACGGCTCTTCGCCCTCCAGATCAACGGGCACGCCAACGTCGTCGGGAACCTGATCCTCGGAACCATTGTCATCCTGAACATCGCCGGATACGTCTGGATCCGGAAGATCGTAGCGATCGATATCTGACATGCTGACACTCGCCGCCACCGCTTCGGACGCGACGTTCTTCTCCCTGGGCCAGGGCTTCTGGGACATTGTCCTGTCGGTCTGCCTGCTGGCGTCGGTGGCGATGCTGGTGGTGGCGATGTTCTCGCACCCGGGCAAGATCAGCCTCTCGCCGCAGCGTGAGGCCGCCCTGGCCACCGGGCACAGCGACCGCACGACGATGTTTGAGTCCACCCTTCTTCGTCCGCTGATGCTGGTGATGCTCTCGCTGGCGCACCGGCTGGCGCTGCCGGGGCTCAAGCGATGGATCCGCGGCAAGCTCGTCGCCAGCGGCAACCCGGAGTTCTACACGCCGGAGGAGCAGATTGCGGTGGCGTTGCTGACGGGCTCGGCCCTGGCGGGGGTGATGGAAGTGCTGTACCTGATCGCCGCGGGGCAGTTCAGCGTGGTGATTTTGTTCTTCGCGATGGGCGCGGGGATGATCCTGACGATCCTGCAGCTCTACAGCCGCGCCTCCTCGCGGGTCCGCACGATCGGTAAACGCGTACCCTACGCCCTGGACCTGATCGCCCTGGCGATGGGGGCCGGGGCGACCTTCACCGAGGCCGTCCAGACCGTCGTCAAGGAAGGCGGCTCCGACCCCTTCAACGCCGAGCTTCGGGCGGTGCTGGCGGAGATCAACCTGGGCACGACCCGCCGGCGGTCGCTGGAGAACCTCGCCGAACGCGTGCCGCTGGAAATGCTCCGCAGCATCATTGCGAGCATCGTGCAGGCGGAGGAACTGGGCACGCCCCTGGCCGATGCCCTGCATTCCCAGGCGACCCTCATGCGGATGCACCGGAGCGTCCGGGCCGAGCACGCCGCCGCCGTCGCCAGCGTCCGCATCCTCCTGCCCAGCCTGCTGATCCTGATGGGGGTGGTGCTGGCGTTGTTCGGCCCGATGATCGTCAACACGGTGGAGAACGGACTGTTCACGCAATGAGCCTCGCGCCGCGACAACCCGCGGGGGAGAAGGCCTAATGGCACGCGCGGCCGAACTCATCTTCGTCGCCGGGCCGCAGGCCGGGCAGCGATCCCCCCTGATGACCAACCCCGTTCTGGCCGGACGTGGCGGCGAGTGCGACGTCCGGATCAGTGAGGAGTGCGTTTCCCGCAAGGCCTTCGCCCTGACCCTGACGCGGGATGGGTGGATTTTCGAGAACCTCACGTCGCGGAAGATGCCCGTGAGCGGCACGGCCTGCAAGCCGGGCAAGCAATTGTTCCTGGAGACGGGGGACGTGATCGCCCCCGGCGTGGAGAGCCAACTGCTGTTTGTGGAGGCCGACGACGACGCCGAGGCGGCCTTGGCGGCGTATCGGGCGTCGCAGGTGACGGAGGCCCCGCCCGAGGCGGCGCCCGAGGAAGTTCCCTCCGACTCGCCCGCCCCCGTCCCTGTCGGGGTCACGCCGATCGTTCGTCCGCCCGCGCTGCCGGAGACCTCGCTGGCCATCGGGGCCGAGGTGGCCGCCAAAGTCACCGACCAGGCCCTGCGGGCGAGCGTGCAGGCCGACGAAAAGGCGGCCAAACGACGCAAGATGCTCGTCGTCTTCGCCGTCTATGCCGCGGCGATGGTGGGGGTGATCGTCCTGCTGGCGACGTTCCGCAAGAACACCCAGACGGGCCCGGGCGCCGGAGCGCCTCACACGCTGACCAAAGAGGAGATCGAGGGCTGCATCCGAAAAGGCTACCAGGATTACCGCGTCTCGCTGCGGCGCGAGCCGCTTCCGCTGGACGCCGGCAAGGCCGAGGACTGCCTCAAGATCGCCCGCCGCCTGTGGGCCACCCGCAGCGCGGCCATTGTGAATCCCTACGAGGCGTACCGGAATTACAAGCTCTACCTGGCCTACAGCGGGCTGCACCTGCCCAAGGACGCCCGGGACGTCGACGACTGTGATGCGGCGAGGGATCACCTGATCAAGTGGATCTGGGAAGTCGTCCAGAACGTCAAGAGCCGCGAGGACCTGGCCAGTTGGAAAGAAGCGACCGTGGAACTGGACAAGCTCGAGCGGTCGCTCAGGGGCTGCACCGAGGATGACCCGGAGTATCCCATCCTGAAGAACGCCCGCGAGCACGACAACTACGTCCGCGGCATCCTGCTGACGAAGAAGCCCAGCAGTGCCTTCTAGTTTCCTTCGCGCCCGGTGAGGAGGAAGTCGTGATCGGGCCGGGTGTAGACCACCTGGGTCTGCGGCAGGCGGGCCTCGTCGAACACGTCGGCGAGTTCGGCCATCTCCGCCGGTCGGCGTCGGGGCAGCAGGCCGCTCCAGAACCCCAGCAGGCCTAGAACCCTCTCGCGGGTGGCGTGGTGTTGGCGGAACCAGGCCAGGCGGGTGTCGCCGTGTCGTTTGGCCAGGCGTCGTCCGTCGGGCCCGACGACCAGGGGCAGGTGCCAGTACTCGATCGGGTCGGTCATTCCCAGCAGGCGGCGGAGGTGCTCCTGGCGGGCGGCGGAATCCAGCAGGTCGTCCCCGCGAACGATGCGGTTGACCCCGGCGGCCTCGTCGTCGACGACGACGGCCAACTGATACGCCGCCAGCCCCTCGCGGCGGACGATCACGAAGTCGCCGCCCAGGCGGGCGAGGTTGAACTCGACGGTCCCCGCGACGTGGTCGTTGACGCGGACGGGGGCGTCCTCGACGCGAACGCGCCAGGCGGGGTCTTGTCCGCTCTGGCGGCGGGCGTCGGCGGCGTCGGCGTAGCGTCCGCGGCAGGCGCCTGGGTAGGCCCCCGCGGCGTCGTCGGCGTGGGGGGCCAGGGCGGCGGACTCGACGTCCTTGCGGCTGCACGTGCACGGATACGCCCACCCGTCCCTCGCCAGCTTCGCCAGGGCCTCGTCGTAGGCCGCCCGCCGGGCGGACTGGTAGATCACCGGCTGCTCCCACTGGAGCCCCAGCCAGGCAAGTTCCTCGAGCATGTCGGCGGCGGCGTGGGGTTTGATCCGGGGCCCGGGGAGGTCCTCGACTCGCATGAGCATCCGCCACCCGTGGCGGCGGGCGAGCAGGTGGTTGAGAAGGAACGTCCGGGCGTTGCCCAGGTGCAGCGCGCCGGTGGGCGAAGGGGCCAGCCTTGTAATGGGGTCACTCACGCGTCTCTCCTGCCAGGGCATGATACCGCCGCGGGGGGAAAAATGAACTGGGCAAGTGCGGGCGGGATTTCGCCGATGCTAGAATTGAGTGTTCGTATTATCCGTTGGTCGGGAGAAGGATCTCGAATGATCGTTGTACACGTGACGCATGAGGCCGTCGAGAAGATCGGCGGCATCGGAGCGGTGATTGCCGGGCTGATGAACAGTCAGGCGTATCAGAAACAGGTTTCTCGGACGATCCTGCTGGGCCCGCTGTTCGAGACGGGGCATTCGGCGGGCCCGAGGTTGGGCGCGCAGGGCACGGTGCTGTACAGCTCCATCGACGGGGTCTCGTCGGATTCCTACGAGAAGATCTTCCGCCCGGTCGAACGGTCGTTCGACGTCCGGATCGTGTACGGCCGCCGTCCGGTGGACGACCCGTGCACCGGGCGCGTCACCGAGGCCGAGGTACTCCTGGTTGACGTGTTCCACTGCAACCGCGACCGGCTCAACGTGTTCAAGGGGCAACTCAGCCAGAAGTTCGGCGTTCACAGCGAGAAGTTCGAGGGGCACTGGGAATACGAGCAATACGTGCGGCTGGCGGAGCCGGGCTTCGAGGCCCTGCGGGCCATCGGGTGCGACGGGGCGGCCGATCCGGTCGTGCTGCTGGCGCACGAGTATATGGGGATGCCGACGGCCCTGAAGGCCATCGCCGCCGACGCCCCGAACACGCGGACGGTGTTTTACGCGCACGAGGTAGCCTCGGTGCGTCCGGTGGTGGAAGACCACCCCGGGCACGACACGATGTTCTACAACGTGATGCAGCAGGCCGCCCAGCGGGGGCAGAGCCTGGAAGAGCTCTTCGGCGACGTGCAGAAGAACTACAATCACCCGCTGGTGAAGGCGGCCCGGCACTGCGACCACGTCTTCGCCGTGGGCGACTACGTCGAGGCCGAGCTGCAGTTCGTGGACTCCCATTTCAAGCACGTGAAGATCGACCGGATGTACAACGGCATTCCGTCGGAGCGGATCGGCGCCGCGGCCAAACAGGCCAGCCGCCGCCGCATGGTCGACTACGCCGAACGACTGCTGGGCTACCGCCCGACGTGGGTGTTCACCCACGTCTGCCGTCCGGTCCGCAGCAAGGGGCTGTGGCGGGACCTGGGGGTCTTGCACGCGTTGGAGCCTCTGCTAGCGGCCCGGAAGGAAACCGCCGCCTACTTCCTGCTGGGCACGCTGGGGGGGTTGCGGCGCAGCCGGGACATCGCCCAGATGGAGCGGGTGTACGGCTGGCCGGTCGGGCACGAGGAGGGCTACCCCGACCTGAGCGGGGGCGAGGAGCAGTTGGGGGGGATGGTGGACCACTTCAACCGCGACCACGAGGCCGTCCGGGCGGTCTTCGTCAACCAGTGGGGCTGGAACCGCGCCGCCTGCGGGCGGCGGATGAGCGAGGAGATGACCTTCGCCGACATCCGCCGCGGGACGGACGTGGAACTGGGGCTGAGTATTTACGAGCCCTTCGGCATCAGCCAGTTCGAGCCCCTGAGCTTCGGGACGCTGTGCGTGGTGTCGAACGTGTGTGGGTGCATGGGATTCGCCCGGAGCGTTGCCGGCGGCCCGATGGCCGCCAACATCATCGAGGGCGACTTCGTCACGCCGGCGGCGGGGATGTCCATGCCGGCCCTGATGGCCCTGAGCGTGGGCGACCGCGACCGCATCGAAACCGTGGAGACCAAGCGCCTGGCGGAGATCATCTGCCAACGCCTCCCCCGCACCGACCAACAGCGGGACGAGCTGATCGCCTCCGGCGCCCAATGGGCCCAGCGGATGAGCTGGGACCGCGTCGTTCAGGAATACTTCCTGCCGAGCTTGAGCCGAACGGTCGAATAGGCGGGATGGCCGCGAACGACGCGAACCAAGACGAACAAAGACGAACAAAACAGACAGAATAACAAATAGAATCCTTTATGTTTGTTTTCGTTCGTCTTTGTTCGCGTTGTTCGCGGCTCCCCCTCTTCCGCCCTTGACTAGAGGGTGAGGGTCTGCCCCGGGTTGAGGATGTGGACCGGGCAGGGGGCCGCGTCGGCGAAGGCCTGGGCGTCCGAGCGGGCGCCGATGATGTCCCCCCAGTGGCAGGGCAGGGCGGCCTTGCAGCCGATCTGGCGGCAGGCTTCGGCGGCCTGGGCGGGGTTCATCGTGTGAAGCCCCGCCACCGGCAGGATCGCCAGGTCGATCGAACCCAGCTTGGTCATCTCCACGACGACGTCGGTGTCGCCGGAGTAGTAGATCCTCTTTCCGTCCAGCCCCAGCACCACCCCCAGCCAGCCGTTGGTCTTGGCGTGATAGCTCTTCTCGACGTTATAGGCGGCGACGCCCTCGACGGTCATCTCGCCCAGCCGCAGCCCCTCGCCCCGCGTCAGGGGGTGTCCCCCGTGCAGTTTCGCCAGCGTGTCCACCGGACCGATCAGGATCGTGCCCGGGTGCGAAACCTTCGCGATGTCAGGCGAGGAGCAGTGGTCGTAGTGGGTGTGGGAGACGAAGACCACGTCGGCATCGTGCGGGACGCGGGAGACCTTCCAGGGGTCTATGTAGATCACACGGCCTCCGGCGGTGATACGGAAGCTGGCGTGGCCCAGCCAGGTGATCTCTATCGACATTCCATGCTCCAGAGGGCGGGGAGTCGGATACGCCAGCTATTGTATAGGCTTTTGCGGATACAAGCAATCCTTACGCCGGCAGAGTCATGGGGGATTGAAACGGAGGATACGGAAACAGCTCAAGAAAGCCGGCCCGTTGCCTCGGCCAACCCGGGCGCCCGGGTCCATCTTGGTCTTTCTTCTGCCTTGATTCAATCCCCTAATCCCCTAATCCCCGTCTCTTTGCCACAAACACCGATGTGGTTGCTGTCGCCTCGTACGCCACGGCGTCAAGGCCTCCGCTGAAACTGGAGATGAGTCAGCTACGCCGGCGAGCGATGGAGAGCACACAGGTATTCGCACCAGGCGTCGATGCCCTCGCCGGTGGTGCAGGAGGTCTGGAAGAACACGAGGCCGGGGTTGGCACGGCGGGCGGCGGCGAGGAAGGCCTCGACGCGGAAGGGCACGTAGGGCAGCAGGTCGATCTTGTTGAGCACGCAGACGTCGGAGGCGTGGTAGGCCTCGGGGTACTTGTGGGGCTTGTCGTCGCCCTCGGTCGTGCTGGCGACGACGACGCGGACGTCCTCGCCCAGGTCGAACCCCGTCGGGCAGATCAGATTGCCGATGTTCTCGATCAGCAGCAGGTCGTAGGCGTTCAGGTCCACGTCGGTGAGGGCCTGTTCGATGGATTCAGCGTCGAGGTGGCAGGCGCCGTGGGTCTGGATCTGCCGGGCGGGCAGGCCGGCGGCGCGGATGCGGTCGGCGTCACGCTCGGTTTCCAGGTCGCCCTCGACGACGAAGATCCGCCTTCTGCCGGCCAGGCGGGCGGCGGTCTGTTCCAGCAGGCTGGTCTTGCCCGCCCCCGGGCTGGACAGGAGGTTGACGACGGCCAACCCGGCCTGGGCGAAGCGGCGGCGGATACGGTCGGCCTGGGCCTGGTTCCGCTGAAAGACGCTCTTTTGCAGGGGAATTTCGGTCATGGTGACCTCCGTGTAACGTCAATCCACCTCGATTGATACAACGTCGAGTCCGTCTTCGCCCCGCAGGACCAGCTCGCTCGAGCCGCAGGCGGGACAGGTTTGGGGCCCGCCGGCTTGGGTCGCAGGGGTTTCCCCGCGGCACTGGCGGCACAGGAGGGTCAGGGCCGGTTGGTCCAGTTCCAGCCTCGCCCCGGCCGCACAGGAACCCTCGCCGGCGATGGTGAAGGCCAGTTCGAGGGCGTGGCGGTCGACGCCGCTGAGGGCGCCGGCCCGGAGGCGGACGATGTTGACGCGGAGGAACCCGCGTTGACGCTTCTGGTCTTCCAGGAGGCGAATGATCTCAGTGGCGAGGCCAAGTTCGTGCACGAGCCAATGATATGCGCCTCGGGCGGGCAGGTCAAGGGCGCCTTGGGACCACCTGAGGCAGGGGGGATGGGGGATTTTTTCCTTGCAAGAACGGCCCCGAGAATATACAACTTCACCCAATGCCGGGCCCGGGAGGCGGGCCGTTCACGCAAGTGCGGGCAAGGACTGCCACGCCACGAGGCCGACTTTGAATAACCGCGCAGATTATGCCGACATGGCTCACCGGGCCGCCGCTCGCGCCTTTCGCTCGGGTCTGGCTCTGGGGGTTTTCCTGTTGGCCGCGGGCGTCTGTCTGGCCGATGAGGATTCCGGCTACATCAACGAAGACGTGGTGATCACGGGCAAGACCGTCCGCACGCAGGACATCGGGGGGCAGAAGGTGGTGGCGGTGCTGGGGGGGATGAACGTCAAGATCGGCCCTCGCACGATCACCAGCGACGAGGGCGTGATCTGGATGCAGAACAAGCAGGACACGGTGGTCGCCGAGCGGGATATGTGCATCTACGCTCAGAGCAACGCGAAGATCGCCGAGCCTGGCAACGTGACGGCCTCCGACCGCAAGATGGTCATCCCCGTGCGGGTGAAGGGCAAGGTGCTGCTCATCGGGGACATGGTCGAGGGCCCGGTGGCCGGGCTGGGCGTGTACGAGGCCGGGATCGTCGCGCGGAAAGTCGCCGCGATGGGCGGCGGGCGGGCCCGCCAGCCGGCCTCCCCGGAGGCGGAAAACGCCGAGGTTCCCGCGGGTGAGCGGGCGAGCGTCAAGCCTGGCGGGAACGACCTTGTCGTGCTCCCGGGCGAGGCCGAGAATGGCGACGCCGAATCGGCGGAACAGGCCCCGATCGCCCAAGAGCCCACCGATGCCGCCGTGCCGGGCGCCCCGCGGGTCAAGTCGAGTACGAAGGCCAAGCGAACGAGCACCGGACCGGCGTCGACCCAGCCGCGGTCGGCCCGGGCGGTCAAACGCGGTTACAGCCGCATCCACCTCCAGGCCGAGGGGCCCATCGACAGCCGCATTGAGAAGGACCCTCTGGGGGAGATGCGTCGGGTGACGACGGCCCAGAAGAACGTGATCCTGACGGCGTACGACCCCAACGGGCAGGCCATGGAACTTACCTGCCAGAACGCGGTGATCTTCACGAAGAAGTTGCCTCCCAAGAGCGCGTCGATCCCGTGGAGCCCGCAGATGGGCGGGATGACTTCAGATCTGCCCGGGCCCAAGGAGTACAAGGAATCGCTCCAGGGCGTGTACCTCATGGGCGACGTGACGATCCGCCGGGGCGACCGGGTGATTCGGGCGCCGGAGGCGTATTACGAGTTCGCCAAAGACCGGGCGGTGATCCCGCACGCGGTGTTCCAGGCGGTGGTTCCCGGGCGGGACGTGCCCATCGTGGTCCGGGCGGACCAAATGCGGGAACTCTCCAGCACCGAGGTCTGGTTCAAGAACGCCCAGATCTCCACGAGCGAGTTCGCCACCCCCGAGTACGCGATCAACCCCCGGGTGCTGTACATGAAGGAAACGACGGCCTACGATGCCACCGGCCAGAAGGTCTCCGAGCGGGGATGGTACTCGTGGATGCAGGACCTGACCTTCCGGGTTCGGGATGTGCCGGTGTTCTACATGCCGCGGGCCTCGGGGGCCGTGGAGGAAAACAACATCCCCCTGACGGGCTTGAAGTTCGGCTCGTTCGGCGACCTGGGGTGGGGGGTGGAGAGCCAGTGGGACTTATACCGGCTCCTGGGCATGGTCGCGCCGCAAGGCTGGTCGGCCAGGCTGGATGCCGACGCGTTCACGCACGGGGCCGTTCTGGGCGTCGGCTACGACTACCTCCGCGATACCTACAGCGGGTACGGGCGGGGGTATTTTGTGCATGACGGGCGGGGGGAAGATGATTTCGGCAGGGATCGGAAGAACATACCGGCCCCCAGCGAGCGCGGGCGGCTGCTGATGCGGGACAAGCACATTCTGGCCGACGACTGGGAAGTGCAGTTGGAGTTGAGTTACCTGTCGGACCGGAACTTCCTGGAGTCGTTCTTCCGGGACGAGTACGAGGCCGGCAAGGACCAGGAAACCCTGGCGTACTTCAAGAAGCAGGGGGGCGACAACTGGGCGGTGACGGGTCTGTTGCAGTACCGGCTTAACGACTTCCAGACGCAGACGGAATCGTACCCGGACCTGGCGTTCTGGATGGCGGGCCAGCCGCTGGGCGACTCCGGGCTGGTGTATTTCAACGAATCGCAGGCGGGCGTGAAACGGTACGCGTCGGACAAGGATTCCAGTGTGGATTCCAGCGGGGCGTTCGCGAGAGGGCACACCCGGCAGGAAATCGACGCGCCTTTCCGGGCCGGGCCGGTGAATTTCAGGCCCTTCGCCATGGTCGACGCCGCCGGCTGGGGCGACTCGCCCGACGGGTCTTCCCAGAGCCGTGTGATCGGTCAGTTGGGCATGCAGTCGTCGATGGACATCTGGCGGACGTACAACAACGTCAACAGCCGGCTGTGGGACGTCAACGGGCTGCGGCACATTATCACGCCTGTGGCGTCGGCGTGGGTGACGGGCAGCAGCGGAGCCGATCCGTCTCAACTGTACGCGCTGGACCCGGGGATCGAGCAGGACGTGACGAAGGCCGGCGGGGTGGCGTTCGGGGCGTTCCAGCGGCTGCAGACGCAGCGAGGCCCTGCCGGCAAGCGGTCGACGGTGGACTGGATGCGGCTGGACACGGTCGTGGGGCTCTTCGACAGCCAGGCCGAGAAGGGCCTGCCGCAGGACGGCATCTTCATCTTCCACCGCCCGGAATTCAGCCTGCCCCGGGACTACTTCGCCCTGGACTACTCCTGGCAGGTGTCCGACAGCGTGCTCTTCCAGGCCGGCTCGAAGTTCGACCTCGACGGCGGCAACCTCTCGCAGAGCTACGTCGGGCTGGCCATCGACCGCGACCCGCGGATGCGGTACTTCCTGGGCTGGCGGTATATCAACGAGGTCAATTCCTCGGTATTCACCTTCGGGGCCAACTACAAGATCAGCGACAAGTACTCCGTCAGCTTCTTCGAGCAGTACGACACGAAGTACGACGGCGGGCGGAACCTGGCCACCAGCGTCTCGCTGGTCCGCAAGTTCCCCCGGTGGTACACCGCCTTCACCCTGCAGTACGACACGCGCAACGACAATGTCTCGCTGTACGTGTCGTTCTGGCCCGAGGGCGTGCCGGAAGTCCGCTTCACCTCCCGGAACTCCAGCCTGCTGGGGCATAGTTCGGAGAACTGAGGACGGGAATTCGTAACCAGTAATCAGTAACCAGTAACCAGTAATCGGTAATCAGGGGCCGGGGAAGATCCCAGGATGATTGGTGAGAGGGCGTTCGGTTCGCGCGGCGAGGAACGCGGGCAGCAGGAGCCGGTTACTGATTACGGATTACGGGTTACTGGTTACTGATCACGGCTTGATCTGCACGGTGGACCACTTCTCGTACAGCATCCCGTAGACTTCCTTGATATCGGTGGGGGACAACCGGACGCAGCCGAGGCTGACGCTCTTGCCGATGCTCGAGGGGTCCTTCGTGCCGTGGACGGCGAAGCCCTCTTCGGCGGAGATGTTGGTTCCCTTGGCGGGGACGCCCTCGATGCGGATATTGTGGCCCTCGGCGTCGAGGGGGTAGTCCGCGTCGCCCGGGTGTAGGGTCTTGCCCTTGGTGCTCCGGTTGGGCGGGGGGTTGTACGGGGCGGCGGTCATCTTGCCGTTAAGCACCACGTGGAAGTAGCCCTCGGGCGTGGGAGTCTCGGGGGCGCCGACCGCCACCTTGTACTGTTTGACGAAGGTGTCCTGCAGGTACAGGTCCATCGTGAAGGCCTTCTTGGTAATGATGGCATGGAAGGGCCCGCGGATAATCTTGTAGACCTCGCCGGCGCGGAAATCCTTGCCGGAGGGCACGTGGTTGCTGGTCAGGATGACCTGGGCGGGCACGCGGAGGGAGAGCTTGCGGATCAGCCCGACCTGCTTGCGCGTGCCCTCGAGCAAGTCGCCGGACTCGAACTTGTACTTCATGACCAGGTCGTCTCCCTCGTAGACCCATCGGGAGAAGATGGTGGCCTCGCCCAGGGCCGTCAGGGCCGTCCGGGCGCGGGCCAGGTCGGTCTCGCCCAGCGACCCGGCGTTGTAGGCGGCGGAAATCGCCCGCCGGGCCTCGACGAACTTGGGGGCCTTGTCGGAATCCAGCGAGCCGTCGCTCTTGAAGACCAGGGCCAGGCCCTGGTTGAGTTTTTCGAGGGCGGGGCCCTTTTCCATGGGGACGAACTTGGGCCAGATCAGATCGGCCCCGGTGTTGGCCGCGGCGCCGGCGGGCGAGGTGGGGGCCGGGGTGGCCGTCCCCGTCGGAGCGGGGGAGGGTTGCTCCTCCGGCTCGGGCGCCGGCGCGGACGTCGGGCGCTCGTCGGCCATCGTCGGCGGGTTGACCTCGTCGGCGGGCGACCGCGGGCTCGCCTGGGCGGCCGAGCGAACGTCGGCGTCAAGGTCGCAAGCCTCCGGGGTCTCGGGTCGCTCGGCGGCGTTGGCGCCGGCGGCGGAACGGACGGCCTCGTCCAGGTCGGTCTGGGAGGGTGCGGCCGTCTGGGGCGCCGGGGCGGGCGGGGGAGTTTCCGCCGCGGGGGCGGGCCTGACGGCCGCCGGGGCGGCGGCCTGGACCGGCTTGGCTGCCGTGGCGCTCCTGCTTCGCGGCCAGGCCAGCCACGACAGAATGCACAACCCCACCACAATCGCTACGAATCCCGCGTGTTGTCTTATGTTGGCGTTCATGGTCTTTCCGGGCGGCCCGTCCGGCATGGACGGTGTTCAGGTAAACCGCAGTACTTGTGTATCGGTCACAAGCATCTGAACGGGCCAGTCATATCGTCCGGCCGGAACGGCCCGGACGAGCTGGCGGTCGAAGGCGACGGCGCAGGTGACGGCGCGGAGGCCCGGAGTGGCCAGGAAGTTGTCGTAGAACCCCGCGCCCCGCCCGAGGCGGCGCCCGTGGCGGTCGAAGGCCAGGCCCGGCACGATCACCAGGTCGATCGCGTCGGGGCGGTGGGGCGTGCCCTCCCGCGGTTCGAGCAGCCCGTACCGGGCCGTCACCATGCCCTCCTGGAACGAGCGGCAGGGCAGGGCGACCATCTCGTGGGTGTTCCAGACGATCTTGGGCGCCAGGACGGTCTTGCCCGCCGCCCACGCCGCCTGGGCGATGCCCAGCGTAGCCACCTCGCCGGCGATGGGAATGAAAACCATGACCGAGGCAGCCTGGACGAACTCCGGCAGGGCCGTCACCCGGCGGCAAAGGGCCTCGCTGGCCTGGCTCACCTGCTCGCTCGTCATGGCCAGCAGGGCCTGCTGCATCTGGGAGCGAAGCTGCTTCTTCTGGGCCTTGAGGGCCTTGTCGTCGTCGTGGGTCATGGGGGCGTTTCCCTCAGGCGGCGGGCCCAGTCCAGGTACGCCGCGATGTGCTTCTCGTATCCGCGATCCGTGGGAACGTAGTAGGTCTTCTCCACGCCCAGGTAGTCCTGGTCGGGGCTGATGCCGCCGGGGTAATCGTGGCTGTACTGGTAGCCCTCGCCGCTGCCGAATTGCCGGGCCATCCCCGGGTGGGGGGCGTTCCGCAGGTGTTTGGGCACGGGAAGGGTGCGGTTGTTCTTGACGTCGTCGACGGCGGCGCCGATGGCGGCCGTCGCGGCGTTGCTCTTGGGGGCGCAGGCCATGTAGATCGCCGCCTGCGCCAGCGTGAGCTGGCACTCGGGCAGGCCGACCTTCTCGACGATGTCGAACGCCGCCGCCGCCACGCAGATCGCCCGCGGGTCGGCGTTGCCGACGTCCTCGCTGGCGAGGATGGCGATCCGCCGGGCGAGGAACCGCGGGTCCTCCCCCCGCCGCCAGCATTCTTCGAGCCAGCCAGTATACCGTCGCGTCCGGGTCGCTGCCCCGCATGCTCTTGATGAACGCGCTGATGGCGTCGTAGTGCAGGTCGCCGGTGCGGTCGTACTGGATGGCCTTGGCCTGGATGGACTCCTGGGCGACGGTGAGGTCGAAGCGGATCCGCCCGTCGGGTTCGCGTTTGCCTGCCGCCTGGCTCCGCACGCCCACCTCCAGGGCCGTCAAGGCACGCCGAACGTCCCCGTCGCAGATCGTCGCCAGGTGGGCCAGGGCGTCTTCGTCGGCGGACACCTTGTACGCCCCCAGCCCGCGCTCCTCGTCGGCGAGGGCGCGTTTCAGGAGGCGGACGACGTCGGCCTGGGAGAGGGGCTGGAACTGGAAGATCGTCGAGCGGCTCAGCAGGGGGGAGTTGATGGCGAAGAAGGGGTTCTCCGTCGTCGCCCCGATCAGGATCACCGTGCCGTTCTCGACGTCGTTGAGCAGCACGTCCTGCTGGGCGCGGTTGAAGCGGTGCAGTTCGTCCATGAACAGGACGGTCCGCTGGCCCGTGGCGGCCAGTCGCGTGCGGGCGCCGTCGATCACCTCCCGCACCTCCCGTACCGACGCCGACGCGGCGTTCAGCGTGTGAAACGCCGCCGAACAGTGACGGGCCACCACCGACGCCAGCGTCGTCTTGCCCGACCCCGGCGGGCCGTAGAAAATCACGCTCGACAGCGCGTCAGCCTCCAGCATGCGGCGGAGCATCTTGCCCGGGCCCAGGAAGTCCTCCGGCCCGAGCACCTCGTCGAGAGTGCGCGGCCTCATCCGCACGGCCAGCGGGGCGTTGGCGGCCAGGGCCGCCGCTTCCTGTTGGGCAAACAGATCCATTCGGGGTATTTTACCCTAGACCTCCCCGCCCCGACTGCGCAATTGTGTATGGCATGTCGGGTCGGTAGAATAGGTTCTGTGCGTTCAGCGGCCCGCCGAAGGCGGACGCCGCGGTTTCTCAGGGCAGATCATGAAAACACTCGTCAAGACAACCTCCTCGAGGGTTCTCCCCCGCGGACCGTTCGC
>JAPLNA010000243.1:0-13169 GCA_026693065.1 Planctomycetota bacterium
GGGGCTTCATCCCACTCGCCAATGCCCAACAGGGCGACCTTCTGGTCCAGGGTCATCCCGGGCTGGGGGACTCTCGCGTTCGGGTGGGTTTCATCCTTCCTGGCCGTACCTCCGATATGCCCGTCCCAGATGAAGGCCTTCATGCCCACCTGCTGGCACAGATCGAGAACCTTCTTGTTGTGCTCGTCCTGCTCGGCCGAGGCCTTCTCCCACAGATTGTCGATGGCCGCGAAGGCCACGTTGAAGCCGCAATCGGCCAGTTCCTGGTAGTGTGCGAGGTCGGTGTCCTTTTTCCACGGCCCGCACCAGTAGGTGATCATGAAGGGCGCGTCCACCGAGGGCGGGGTGACGGGCTCTTCCTTCACGACCTTGGGCGTGACCTTCTCCTTCGGGCCCGGAACGCCGAAGAGTTCCAACTGGCCCAGGTGCATCGCGTTGGGGTTGCGATACATCCAGTTGACCGCGCTGGGATTGAAGCAGGAATAAATGGCGATCCGGAAATGCGTAAACGTCTTGGCCGGGCGGGCGAAGTCGGCCTTGTCGATCGTCTTGCCCTTCAGCTTCTCCTGGAGCTTCTTGGCGTCGGCGGACGTGACGGCCTTGGCCAGCCCGGCGGAATTGAACGACGTGAACAGCCGCGTTTCGAACGGCGTGCCCTGGAAGGGGGATTCGCCGCGGTCCTTGGGCTTGCAGACGTAGATGTCCGTCCAGTCGTCATCGGCGCCGGTGTTGGAGCCCTGGAGGGCCCAGTCCTTCGGGTCGCGGTCGGGCACGTCCGGGCCGCCCGAGGTGAGGGTAAAGTGCGTCAGGGTGAACGCGTCCTTCAGTTCGATGGCGCAGTAGTACGGATCGGCCGGGGAGGGGCCGCCGTAGCCGCCCTCTCGGAACGCCACGTACCACTTGACCGTCTCGGGCTTGTTCATGAAGATGCCCGCCGCCGGGGCGCCCACCCAACTCTGGTAGGGGTTGCGCTGGTGCGGGATCGCGTAGGGGCCCGAGACCGGCGCGCAGGTGATCTTCACCCACTTGGCGTTCTTGGGAATCATCTTCTCCTCCGGCAGGCCCGCCCCGGGGTCGGCCGACAACTCGACCGTGTCCGTCGGGTCCGACAGGTCGCCGCCGATCAGGCTGGTGTTGCCCGTGCCCAGGCTCACGTGAGCCCTCGCCGGCGAGCCAAAGCCCAACACGACCAGCAGGGCACAGAAGGGGACCGATATCCGCAACGCTGTTCTCATGGCTGTACCTTTCAGAGTTTCATGGCAGGAAAGCCCTCGATCGCCGCCGAGGAGCCATCCCACCGACGCCTGCGATTATACCCGACCGGCCCGCGCGATGCACGAGTTTGTGATCATGGAAAGGCCTCGGGCGGCGGGGCATCACAACATCAGCATATTGTCTACAGAACAGACCACCTTTTCTTGTTCCCGTAACCGCCATTTGTTCTGAGGCATAGAGAAGGGCACTTTTCGTGATATCTTCACGGATCTTCTTGGCTACCAACGCTGCCGGGCTGTCCAGGGGCACAACAGCCTACCCCGCTACCGCCATTGCTCAACCCCTTACCATTCAGTCCGGCTGAACCGCACTGGGTAGAATCCTTGCTTCAGTTGGGGATGGGTCTGCCGTCTGACTGTTACCTCCCAGAGCCCATAGTCGTCATGGTCGAGCGACATGAGCACGTGGAAGTCACTGTTCCTATCCGACGGCAATCGGCCGAACTCCAACCCAATGACCCACAACTCCCCTTTTGCGCCAAGCTTATCGAAGGACATAAACGAGGCGACGTACCGCTTGGCTTCGGTCAAGATAACGTCCAAGTCCTCTGATACAAGCTTTGCCAACGCCAGTCGGCCCTCATCCGGCCCTGATTCCGTCCCGCCAATGACAACTTCTTCAGGTTCGCCATTGCGGTTGGCGTGCCAGACATGCCCATCGGGTACATACAAGAGATTCGAGAAGTCGATCATGAACGTTCCTTTCATGTCACTGCCCCCGAACTACCGCCAAGGAACCTAGTACAATCAGCGAAGAACTCCGCGGCTTCCGACGCCCAAGTTGCTGCCTTTGCCGCACCTGAAACCTTAGCACGTTGAGCGAGCATGATAACCCTCGTGGCACTCGGGTTACGTTTCTTTGGAACCTGTAATCGAAATCTCCAGTTTCTTTTCCTGCCAATCGACGAAGAGTCTGGTTCCGTCAGTAAACTGAATTGTGAATTCCTTCTGCCGGTGTCGCCAAACGTGCTGGACAGTCCTCCCTTTCAGGATTTTGGTGGCACGGAGCGATTCTTCCTGCAAATTCATGTGCCGTTCTCACTGTTCATTCGTTTGGGAGGGCGTCACAATAGATGCCACGAGTGCCAAAACAATCGCTAAAGCCATATTGCGCGACCTGGATGTCATCCGCGTGCTTTTCATGCAGTATCCTACAAGGCAGCGGGGCAGACCACAAGGTGCTCCCTGTTGGGAATGGCGAGCGGGGCGCGTCAATCCGTCGTAGCCGGGGAGCACCGCCCTGAGGCAGTCATGACGTCCTTTGGACAAATATCGTCGGAACGGGAAAAATGGCCCTGCCAAGTCCATAAAGGACGCCTTTCTGGAGTTGACAATGCCATTTTGTCGCCATCGTCGGCCCGGGTTCAATGGAAAGCCCCCGGAATTCCGTCGGTTGACTGGCAGGGCTACCGTTGGCCGACGACCTCGATGCGATGCGTCCCGGCCGGGACGTGAACGGCGGGGGCGGCCTTTTGGCCGTTCAGGGTGACGGTGGCGAGGGGGAAGCCGGCGGTGGGGACGACGACGTCGGCGTCGGCGGGGACGGTCACGTCCAGTAGCAGCCGGCCCTCGTGGAGCGACCAGGCGACGGCGACGTCGCCCTGGGGCGTGGGCACCGTGCCCCGCGCCCACGTCAGGCCGCAGAGCATCGGGCGGATGGCGATCGTGCGGAACCCCGGGGCCGCCGGCGTCACGCCCAGAATGCGGGCGGACATCTGCACCAGCGGCGAGGAGCACCAGCCATGGCTCAGGTCGCCGCCGGTCCACATCTCGCGGAACGACTGCGTCTCGGGCACGATCTCCCACCGCCGCATCTGCGCCATGCCGTGCGGCTCGAACAGCCCGGCGTGGGCGATCGCCTGGAACACCCAGTACATGAACCACGGCTGGGTGTTGAGCTTCTCTTGGGCCGCCAGCACGCGTTCGACGATCGCCTTGTGGCGTTCCTTGGGGGCCAGGTCGTACAGCACGGCCAGCAGGTTCACGTGCGGGCTGAACGTCTCGATATCCTTGTCTTCGGGCAGCCATTGGTAGGGGGCGACGGAGGTCTGGAAGGGCTTGCCGTCGCGGTAGAGGCCCTTGGCCTCGTTCCACAGCTCGCGGTTGAAGGCCTCGGCGATCTCGCGGCGGCGGGCGGCGTAGGCCTGCACGCGGGAGTTATCGCCCATGAGGGCCGCCACGCGGGAGGCCAGGCCCATCGCGTTGTAGTAGAAGGCCGAGATGTACCCCTGCCCGATCACCGCGGGGGGGTGATGGCACTCGAAGCCGCCGATGGTCACCCAGTCCATGAACATGTAGTTGGGGGCCTCGGAGATAATGCCGTTCTTGCCCCGCCACGTCGCGTAGGTGTCCAGCAGTTCGTGGGCGTAGGGGGCCATCTCTTCCACCAGCGCCCGGTCGCCGGAGAAGTCGTAGCAGTCCAACAGCATCTGAAGCCAGCCGAGGGAGTAGCTCGTGTGGAAGTTGTGGTACTTGACGTCCTTGAGCACCCAGGCGAACTTCCGCACGTCCTGGCGTGCCAGCCAGGGCTGGCCGAACGCGTAGTAGTTGGCCATCGCCTCGATGACGTAGTCGCCCGGGTCGCTGATGGGCTCCTGGTGGTTGGGCGAGTCGAGGTGGTGGGTCTGGAGGCAGACCTGGACGGCCCATCGCGAGACGTTCCAGATGCGGTTGAGGAATTCGTCGCTGCACTCGAACGCGCCGCGGTAATCGAGCGGCTGGGAGGTGAAGTTGGCCCCCACGTCGACGATCTCCAGCGGCGTGGTCAGGCCGGCCACTTCGACCGTGAAGGACGGGGCGACCTCCGTCAGGAAGGGCAGCTCGAAGTGCCGCTCGCCGCCGTCGAGGGTGAGCGTCACCGTGTGAAGGGCCTTGAGGGTCACCCGGGCGCCTCGCCCGCCCTTGACCTTGAGCGTCTGGTACGCGCTGAGCACGCGATCGAAGACGACGGTGAAGCTGCCGTCGGCGGTCATCGTGCGGCCGGACAGGCCCTCGATGCGAAGGGGCGGGTAGCGCACCTCCATCAGCGGGGGCATTTCGCTGGGGATCAGCGGCTCCCACAGGTTTTCGATCTCCCGGCACGCCGGCCAGGCCTTGTCGTCGAAGCCCGCCTCGCGCCAGCCCGCGGGTTCCTTGCCCATGTCCCAGGTGACGGGGTCGACGAACTGGCCGGCCGGGGCGCCTCGCCACGAGCCGTCGGACGTGACGGTGGTTTTTTCGCCGCCGGGGGCGGTCAACTCCGCCTCGAACAGGAACCCCG
Organism: Planctomycetota bacterium; assembly: GCA_026693065.1. Lineage (GTDB taxonomy): Bacteria > Planctomycetota > Phycisphaerae > SM23-33 > SM23-33 > JAPLNA01. Next base: position 4,534 of record JAPLNA010000243.1, read on the forward strand.
GCTTCCCACGCGATACCGTAAAGCCCAGGTGCCACTGTGCGAAGACTTCCACGGCGATGACATTGACGCCCTTGCGGAAGAACGGCGTGAGGTCGCGGCTGTCGTAGAACCAGCGGCGAGTGCAGCCGCCGGTGAAGTCCATGCCGATGTCCACCGGCCCGCGGGAGACCAGCCGCCCGTTGACGTAGAGGCGGTACTTCATGTCCCCGGTCATCCAGGCCGCCACGCGCGTGGGGGCGCGTGGGGGCCTGGGCGAGGGAGATTTCCTTGCGGAGCATGCCGACGACGGGCGAGGCCTGGTCGCCCAGCCAGATCCATTTGGCCTGCCATGCCGAGGGCTTGCGGGCGGTGTTGGCGAACGCGAAGCCGGGCGCGTGGGCGCCCTGCGAGTCGACCTTCGTGATCATACCGGGGTATTCGATCGGCCCGCGCGGATCGGCGACGGGGCCACCTGCCTGGGTTGGGTTTGTCATGATTCGTATCGTTCCGAAACTCACCTGGGGTTCGCTCGCCGACGCACGCCGTCGGCGGCAGGCACGACTATACCCGGGCTTTGTCCTTTAGAGAACCCTCCGAAGGGCCGAAGAATTGACAGTTCCAGCCGCGGCGGTATCATCGAGAGACCTTTCGAGAGTTCACAATGTCCGAAACCCCCAGCCCCATAGACACTCGCCTGGACGCCCTGGTCGCACGCCCGTCGGACCGATGGGTGCGGACGTGCATCGCCCTGATCGTCCTGGCGGCCGTCGGGGCGTACTTCAACAGCTTTCTCGGGGCCTTCGTCTTCGACGACGAACCGTCCATCCTCGGCAACCCGACCCTCCACCGGCTCTGGCCGCTCTCGGCGCCGCTGTCGCCCCCGACGACGAGTTCTTCGTACGGCCGTCCGCTGCTGAACCTCTCCCTCGCCGTCAATTACGCCCTCTCCGGGCTCAACCCGTTCAGCTACCACGCCGTCAACCTGTGCATCCACATTCTGGCGGCGTTGACGCTGTTCGGAATCATCCGCCGCACACTCCAGCGTCCGGCGTTGGCGGGCCGGTTTGGCCCCGCCGCCGTGCCGCTGGCCGGGGCGATCGGCCTTCTCTGGGCGGTGCATCCGCTCCAGACGATGGCCGTCACGTACATCGTCCAGCGGGCGGAGTCGCTGGCGGGGCTGTTCTTTCTGCTGACGATCTACGCCCTCCTGCGTGGCGCCACGGGCGGACGGGCGTGGGTGTGGTACGCGACGGCGTGGGCGGCCTGCCTGGCCGCGGCGTTCACCAAGGAAACCATGGCCCCGCTGCCGGTCGTCGCCCTGCTCTACGACCGCACGTTCCTGGCCGGTTCGTTCCGCGGGGCGATCCGCCGGCGATGGGGGCTGTACCTTCTTCTGGCCGCCTGCTGGGCGCCGCTGGCGTGGCTGATTCACTCGGCCGGCGGGCGACATGACACCGCCGGATTCGGCATCGGCGTGACGGCCTGGCAATACGCCCTCACCGAACCCGGCGTGATTCTGCATTACCTCCGCCTGGCGTTCTGGCCCGACGTGCTCGTGCTGGACTACGGCTGGCCCCTGGCGGCCTGGCCCGCGGCGGCATTCCCCGCGGCCGTCATCCTTGTGATGCTCGCCGCGACGCTGTGGGCCCTGTGGCGAAAACCCGCCCTGGGATTCCTGGCCGCGTGGTTCTTCCTGACGCTGGCGGTCACGTCGAGCGTCGTGCCGATCAAAGACCCGGCCTTCGAGCAGCGGATGTACCTGGCGCTGGCTGGGGTGGTCGTGCTCGTCGTCGTGGGCGCGTGGGTGTTGCTGCGTGCCTTGCCGGTTCGGTTGCCCGCGGCCGTGCCGATCGCCGCGGCGGCCTTGGTGGCGATGGCGCTGGCGGCGAGGACGCACGCACGGAACAACGACTACCGCACGGGGGAGGCCATCTGGCGGAGCGCCCTGGCGAGCAGACCCGAGAACGCCCGCGCGCACAACAACCTGGGCAACATTCTGCGGGGGCAGGGGCGGTTTGAGGAGGCCGTCGAACAGTACCAGGCGGCCGTCCGGATCAGGCCCGATTACGCCAAGGCCTGGTATAACTGCGCCGCCGCCCTGACGGACATGAAGGACCCGAAACGATACTCGGAGGCCGTCGCGTGCTGCCGCAAGGCCGTGGAGATCGATCCGAACCTTGCCGAGGCCCACAACAACTGGGGCAATGCGCTGTTGGAGATGAGGGACTTCTCCGGGGCGATCGAGCAGTACCGGCAGGCCCTGCGGATCGACCCCGAGCTCGCCGAGGCCCATAACAACTGGGGCAACGCCCTGCAGGACCAGTGGAAGTTCGACTTGGCGATCTCGCAATACCAGGAGGCCCTGCGGATCAGGCCCGACTACGTCGAGGCCCGCTTCAACTGGGGCGGTACGCTCATGAAAAATGGGCAGTATCGGGAGGCCGCCGAGCAGTTCCGAAACGCTCTGCGTCTGCGGCCGGAGTTTGCCCCGGCCGTCGAGGGCCTGCGTCAGGCCGAGGAACGCCTGGAGAAGAACGGCGAACCCGGCAAGCCGTGAGAGGTAGATGTGAATGACCCAAGACGCCGACGTGGCTGACGAGGGGCCAGACCGGCTGGGCGGACGCCCGGCGGGCGGGGGCCTCTGGTGGTGCGCCGCCCTGATCGTCGTGGCCGGCGTGGCGGCCTACCACAACAGCCTCCGCGCGCCGTTCGTTTTTGACGACGATCCCTCCATCGTCGAGAACCCGACGATCCGTCGGCTCTGGCCCCCCGGGCCGATGCTCAACCCGCCCGCCAAGGGGCAGGCCGTCCAGCGGCGACCGGTGGTCAACGTCTCCCTGGCCGTCAACTACGCCATCAGCGGGCTGAGCGTCTGGAGCTATCACGCGACGAACGTGGGCCTGCACCTTCTGGCGGCCCTGACGCTGCTGGGGATCGTCCGCCGCACGCTGGAGTCTCCGCGGCTGCGGGAGCGGTTCGGCGCCCAGGCCCTCGGACTCGCCACCACCGTCGCGGGCCTCTGGGCGGTTCATCCGCTTCTGACCGATGCGGTCACCTATATCATCCAGCGCACGGAAGTCCTGGCCGGCCTGTTCTACCTCCTGACCCTCTACGCCGTCATCCGGGGCGATTCGTCCTCCACGCCGGGCCGTTGGTACGTCGGGGCGGTGGCCGCCTGCCTGCTGGCGATGGGGAGCAAGGAAGCGGCCGTCTCGGCCCCGGTGGTGGTGCTGGTGTACGACCGGATTTTCCTGGCCCGCTCGTGGCGGGAGATTCGCCAGAAGCGGGAGTGGCTGTACCGGGGCATGGCGGCGACCTGGGTCGTCGTGATCCTCCTGGTCCCGCGCGGGGCCGAGGGCTCGCAGATCTTCGGGGCCGCCCACGCCAGATTCCAATACGCCCTCGCCCAGGGCGAGGCGATCGTACGATACCTGGGGTTGTGTTTCTGGCCCGGGCCCCTCGCGGTGGACTACGGCTTCTGTCCCCCGCAGACGGTGGGCGGCGCCCTGCCGTACCTGGCGGTCGTGGCGGCCTTGCTGGGGGCGACCGTGTGGGCGTTCTGGTGCCGGGCTGAGCTGGCGTTCCTGGGCCTGTCGTTCTTCGCGATTCTCGCCCCGAGTTCCAGCATTATCCCCCTGCCCCAGCAGGTGGCGGCGGAGAAGCGGATGTACCTGCCCCTGGCCGCCGTCGTCACCCTCACCGTCGTGGGCGGGTGGGCGCTCTGGACGGCCCTGACCCGCCGATGGGCCAGGCGGTGGCTGGTGGCCGTGCCGATCGCCCTGGCCGCCCTCGCGGGGGTCGCCCTGGCCGCCCGGACTGTCGTCCGCAACGACGACTACCGCACGGCCGAGGCCCTCTGGGTCAGCGCCGTGAACACCAAGCCCGCCAATCCCCACGCCCGCAACAACCTGGGCAACGCCCTGCAGCAACTGGAGCATTACGACCAGGCCGCCGAGCAATACCAGGAGGCCCTGCGGCTCTGGCCCAACTACCCCGAGGCCGAGAGCAACTGGGGCAATACCCTGGCCCGCCGCAAGCGATTCGACGAGGCGATCCCGCACTACGAGAAGGCGTTGGGGATGAAGCCGGACTTCGCCGAGGCCCACCGGTACTGGGGCAACGTCCTGTTTCTCCAGGGGCGTTACGCCGACGCCGCGGGCCACCACCGCGAGGCCCTCCGCCTGAAACCCGACTACCCCGCCGCCGCCGAAGACCTTCGCCGCGCGGAAAAGAAGCTTCGCGCCACCCGCAAGGCCGGCACGCCCTGACCGGGCCCTATTGTGGTGCAGGCATCTTGCCTGCTTCCCGCCGTTTCTTCGCGATCCCGCGGCCGACAACCCATGCGTGCAAGTTGCCTGCACCACAATGGGCTATCGCCCGCCGGTCCACGTTGCGGTTTCGCCCTGCTTGAGGGTCAGGTCTCCGGCGGCCTGGCCGCAGCGAATGCGGCAGGGGTTGCCGGCGAGGGATTTCACGGTGGCTGAGACGAGGCGGCCGTCCTTCCAGGCGATGTCGACCTCGAAGGCGCCGCGGGCGCGGAGCCCGCGGACCGAGCCGGTGTGCCAGCTCTTGGGCAGGGCCGGCAGGAGTTCCAGCACGAACCGCCCGTCGGGGAGGGCTTCCTGGCTCTGGAGGAGCATTTCGGCCACCGCGGCGCAGCCGCCGTAATTGCCGTCGATCTGGAAGGGGGCGTGGAGGCAGAACAGGTTGGGCGCCCCGCGGGCGATGAGCATGGCCAGCAGCCTGTCCGCCCGGTCGCCGTCGTGCAGCCGGGCCCAGAAGTTCGCCTTCCACGCCATGCTCCAGCCCGTGGAGGCGTCGCCCCGCCGCTCCAACGAAAGCCTCGCGCCTTTGTACAACTCGGGCGTGCCGGGGTTGATCTCGCTGCCCGGGATCAGCCCCCACAGGTGCGAGCAGTGGCGGTGGTCCACCTCGATTTCCTCGAAGTCTTCCTGCCATTCCATGATCCGCCCGGCGGCGTTCACGCGCGTGGGCGCCAGCCGGGCCGCCGTGGCCTCCAGGCCCTTGGCGAACGGCTCGTCCACGCCGAGAATCCTCGCCGCGGCGGCCGTGTTCTTCAGCAGGTCGCGGGTGATCTGCTGGTCGAACGTCGCCCCCACGCACAGGGCGGTCGCCTGGCGGGCGCCGGAGGCGTCCTTGTACGCGTAGGCGTTCTCGGGCGAGTTGGAGGGCACGATCACGAGCTGGTGGGTCTTGGGGTGTTCCATGAGCACGGCCTGCAGGAACTCGCACGCGCCGCGGAGCACGGGGTAGTACTCCTTCAGGAACGCCTTGTCCTGGGTGAAGGCGTAGTGCAGCCAGATGTGCTGCGACAGCCACGCCCCGCACGTGGGCCCGATGCACGCGGGCAGGCAACTGGGCGAGGTGTCGTACCAGGGGTTCTGGGTGTGATTGGCCATCCAGCCCGGGGCGTTGTAATAGGCCTTCGCCGTCTTCTTGCCCTCCTGCGCCACGTTCTGAATGAACCGCATCAGCGGCATGTGGCAGTCGGAGAGGTTGGCCGGCTCGGCGGGCCAGTAGTTCATCTGCAGGTTGATGTTGCTGTGGAAGTCCCCCCGCCACGGGGTGTCGTATTCCTCCGCCCAGATGCCCTGGAGGTTGGTGGGCAGGGGGGAGTCCGGGCGCGAGCCCGAGACCACCAGATGCCGCCCGAACTGGAAGTAGATCGCCGCCAGCGCCGGGTCGGGCGTTGTCTCCTGCGCCTTCACTCGCTCGGGCGTTGGCTTGGGGGCGTTGGGCCCCTCGGGCAGGCTCAGCCGGCAGCGGTCCATGTAGCGGGCGTGATCGGCCACCGCGGCGTCACGCAAAGCCTCGAACGATTTGCCCAGCGCCGCCTCCAGCCGCCGATGCGCCAGCGGGGAAAAGTCCTTGTCCTTCCAACTCGTGCCGGCCGAGACGATCAACATCACCGCGTCGGCTCCCTTGACCACCAGGCCCTGCTTCGTCGCCGTCACCTTGCCGCCGACGGCCTTGGCGCCCAGGAGGGCCTGGTATCGCATGCCTTGCCCGCCGCCGCCGGGTTTGTTGAAGGGCAGTTGCCCTTCGAGGACGAAGACGTCCCCCTCGGCCCGGACGGTCGCGTCCTGCTTGCGGGCCAGCGAGGCCGTGAAGGACAGCGCCCCGGGCTTGTCGGCCTTCAGGTTCAGCACGATCACTTCGTCGGGTCGGGAGACGAGAAGGTCGCGGGCGTAGGCGACGCCGTCGAGCCGGTAGTGCGTGTGGGCCACGCCCTGCATGAGGTTGAGGTCGCGGCGGTAGCCCTCGACGGCCCCCGGGGCGTGGTCGAAGGCCACCAGCAGGTCGCCCAGCGTCTGGTAGCAGCCGAACTGGTTGACGTCCCCCCAGCCGGCGACGCCGTCGGCGTTACGGAAGCTGGCCGTCAGGGCCGCCCCGGCGGCGGAAATGTCCCCGCCGAACAGCTTCGCCCGCACGTCGGGCAGGCACTTGTAGGCGTCGTACTTGTTTCCGTCGTACGCCCCGCCCGACCACAGCGAACTCTCGTTGAGGGCGATTCGCTCGCTCTGGACGCCGCCGAAGTCCATCACCCCCAGCCGTCCGTTGCCCAGCGGGCAGGATTCATGGAACGACGAGGCCGGGCCGGCGAACCAGATGCTCATCGGCTCATCCGGCGGGGCCACCTGGGCGCCCTGGCAGAGACACGCGACGACCGCGGATCCCGCCGCGGCGAGGGAGACATTGGACTTATTCATGGACTATGTTCCTTCCTGGCAGGCCCGGCGACGATGGCCACCGGCGACGGGAGGCACTATACCCGCCCCGGGGCGTTTCGAGAAGCGGCTTCCCGGCGGTGAAAGAAGTCGGCCAGCGGCTTGTCTCTTGGTCGTGGCGCCTATAATCGGATAGACGGGCTGCGCGCCCGTTCCGGGCGACAGACTGATCTCCCCACGTCAGTCTGCCGCCTCCTTTTTTTCGAGGGCCAGCCAACGGATACGTCCGGAACCTCTACTTCTCGTTGACGAACTCGACCGGCTTGTCCGACTTGGCCACGACCACGACGTGGTAGGGGGCCGTCATGACCGCCGCCGACATCGCGCCCGGAGGCGGGACGCTCTGCTTGACCTTGACCGTCAGCGTGTCGCCCTCCTCGATGCCCGTGATGCGGATCGCGTAGCCCCCCGAATTCTGCGTGCCCATGAAAACGGCGATGACCATCTGCCGGGCGAAGTCGCCCTTCGGGGTCTCGGGCGCGGGCGTCCGGTTCTTCGTCACGTCCGACCAGAGCTCTTCCCATTCCTTCCGGTCCTTGACCACCACCTGGCGGGGCGCCTCCTGCACCGAGCGAGATCCCACCCACTCGTTAATGATGGCCCCGCCCCGGTTTTTCCCGGCCGGCTGAGTGGCGGGGGCGGGGTTGGCCACCTCGATCTTCTTGACGGGCTTGTCATTCTCCACGAACTGAACGGCCTTGTACGAGCCCTTGGGCACGGAGACGATCAGCGGGCAGGCGAAGGTCGCCGAGTCGCTCGGCTTCGACGTGGCGGTGTATTTCAGTTCCACCGTGCCGTCCTTCAGCGAGGCCTGCTGGACCTTGAACTCCCACGTGGCCTTGCCCCGTTTCACGGCGGCCAGGACGATGTTCGACGCGAAGGCGTCCTTGGGCAGGCGATGGGACTTGTCGCCCATCACGAAGGCCGATCCGAAAACCTTGTCGAACTGCTCCTGGCTGGTGATGACCACGAAGGATTCGGCGGCGTCGGGCTCGAAGGTGTTGACCACGAAGTAGCCCGAGTAGGAGTCGAAGGCCAGGGCGTTTTCATCGGCCGCCCAAGCGGAATGCCCCAACGCGCCGACGACGAGCAGGAGGAATGCGATCCGAGTGTGTTGCATGGGATCAACCTTTCTGCCACAGGATCCAGCGCCGTGGCGACGGGGGCCATTATAGGGGCCTGGGGCCCGGGCGGCTAGGCCAGCCTTCCGTACCGGCGGATCTGCGGCCAGATCAGGGCCACCGCACAGACGACGAGGATCGTGCCGATTCCGCCCGAGACGACGGAGACGACCATGCCGGCGACGATGGTGTGTCCGGTCGTGGGCCCGAAGATCTGTGCGACGGTTCCCGACTCAAACCTCCCCAGCTCATTCGACGTGCCGATGAACAGGTTGTTGACGGCGGAAACCCGCCCGCGCTTGTCGTAGGGCGTGAGAGTCTGCACGAGCGTGTGGCGGACCACCACGCTGATGGTGTCGGCCGCCCCGCAGGCGAACAGCATGAGCAGGCTCAGCCAGAACCACTGGGAGAATCCGAAGCCGATGGTGGTCAGTCCGAAGGCCGCGACGGCCCAGAGCATGGCCCGCCCGGCCTTCTGCATCGGCGGGCGATGATTCAGGATGAACGCGCACAGCAGGGATCCGGCCGGCAGGGCCGCCTGCAGGAAGCCCAGGCCAACGGCGTTGATGAACAGGATGTCCCTCGCGTAAGCCGGCAGCAGGGCGGTCGCTCCGCCCAGGAGGACCGCGAACATGTCGAGCGTGATGATCCCCAGGATGATCTTGCTGGCGTAGACGAACCGGAAGCCCGTCAGCAGGGCGCGGAGCGTCATGGGTTCCTTGACGGCCACGGTGTGGTCGCGGCGCACCAGGGCCACGAGCACGCAGAAGACCACCGACGTCACGGC
>JAPLNA010000243.1:13192-19505 GCA_026693065.1 Planctomycetota bacterium
CGTCACGGCCTGGATGGCGTACACCGGCGCCGCCGGGCCGGGGAAATGTAGCCCGCCCATCCATTCGATGATCCCGCCGGCCATCAACGGACCGACGATGCTGGCCAGTTGAAACGCCCCGGCATTCCAGTTGATCGCGCGGGAGAGATCCTTGCGGTCGACCAGGTGGGGCAGGAAGGCGGCATTGGCCGCCCACATGAACGTGCGGGCGGAACTGATGACGAACAGGCACAGGTAGATACACGCCATCGGGGCGCGCCCGGTGGAAAGCCGCGCCAGGGCCAGGCTTGCTGCCGCCAGCACCGCCGTCCTTGCCAGAACGATCCGCTTCAGCACGACGATGCGTTTGCGGCTGTGGTTGTCCGCGACGTGCCCGGCCGGCAGGGTGAACAGGAACATCGGGATCATCTGCGTCAGCCCCACCAGGCCCAGCGCCATCCCCGAGCCGGTGCGGTCGTAGATTTCCCACCCCACGGCCATCACTAACATCTGCTGGCCCAGTTGGGCCACCAGCCGCCCGATGAGATAGAGCGAGAAATCGCGGTTGCGCAGAATGTCGTACGGGCGATCTTCGGGCTCGGGGCCCTCCGGGGGCGCAGCGGCCTCGCCGGGGGTCACCGGCGGCGAAAGCAAGTCCTCTGGCAATTCGATTTCGTCCATGGCGGCGGGGCGCCCCTCCTGGATACTCCGACGGGCATTCTACAGATTCAGGCGGCCTTGCTCAAGACGTTTGCCGCCCGAGCCATTTCCTGGTCTCGATGAGAACCCCGATGGCCGTGGTGTGCCCGGCCAGGGCGGTTATCTGGGCGTCCGGCTCAGGCGGCGGGCGAGCTGGGCGTCGTAGAGGTTGGCGGGGCTCAGTTGGCCCGGCGGGAGGGCCTCGAACCAGACGTTGTCGTCTTGGGTCGTGCTGCCCTTGTCGGTCTGGACGCCCACGAAGTTCATCGAGAGCGGGCCGAAGTTCCGGGGATACCGCGTGGGGCGGCGCGAGCGAATGTTCCAGAACGTGCCCCGCGCCCCGCAATGCAGCCCGATGCCCTCGCCCCCGCCGCACGACCAGATTCGCCCCCCCGCCCCCACGTCGATGTCGGTGAAGAGGTTCTCGTACGGGGCCCCGCAGTGATGATCGAAGGCCAGGTTGGGCCCCTTGCCCCCGGCCAGCACGTTGCCCGTCGCGTGCGATACCGTCAGGTCGTGGATGTACTGGCAGGTGAACTCGAAACCGGTCACCACGTTGTCGGCGCCCGTCACGCAGAGGCCGTGATGCCCCACCGAATGCCCGCCCTGGGCGCGATCGGACTCCACCACCACGTCCCGCACCGTGCAGAAGGTCGAACGGATGAAGATGCCGCTGTCGGCGTTGCGGATGCGGATGTTCCGCGCCCAGCAGTCGGCCGCGTTGCCCAGGTTCAGGGCGTTGTAGCCTTGCTCGGTGAAATGGCCCTTGTAGGGGGTCTTGGGGAACTCGAAGGCCAAGCTCTCCACGCCCGACTCGGTCACCGCCGGGACAAACTCGCACAGGCGGGGCTTCCACGATCCGCGAAGGTCGAATCGCAGCGGGCGGTCGAGCGTGACGCGGCGGCCCTCGACGGCGACGACGCGACAGGCCTGCACCCGCCGCTCGCCGCTCTTGAAGTGGCGGATGTCGCCCGGCTGCCCCGAGTACAGGTACTTCACGAGCGACTTGTCTTCGTCGTCGGTGAGCACGACCTGCACTCGCCGGCCGGGCTGGAGGGGTTGGGCCGGGTCGGCCCCGAGCGTGACCTGGTTCTGGCCCCGCGTGGCCCCCGGGGCGATCGGGGCGATCTCGCCCCCGCCGGTCGCCCCGCCGATGGAAAGGAACCCGCCGCCCCACGAATAGCCGCTCGTTTTCTTCCCTCCGCTGGTGCGCGACCAATTGGGTTTGAGCGTGTTGAGCGGCTCGGGGAAATAGAGGATCGTCTTGTCCGCCCCCGTCCCGCGGAGCACGAGGTTGGGCTTGTCGATGACCAGGACGTCCTTGATGACGTACCGCCCCGGGGGCACGTACAGCGCTCCGCCGACCGTCGCGGCCAGGGCATCCTGGAAGGCCTTCGTGTCATCGCTCACGCCGTCGCCCTTGGCGCCGAACTTCGTGACGTCGCCCCGCTGGGGCACGAGCGGGATGGGCTTTTCGCCGCAGCGATAGCCCGCGAAGGAGAAATCCGGCAGCCGGCCCGCGGGGTTCCATTTCTCTCCGGCCGTCCCCCAGAGCGCCGAGTGGACCGGCTCTCCGCTCGGCGCGGTCGCGGGGGTTTGGGCGGCCGCCCCGCCCGGCATCGCCGCGGCCGCCAGAACCGCCAGTACGGCCAACCTGAATTGCTGTGCGATGGACATAGGGCCTCTACCCATCCAACGAGCCGGCCCGGGAATTCCCTGCGAATGGTTGCGGCGTGGATTCCCCGGGGCCGCGTGGGTATCCTGATCGATGAGGTGAAAAATGCCTTTGATCTGCAGACCTGTCTGGGCGGGGGTGTGGGTCGTCGTCTTGTCTGTCGCGGTCGCGGGAGCGGCCGGGCCAGAGACGGCTGTCACGGGCGACCTGTACGTTTCTCCTTCGGGCAACGACGCCTGGTCGGGTCGGCGGGCGGCGCCCGACGCCGCCGGGGCCGACGGACCGTTCGCGACGCTCGAGCGGGCGAGGGATGAACTCCGCCGGGCCAAACAACGCGGAACACTCCCCCGCGCCGGGGCCGTCGTGCTCGTGCGCGGCGGGCGATACGCCGTCGGGCGCACCTTCACGCTGGGCGCGGAAGACTCCGGCTCGGCGCAGGGGCCGATCCTCTATCGCGCCTACCCCGGCGAGACGCCCGTCTTCAGCGGGGGGGTGCGGCTGTCGGGGTTTGCCCCGGTGGCCGACCCGGCCGTCCGCGCCCGCCTGAGCGAGGCAAGCCGCGACAAGGTTGTGCAGGTGAACCTGAAGGCCTGCGGCGTGACGAACATCCTCCCGCCGCGGCTGGGGGGTTTCGGCAGCCCGGCGGGCTTCAAGACTCACCCGGCGATGGAACTGTTCTTCGACGGGCGGGCGCTTCCGCTGGCCCGCTGGCCCAACGAGGGCTGGGCCCGCATCGCCGACGTGTCCGAAAAGGACGGGCCCGTCATCAAGCCCCACGAGGGCATCCGAGCCAACGGGTTCACCTACGAGGGCGACCGCCCCAGCCGCTGGACAGGAGACAAGGACATTCTCCTCCACGGCTACTGGTGCTGGGACTGGGCCGACTCGTACGAACGCGTCGCCGCCATCGACCCCGCCGCCCGCCGGATCGCCCTGACGCCCCCGTGCCACGAGTACGGCTTCCGCAAGGGCCAGCGGTATTACGCCCTCAACCTGCTCTCGGAACTCGACGCCCCCGGCGAGTGGTACATCGACCGGGCCTCCGGCGTGCTCTACCTGTACCCGCCGTCGGAGGCGGGCAAGGCGATCGTGGAGTTGTCCGTCATGCCCGCCCCGCTCGTGCAGGCCGACGGGGCCTCGCACGTGACCTTCCGCGGGCTGACGTGGGAACTGGGCGCCGGCGACGGGGTCATCATCAGCGGGGGCGAGCATTGCGTGCTGGCCGGCTGTACCGTCCGCCGCTTCGGCGGCAACGGCGTGGAGGTCCGCGGCGGGACGGGCCACAATGTCCGCTCGTGCGACATCTACTCGATGGGGCGGGGCGGGGTCGGCTTGGCCGGCGGGGACCGTAGGACGCTGAGCCCGGGAGGGCACGTGGTCGAGAACTGCGATATCCACGACCTCTCGCGCATCGACCGCACCTACACCCCCGCGATCTGGGTCGACGGCGTCGGCCAGCGGATCGCGCGGAACTGGCTGCACGACATTCCCAGCAGCGCTATCCGGCTGGGCGGCAACGACCACCTCGTCGAGGGCAACGAGGCCTGCCGCGTCGTTGGCGAGTCCGACGACCAGGGGGCGCTCGACATGTACGGCAATCCGACGTTTCGGGGCAACGTGATCCGGCACAACTACTGGCATCACGTGGGCAACTGGCGGGGCCAGGACGCCCAGCCCGGCTGCGGACAGGCCGGCGTCCGCCTCGACGACGCCATCAGCGGCGTCCAGATCGTCGGCAACATCTTCTACCACTGCGGCGTGGGCAAGGTGGGGTTCGGGGCCGTGCAGATCCACGGCGGAAAGGACAACCTCGTCCACGGCAACCTCTTCGCCGACTGCCGGGCGGCCGTCAGCTTCAGCGCCTGGGGCGAAAAACGCTGGGGCGAGTACCTTGCGAAGTTGTCCTTCTGGCCGGAGGTGGACAAGGGCCTATACCTCGCCCGCTACGGACCCCTGGCCCGGCTGGGCGACGGGCCCGACGTCAACGAAGTCTCCGGCAACGTGGTCTTCCGTTGCGGACAGTTCCTCCTCCGCGACAGCAAGCGAAACACGATCGCCGGTAACCTGGTGACCAGCGAGAACCCGGGCTTCCTCGACGCCTCGGGCGGCCTGCGGGGCCCCGCGGCGTCGGCCTCGGGGGCCCTGGCGGGTATCCGTTTCGAGCCCATCCCCGTCGACCGCATCGGCCTGTACATGGACGAATACCGCCCCTCGCTGCCCTCGGGCGCCATCGCCCAGGCCCGCGCCGGCGCCGACGGGCCCACGGCCAAGTGACCGCCGAGTGACGTCACAAACGCTCGCGACTTCCCGAAAGTAACCCTCTCGCGTCCGCGTCGCGGCCGTCACTAGCTGATCTTGACCTTCTAATCGCCGCTGTCACCTGGGCTCCACCTGAAGGCTTACCGAAGGCGACGAGGTGTTCGCCGGTTCCACCTTCACGTTGACCCAATCTGACCAGACGGTACCGATGTCTTTCCAGGTGGACGGTGTGTAGCCGGCGCGGAGCTTGAGGGTCCCGGCCCGCGGATAGGTCCAGGAGCCGTCCAGGCCGTTGGCGAACTCCCCCGCGCCCAACAGAGACACCGACCGGCCGGGCTGGAGGTCCATTCGGGCCGCGTGCGGGTTGTTCTGCTTGTCGAGCGTTGGCGCCCAACCCAACTCAGCTTTGATTTGCAGGGCCAGCCGGCCCTCGGCAGAGAGCGTCGGCTGCCCGGCGCTGATCGGCTTGTCGGAATCGTTGCTGACGGCGATGGCGAGCAGGTCGGACAACCGGGCCGGCTGGTTCGCGGCCAGGTTCCCCCGCACCTTCAGCGTGACGTTCAACGGGCGCTTGACGCTGATCTCGACGGGGTCGGAGACGATCTCGAAGGGCTCGACGCCTTTCATCCCTCCGAGGTCCTCGGCCGGTCGCGAGGCGGCGCCCTTGTGGGCCTGCCCGCCGCGATAGGAGTAATGCACGCGAATGCGGTATCGCCCGGCCTGCTGAAACTCGAAAACGCTGCTGGGCCGTGGCAGCCATTCCTTGAGGGCCAGGCTCTCACCCGGCTTGAGCGTGACAACATCCTTCTGCCACTGGCTATCGTAGAGGCCGCAACGCCCGATCGGCGCCGGCGCCAGCCGCGTCCAGCGGCCCTCCGCGGTGAGGCGTTCGGCCGTGTAATAGACGTGCGGCTCGCGCCAGCCCGATTCCGACCCGTCGCCCGGCTTGACGACCGTATACTCACGCGTTCGAGAGGCGTTCACCAACTGCACCTCAAACGGAATGGCCTGGCCCGGCAGGAACTCCGCCGGCGCGCCGGCCGCCAGCGCGGCCTGAAGCTTCAAACCCTCGCCGTCCCCGCCATTGCCCGGCCGGCTGGCGGGGTCTGACGGGGCCAGCTTCTGCCGCCATGCCTCGCGGACCTCCTGGAGTCGTTGGGGCGTGCCGATCACAAAGAAGAGCTTGTTCTTGTCCGTCACCTGGGTCTTCGTAATGTCGGCCAGGGCGGCCTGGCACGCCGTGGCCACATTCGCCATGCGGGGGTTCGCAAAATTCGTACTGTCGAGGGCGTCCTTGCGGTCGAACACTTCCAGAATCGCCCGGGCGTCGCTCAGGTCGCCGATCCGCCCCAGCGAAGTCACCGCATACATGACGTGGCCGCAGGACTCGGCCTTCAGACGGCTCCGCAGAACCGCGGTGGCCTCCCTGCTCTTGACCCACCCGAGGGCCATGGCAGCCTCGTTGGCCACGCGCTCCTCGGGATCGACCACAGCCGCACCGAGAGCGGCCACGGCGGAAGGTTCCTCCGTCCGCCCCAGTGCCCTCACCGCCCCCTCTCGCCGGAGCTTGTCCAGTTTCCGGTCGGTGGCCAGTTGGCTCAATCGCGTAATGGCATCTTTGTTGCCGGCGAACCCTATGGCCTCCACCTCCGCCAGCGACGTCCATGATGAGGAACTGCCCGTCGTCGCGAGTGGTTCCTC
>JAPLNA010000244.1:0-40639 GCA_026693065.1 Planctomycetota bacterium
CAAGCGGGTCGTGATCTCGGGCTCGGGCAACGTCGCGATCTACGCGACGCAGAAGGTGCAGCAGTTGGGCGGCAAAGTGATTGCGATGTCCGACAGCAACGGGTACATCGTGGACGAGGCCGGCATTAAGCTCGACACCGTCAAACGGATCAAGGAACTCGAACGCGGGCGGATCAAGGAATACGTCGGCGAGCATAAGTCGGCCTCCTACAAGGACGGCTGGGAAGGTATCTGGTCGGTGAAGTGTGATGTGGCCCTGCCGTCGGCGACGCAGAACGAGATCGACGAGAAGGCCGCCCAGACTCTCGTGAAGAACGGGTGCATCGCGGTGGGCGAAGGCGCCAACATGCCCTCGACCGCCGAGGCCGTCCAGGTCTTCCTCGATGCCCGCGTGGCCTTCATCCCCGCCAAGGCCGCCAATGCCGGCGGCGTGGCCACCAGTGCGCTGGAGATGAGCCAGAATTCCATGCGGATCAACTGGAGCTTCGACGAGGTCGATGCGAAGCTCAAGGGCATCATGAATGCCGTGTACGACCAATGCGTGCAGGCCTCCGAGGCCTTCGGCATGAAGGGCAACCTGGTTGCCGGCGCCAACATCGCCGGCTTCCTGAAGGTCGGCGAGGCCATGCTGGCCCAGGGCATCGTCTGATCGGACGAGGCGACAACGGAAACACCCAACGCCCATCCCCGCGAGGATGGGCGTTTCTTTGTGGCGTGCAGGAGGGGGAGATGAGGGTTTTCGGCGGGGCCGGGTATACGCCGCCGGCCGGGTATGGTATGCTGATACGGCTCCTTTCGCCCTGAGGGCGGACACAACCATGACACAAGTCGATTCCAGACTGAGCACGGGGTTGCCCGGCATGGACCGGATCCTTCGCGGCCTGATCCCGGGCGACAACATCGTATGGCAGGTCGACTCGATCGATGACTTCCTGCCGTTCGTGAAGCCCTATTGCCGCTGGGCGGTCGAGAACGGACGTCGGCTCATCTACTTCCGTTTCGCCGATCACGCCCCGCTGGTCGAGCCTGCCCCTGGGGTGGAGATCCACACCCTTCGCGCCGAGGACGGGTTCGAGCAGTTCATTTCCCAGATACACAACGCGATCCGGGATGCGGGCAAAGGGGCGTATTACCTCTTCGACTGCCTGTCCGACCTGGCCGCCGACTGGTACAGCGACCAGATGCTGGGCAATTTCTTCATGCTCACCTGTCCGTACCTGTTTGACCTGGAGACGGTCACCTACTTCCCGCTGCTGCGGAACTACCACTCCTTCTACGCCACCACGCCCATCTCGGAAACGACGCAGTTGTGGCTGGACGTCCTCCGTCACGAGGGGCGGCTGTACCTGCGACCGATCAAGGTGCAGCAACGATACTCTCCCACGATGCACATGCTGCACGTCTGGGAGGGCGCGACATTCGAGCCCGTCCGCCAAAGCGCGATGATCGCGGACATCTCGCGATCCAGTTCGTGGCGGGGACCGGGCACGTGGCAATACCGGCTGGACGTGTGGAACCGCGCCTTCCTGGAGGCCGAGGAAACCCTCGCGGCCGTCCGCTACGGCGAGGCGCCTCCCGAACGGCTCGACGACCACCGGCGCCGTCTGTTGCGTATGGCCGTCTGCCGCCAGGGGCGCATGCTCGAGCTGGGCGAGAAGTATTTCACGCTCTCGGACCTTCTCGAGATCGGGCGCCGCATGATCGGCTCGGGGCTCATCGGCGGCAAGAGCGTCGGCATGCTTCTGTCCCGGGCCATCCTCAAGCAGTCCGACCGCCGGTGGGAGGGCGTGCTCGAATCGCACGACTCGTTCTTCATCGGCGCCAACGTGTTCTACACCTTCCTGGTGACCAACGGTCTATGGTGGGTCCGCCGGCTCAACCAGGATCCGGCCGCCCTGCTGGAGGGCGCCCAGGCCGCCCGCCACGGCATCCTCGTCGGAACCTTTCCCGACCACATCGAAAGCCAGATTGCCGACATGCTCGACTATTTCGGGCAGTCTCCGATTATCGTCCGGTCCAGCAGCCTGCTGGAAGACGATTTCGGCAACGCTTTCGCCGGCAAGTACGAGAGCGTCTTCTGCGTCAACCAGGGCTCCCGAGAGAAACGCCTGGCCGATTTCCTTTCCGCCGTCCGCAGTATCTACGCCAGCACGATGAGCGAGAAGGCTCTTTCCTACCGCGCCCACCGCGGGCTGCTGGGCCACGACGAGCAGATGGCCCTGCTGATCCAGCGCGTCTCCGGAGCCGTTCACGGCAACTTCTATTACCCTCACATGGCCGGCGTGGCCCTGTCGTTCAACCCGTATGTCTGGAACCGCCAGATCGACCCCAACAGCGGGGTGTTGCGGCTGGTTTTCGGGCTGGGCACGCGGGCGGTCGACCGCCACGACGACGACTACACTCGGGTCGTTGCCCTCAATGCTCCCGACAAGCGGCCCGAGGCGGACTTCAAGGAGGCACGGCAATACAGCCAGAAACGCGTGGACGTCCTTGACCTGGAGGCCAACCAGCTCGAGAGCCGCCGCTTCGACGACGTGGTCCGCCAGAGCCACGACCTGCCCGTGGACATGTTCAGTTCCTCCGAAGAGCCCGCTGGCGACGCCGCCGGCGCGCTGACGTTCTCCGGGTTGCTCCAGCGCACCCGCTTCGTCGACGACATGCGCGACATGCTCCAGACGATCCAGATCGCCTACGACTACCCGGTGGACGTGGAGTTTACCGCCAACTTCCTCGACCAGGAACACTACCGCATCGACCTGGTCCAATGCCGCCCCTTCCAGTACAAGGGCGGCGGGACCGTTACCCGTCTTCCCGAACACCTTACCCCGCGAGACCTCGTTCTCACCGCCCGCGGGGCCGTGATCGGGCAGAGCCGCGACATCGAGGTCGGCCGCCTCATCTACGTCGTTCCCGAGGCGTACGGCGAGCTCACCATCAGCGACCGCCACAACATCGCCCGGCTGATCGGGCGCATTGCTCACGCCTGCCAGGGGGGCCCGTCGCCCGAGAACACCATGCTCCTGGGCCCCGGGCGATGGGGAACCACCACGCCTTCTCTGGGCGTGCCCATCCGCTTCTCCGACATCAGCTCCGTCTCCATCCTCTGCGAGATCGTCACCATGCGCGAGGGCGTCGTACCCGAAGTGTCCCTGGGCACGCACCTCTTCAACGAAATGGTCGAGATGGACATGCTCTACCTGGCCCTGTTTCCCACGAGCGAGGGCAACAGCATCAATAGCGAGGTATTCAACATCCGCACCGACCGCCTGGCCGCCCTCGTGCCCGGGGCGGAGAAATGGAACGAGGTGGTCCGCGTCATCCACCCGGAAGACATCGGCCCGGACGTTCACATCCGCCTCAACGCCAACACGATCGACCAGGAAGTGGTCTGCTACCTGGAACGAAGCCCTCGCTAGGCCTTCCGGATGATGGCGCGCTCGCCCGCCCGCGTGTGGAACACGAGCAGGGGGCCGGACATCCGCGCCGGTTTGCCCCGCCCCCGGCGGAGGGCAACCTCGGCCTCAGGCCCGCACGGGTTGCGGAGGCGGCAGGGGCCGCCGTGACGGGACTCGATTTCAACGGGGCCGATCTGGCCGCCGTGAATCGAGGAGGAAACCATGAATCCCCCGCGGATCAGGAGGCGGAAGTCGCCCTCCCACTGGGCGGGCCAGGCGGGGAAGAGGCTCAGAACCGGCTCGCCGCCCGGGCCGGGGGGCACGCACTGGCAGGCGGCCAGTTGAAGCGCCTCGGACGCCCGGCCCAGCCGCTGGGCCTCCAGGGCCTGGAAGCCCTCGGCCAGGCCCAGGCGATTGCGGAGGATCACCCCGCGCGGATCGCGGAGCACCTGGTTGGGGATGAGGGTTCTCACCGCGTCGGCCCGGCCCAGGCGGGCGGCGGCGATGCCCTCGTGGTGGAACTGCCCGTGCCCCGCGTCGGCGGGAACGCCCTCGGGGAAGAACGCCGCCTCGGCCAGGGAGTGTTTCTCCACATCCGGCGTCTCCCGCGTCACCAGGTCGAAGAACACCACCGGGTTGAGCCCCGCGTAGCATCGCCTGCCGTCGCCCAGGCGGCGGGTGGGCAGGGGGGCCAGCTTCGCCAGCAGCTCCGACGCCCGGATCGCCACCGGCAGGCTGCCGTGCATGGCCGTCAGTTCCTCGATGGTGTCGGTGGAGTCCCAGTTGGCCTCGTGGTTGTTGACGTGGTGGATGTGGTATCGCCCGTCGCGGCCTTTGCGGAGGTTGGGGAAGGTGCGGTAGAACTCGGCGGCCCCGCGGATCATCGGGTACGCCCGCTCGTCCAGCCATCGCCGGTCCATCGTGTGCTCGTACACCAGCCAGTACTGGTAGGCGAGCTTGGCGGTGGTGGAGAAGATGTGCGTGACGTGCCCGAAGGGTCCGCGGCCTTTGTCGGTCCAGGTCCATCGCCCGTCCACCCACCGGCCCTCGTGCGTCTTCCAGTTCCAGACGGCAGGGAATGATTGACGCATCTCCACATATTCGCGGAAGCGGTCGGAGCGGCGGGCCCAGGGCTTCCGCATCAGGTACAGGTCGGCCATCTCGGTCGCCAGGTCGTCGGGAACCGGGGCCGGGCCGTCGAACCACGTCGTCTCCGGGATGAACAGCCCCTCGCTGTCCCACACCTGTCGGGCCGCCAGGGCGCAACGCGGGGCCATGCCGGTGTACATGTTGAACACGGGCGTCATCAGGTCCATGCAGTCGGCCTGGGGCAGGGCGCGGTAGTAGCAACTCGTGTTGTGCCACCAGTGGCACGAGCCCCACGCCCGCGGGTCGCCCCCCGTGCTCCAGAGCATCCCCCCGAAGTTGGGGGGCAGCTTTCCGCGAGACGTGGCCGCCATGAGGTACAGGTAGAACGTGTAGCCCTTCTCCACTTCGTCGGCGGCGCCGTCGCGGCTGTGACAGCTCACGTGGGAGCGGCTCCAGAAGTTCCGCCACCACGTGCGGCTGGACCGCAGCACGCCGGCGAACCCGGCGGCCGCCGCGGCGTCGAGGGCCTCGAGAGCCCCGGCGGCGACGTCTTCGGCGCGGTCGAACGTCGCGGCGCTGGCGATGAAAACGGTGAACGTGCCCGCCCCCGGCCGCGCCGTCAGCCGCAGCGTCGTCTCGTTGGCCTGCCGGGCCTGGGCCTTTCGGCCCACGATCGCGATAGCGACGGCCGAGGCGCAGTAGTAGTCGCCCTCTTCGAACTGCTGGACGAGCACGATCCGCCCATCCCGGACCAGCAGCCGCGAGGCCGCGGTGTGGTGGGCCGTGCGAACCTCCGAACTGCTCTTGTCGACGAACATCCCCTCGTACAGCGGGATCTGGTTGTCCGGGTCGACGTGCAGGAGGTACTGCGGATTGTAGCGGAGCATGCGGAGGTTCACGCCGACGGCCTCCGGGCGCGGGCGGGTGTCGGTCACCTGCACCGCCATCACATCCCGCTCGGTCCACGCGTGGACGCGGGCGTTGACGCCCCGGCCTTCGAGGCTCGCCAGGCCCTCGAACACGGACAGGTGCTGGCGGGTGCGGCCCGGGGGAAAAACGTCCGGGCCGAAGTCCGCGAAGTCCACGTCCACGAAGCCGCAGGCGTAGGCGTAGTCGGTGTCGCCGATGGGGAAGCTGTCGGTGGCGGCCCCGGCGGCGTAGACGTCGGGTCGGTTGATCTGCAGGTGGAGCGAGGAGGGCGTCGTCCAGACCAGGCTGCCCATGCGGCCGTTGCCGACGGGCAGGCCTTCCTCGCTGTGGGCGTCGTCGTCGTCGAACCGCAGGTCCGCCCGGGCCACCCGGCGACGCTGCGCGGCCAATGACTCTCGCGGCATGGTTTCTTCCTCCGCCCGGGCGCGGGCGTTTACTTCGTGACTTCGACCCGGTAGACGGCCTCCTGGCCGGGGGCGAGCCAGTGCCAGGCGACCAGCCCGTCGGGTTCCATGATCGGCCCGCCTTCGCAGGCGTAGGCCCCGCCGGGGCGCTCCTGGCCGTCGACGCCCCAGGAGAACAGCTTCACGTTCTTGCGGAAGGTGATCTTGACGCGGTCGATGGCCTTGCGGCTGTTGTTGACGAACATGACGTAGCGGCGGTTCTGGGCGTCGACGAACTCGCCCACGAGGATCGGCGTGCTCTCGTCGTACGCCGGCCAGATGTTCGCCACGATGTCGTCGGGCGCCCACGCCACACCGCCGCCGAAGGGCTTGGGGTAGAAGCCCACCTTCGTGCACGCCAGGCGGTTGAACAGGTCGCCGTAGTACCGGTGGAACGTCCGCTGCACGCGGCGGAGGTCGTAGAACGTCTGGGTCTTTTCCCAGAGCTCGTCCACCGGGGCCAGGCGGTAGTTGCCGAACAACTGCGGCTGGTAGTGGAAGAACCAGATGATGCCGTGGGCGCCGCAGCAGACGGAGGTGTTGAACTGCCAGCGGATGTCGTTGTAGTCCGGGCAGGTGTACTGGTTGTGCCCGATGGACAGCGGGGTGTTCCAGAACGGCACGCCGTTGCGAAGGGCCGCCTCGCGGTAGAGGCGCAGGTTGCGGAAGTAGTCGTCGATCAGCGGCGTGCCCATCGTCATCTGGGCGTAGCAGTCGTAGCTGAGCAGGTCGGCGTGGCACTTGGCGACGAACTCGTCGAGGTACCCCGCCCAGCCGGGCTCGGTGTTGAATCCCGGGAAGTGCGGCAGGAGGTTGTAGTACGGGTTCAGGTGCGGGGCGAGCTCCTTCTGGATGCGGTGGCACTCGTACATGCCGTCGTTGGTGCCCTCGTCGCCGACGTAGAAGCCGAAGTTCGCCGGGTGGTCGCCGAAGTCCTTGATCGCCGCCTTCGCCCGCTCGCGGAAGCCCTCCTTGGGCAGTTTCCCCGTCGGGTCGCTCTCGGCCATGCAGCGGGGGTCGCGCGGGATGAGCTTCATGTCCCGCTCCGCCGCCCAGTCGAGCAGGCGGCGGGTCTGGGCGACCTCGGCCGGGTTGGACGGGTCCAGGTTGGGCGTCTGCGTCAGGGTGAACCCGCCGTCGACGAGCGAGTCCATCTCCCGTTCGTCGAAGTGCTCGCCGTGCTCGCGGAGGTTGGTGTAGTTCCAGAACCCGACGGGGTATTTCTTCAGTCCGAACGACTCGATCTTCTTCAGCAGTTCCTTCGTCTTCACGGCGGTGTTCTCCTGGGCCTGGCCGGTTGGGGTTTCTTCGCAGGGGGCATGTTCCCACTCCGGCCCGCGTAGGTCAAGGTTCTGCCGCCGCGTGTAGTTGTTGCCAGCGACGGGCCCGGGCGGCTAGAATGCCCGCCTCAACAGGAAGGACGCGACAATGACCCCACGCGAACGATTTCTGAAGACGTTGAACTTCGAGACGCCCGGCGATCGCCTGCCCATGGTCGAGTGGGCCGCCTGGTGGGACCGCACGTTTGACCGCTGGAAGACCGAAGGCCTGCCCGCCGACATCAGTTGGGAGGCCTCGCTGGAATACTTCAACCTGGACAAGATGGTCTGCCTGGCCGTCGGGGGCTGGGCGAACGAGGCCTGCCCGCCGAGCGTCTGCCGCACCGTCACCGACGAGGCGTCCTACGACGCCCTCCGCCCATACATGTACGGCGACGCGGCGATCGCCGCCCTGCTGGACTCGACTCGTCCCTGGAAGGAAAAGCACGACCGCGGCGAGGTGATCATCCGCCTGTGGCTGGACGGGTTCTTCTGGTTCCCGCGCGGGCTGATGGGCATCGAGAAGCACCTGCTGGCCTTCTACGACCAGCCGAAGGTGATGCACCGGGTCAACAGCGACCTGGCGGACTTCAACATTCGGGCCGTCGAGGCCCTCCTGCCCGTCCTGAAGCCCGACTTCGTCGGCTTCGCCGAGGACATGTCCTACAACCTGGGCCCGATGCTCTCCCGCGACTGCTTCAACGAATTCCTCGCGCCCTACTACCGGCGGCTCATCCCGCACATCAAGAAGTTCGACGTGAAGGTGCTGGTCGACACCGACGGCGACGTGACGAGCATGATCCCCTGGCTGCAGGAAGTGGGGATCGAGGGCGTCTACCCGCTGGAGCGACAGGCCGGCGTGGACGTCGCCCGCATCCGCCGCGAGTTCCCGAAGTTCATCATGCTGGGCGGGTACGACAAGATGGTCATGACCAAGGGCGAGGCGGCCATACGGGGCGAGTTCGAACGCCTCCTGCCCGTCATGCGGTCGGGCGGGTTCGTGCCCTCGATGGACCACCAGACCCCCCCGGGCGTCTCGCTGGAGAACTACCGGATTTACATCCGCCTGTTCCAGGAATACTGCCGGAAAGCCGCCCGATAAACCCACGCGCCGGCCCGGCGCGGCGTGAAGGAGCACCGCCCTTGCGCCGACTCCTGCCTCTCGTCGTCTGCCTGCTCGCCGCCCGCGTCGCCGCCGCGGGCGAGGTCGTGGTCAAGGCCGCCCCCAACGACGGCCGGGACCACACGCGGGAATTCCTCGCCGCCATCGCCGCCTGCCCGAAGAAACACGCCCGCCTGGTCATCCCGCCGGGCAAGTACGACCTGTTCGCCGGCAAGAACCCCGCCGACGCGAACACGCTTATGGTCTTCGATGGATTCGAGGATCTCTCCGTCGACGGGCAGGGGGCCGAGCTGATCTTCCACGGGCAAACCTCCTGCCTGGGCTTCCGGAATTGCCGCGCCGTCACTCTGCGGAACCTGGTCATCGACTGGGCCCGCCCGCCGCACTCGGTGGGGACCGTGACGGCCGCGGGGGACAAGAGCTTCGACGTCCAGGTCGCCCCGGAATTCCCCGTCGCCGGCGGAGAGCCCATCGGGGCGTACATGGACTTCGACCCCGCCACCCGCCTGCCCGCCCGCCACGGGCTGGACGAGTACGGCACGGTCGAGTCGACCGAGCTGATCGGCCCCCAGCGGCTGCGGGTCCACCTCAAGGGCCAGGCCCGCATCAAGCCGGGCGTCCTGGCCGTCCTGCGGCACCAAGTGTACGGCGGCACAGCCGTCGCCATGAACCGCTGCAAGGACGCCCGCGTCGAGAACCTCACCATGTATTCCGTGCCCGGCATGGGCGTCGTCGCCGGCGTGACGGAGAACGTCACGCTCGATCGCGTGCGGGTGATGCTCAGGCCCGGGACGGGGCGGCTGGTCTCGGCGACGGCCGACGCGACCCACTTCGGCGGCTGCAAGGGCACGGTCGAGCTCCGCGACTGCCTCTTCGAAGGCATGGGCGACGACGCCGTCAACGTCAAGTCGGGCCTGTACCTCACGGTGCGGGAGAAACTCGACGCCCGCACGGTGATCGCCCAGCACAACCTGAAGATGACCGACCTGCCCGACCCGGGCGACGCGGTCGAGTTCTCCCACGTCGATACCCTCCTGCCCTACGCGACCGGCGTCGTCAAGTCCGCCCGGCTCCTCGGGGCCGACGGGCTGCATCGCGTCGAGTTCGCCGCCCCGCTGCCGGGCGAGCTGAAACCCGGCGACGTCGTGGGCAACGTCTCCCGCGCCCCGCGGGTCCGCGTCGCCCGTTGCGTCGTCCGCAACAACCGGGCGCGGGGCATGCTCATCCAGACACGGGACGCCCTCGTCGAGAACTGCCGGTTCGAAAACTGCACCTCCGGCGGCGTGTGGGTGATGACGGAGGTAGTGTACTTCTTCGAGTCCATCGGCACGCGGGACGTGGTCGTGCGGAACAACACGTTTATCAACTGCAACTACGGCGGGCCGCTGGGCGAGGGCGTGCTGATGGCCACGGCGTATCTGAAGGACTTCCAATACCCCCCGCGGTCGGGCGTTCACCGCCGCGTGCTCTTCGAGGGCAACACCATCCGCGGGGCCGACAACGCGGGGATCTTCGCCGCCGGCGTGGACGGGCTGACCGTCAAAGGCAACACGATCGAGGATGTCTGCCGCATGCCCACGCGGGATGAAGGGCGCGACGCCATCGCCGTCCGCAGCAGCACGAACGTGCGGATCGAGGGCAACACCGTCGAGCCGGGCAAGCAGGGCGCGGCTTTCCGATCGGCCCTGGGCGTGGGCCCGGGCGTCCCGGCGGGGGGACTCTCCCAGGCGGGCAACAAGGGTTTCTGACGAAAACCCCCCGGCCCGGGAGTGTCACTTGGCCAGCTCGACCCGGAAGAGCGTCTCCTGGCCCGGCGCCAGCCAGGTCCAGGCCTCCACGTGACCGTCCTTGGGCTCGGTGCCGTCGCTGAAGAGGTATTCCTTGCCCTCGCTGCCGTAGCGGTAGGAGTACAGTTTGGCCTTCAGGGGGAACTTCACCAGCACGCGTTCGCTGCGGGTCTGGCTGTTGTTGACGACCATCACATAGCGCCGCCCCTGGGCGTCGGTGAACTCGCCGATCAGCACGGGGTGGTCGCCCTCGTACGCCGGCCAGAGGCCCTGCACCAGGTCGTTGGGCTTCCATGCTTCCCCGCCGCCCATCGCCTCGGGGTAGAAGCTCACCCGCGTGGACACCAGGCGGTTGAACAGGTCGCCGTAGGTCTTGTGGAAGTTCTGCTGGACGCGGCGAATGTGCTTATAGGCATCCGTCTTCTCCCAGAACTCGTCCATCGGCGCCAGCCGGTAGTTCTCCCCTGGCTCGGACAGATACCAGAAGAACCACACGATCCCGTTGGCCCCGCTGGCCAGCGTCGTGTTGAACTGCCAGCGGAATTCGTCCAGGTTGGGCACTTTGTACAGGTAGTGCCCCGTGCTCAGCAACGTGTTCCAGAACGGCACGCCGTGCCGTAGCGAGGCCTCGCGATAGACGCGGAGGCTTTCGTAGTACGTGTTGATCCCGGCCTGGACGTCCACGGAGTTCATCTGGGTGTAGCGGTCGTAACCGATGATGTCGGTGTTGCTCAGCCTTACGTACTGGTCCAGGAACTTGCCCCAGTCTGGTCCCATCGCCGGCAGGTGGTTCAGGAACGAGTGCAGGTGCGGGGCCAGTTGTTTCTGGATCCGCTGGCACTCGGCGAGCGCCTCCATGCCCTCGCCGCTGGGCTCGTCGCCGATGAAGTACCCGAACAGGCCCGGGTGTTTGCCGAAGTCCGCCAGGGCCTTCTTGACGCCCTCGGCGTAATTCGCCGGCGGCTTGCCCGCCTTCTCGTGCATGCCCAGGCACCGCGGGTCGCAGACGATCAGCTTCATGTCTCGCTTGGCTGCCCAGTCCAGCATCTTCAGCATCTGGGCCTTCTCGGCCGGCTTGTCGGGATCGAAGTACGGGCTCTGCGGCACGGTCAGGCCCGCGTCGGCCAGGCTCTGCATCTCGGCCTCGGTGAAATGCTCGCCCTGTTTGGCGAGGCTCTGGTAATTCCACATGCTGATGGGATACTTCTTCAGGCCGAACGACTCATTCTTCTTGAGCAGTTCCTTCATCTTCTCCGTCACCGGATAAACCGGCTGGGCCAGGCACGCGCCCACGAAAACCGCCTGCACCGCCGCCGCAACGATCCACGTCCGCATTGTCGTCTCCATTCTCACTTTGTCGCCCCGGCCGGGTTGACCAGGATTTCGTCGAGCATCATGTGGCAGGGCACGTTGGGCACGGCGTGCCAGGCCGGGTCCAGGCCGAGGTTCTTGCAGAAGACCTTCACGTAGCGCCCGGTGGCGGCGCCGGTGACGGAGAGGACCTTGATCGCCGAGCCGCGGCTGTCGGGGTTGACGGGCACGTCGAAGGTCGCCGCCGGGCCCAGGGGTTTGAAGGCCACGCCGTCGGCGGAGACGGAGGCCTCGACCCGGACGGCCGGGAATATGCCCGCCTCCTGCATGTGGATGAACCGGACGGAGACGGTTTTGACGGCCGTCTGGGCGCCCAGGTCGATCACCACGTCGAGGTCTTTGGGGCCCAGGCGGAGGACCTCGGGGGCCGTCCAGTCGGCCTGGCGGCTGAGGAAGCCGTCGGTCAGGAGTTTGGCCTGGGTGTCGCGGTTCTCCAGGTCGGCCGGGGCGAGCATCTTGACGGGCTTGCCCAGGGCGGCGTGCTGGGCGGTTTCGAGTTTTTGATACGTTGCGGCGGCCACCGCGCCGCGGCCGACGTTGGCCTCGTCGAACCACCGGGCCTTGATCGTGGTTGTCTCGGAGAGTTCGACGGGGGCGGCGTAGGCCTTCGAGCCCGGCTGCGGGTCCGAACCGTCCAGGGTGCAGCGGATCGTGCCGGTCTTCATCGTGCCGGTCACGCTGACGGTCATCGAGCCGGCGAACCACCGGCTGGGCTTGCCGGCGGAGTCGTTGACCAGCCCCCGGCCGGTGAGGGTCAGCGGCTCGAAGCTGTAGGGCTGGGACCAGACGGCGGCGGCGGGTGCGCCCGCCGCGTCGAAGAGCCGGGCCTTGAGCACCAGGTTGTCGGCGATGCGGACCGGGCCGGTGTACGCCGGCGAGAGGGCCGTCGGCTCGCTGCCGTCGGTGGTGTAGTGCACCTTGCCCGCGGCGGCGTGGGCCTCCAGGGCCAGCGAGGTCGGCAAGGTCACGCGGGTCTGGAACAGTTCAGCGGCCACCGCGGCGTCGTGGCGGATAGCGAAGCCGTACAGCATGCGGTCCAGCACGCGGTCGGTATGTTCCAGGCGCCGCGCGAAGCCGGCGTCGGTGAAGGTGTTGTCTGGCCCCCAGGTTCGCTCGGCCCGGCCGGGCAGGCCGCGAAGCCATCGGACGTGCACCTCGCCCTTCTGCTCCCAGGCCGGCAGGGAGGCCCCCAAGACGGAATCGCCCGGCTTGAGCACGCAGCCGTTGGAGTGGTACATGGTCCAGTCGGCGGGTTTGACGCCCGCGAAATTCCAGGGCACAGTGATGGTGGTGAAGCCCGCGGCGGTCAGTTGGCTGGCCGCGGGAGAGTTGGCGCACCAGGTCATCACGACGATGTCCTTGGAGGCCCCGCTGCAGGGGCCTTCCCAGAGGATGGCCTTCTTGCCCCGCTTCTTGAGCATCTCGTCGACCTGCACGACAAAATACTGATGCAGCTCGGACGCGTTGGCGAGGTTGTGGGCCTTCATGAACTCCCGCGCCTGCGGCGTGCCCGTCACATCCCCCGAGACCTCGTCGTAGCCGATGTGGAAGTAGGGCGAGCCGGCGAAGACCTCGCACATCTCGCCGATGATCGTGTCCAGGGCCTCGTAGAGCTTCGGGTTGGCGAGGTTCATCATGCCCTGGTCGACCGCTTTGCCGGTGGCCGGATCGACGTAGCCGAAGATCTCCGGCATCGTGCCGCGGGCGTTGCCCGAGTGCCCGGGCATCTCGAGCTCGCCCAAGAGGGTCACGCCGCGGTCGCGGGCGTATTGGACCAGGCCCTTGAGTTCGTCCAGTTTGTACACCTCGCACCGCGGGCCCCCGTGGGCCGAGCCGTTCAGCGTGCCCAGCTTGGGGTAGGCCTTCGAGGGGAATGTCCAGGCCTGGTCGTCGGTCAGGTGCAGTTGGAGGTATCGGGTCTTGTAGGCGCGGCAGACTTCGACCATCAGTTGGAGATCCTGGATGGTGTTGTCCTGGCGGGCGACGTCCACCATCGCCCCGGTGTAATCGGCGTGGGGCCAGTCGTCGACGGTCATCGCGGGCAGGGAGACGGCGGCGCCTTTGACGGCGAAGGCCTGCAGGAGGGTGGCCGTGCCTTCGGCGACGGCGCGATAGTCGAAACCCTCGATGCTGACGCGATCTTTGACGGTGAGGCGGTAGGCGCCCTCCCGCGTGCGGACGACCTGGCGGGCCTTGACCATGAGGATGTCCTGGCCGGCCTGGAGGTTCTTGTTGATCGTCAGCACGACGTCGCCGGGCCGGGCGGGGCCCGGGGCGACCTTGAAGTCCAGCCCGGTGACAGCCAGCAGTTCTGCGCGCAACACGGCGGCCAGGGGGGCCAGGGCCGGGTCGTCGGCGACGATTCGCCCGCCGGGCTTGAGGGCCAACTCGCCGCCGGCCAGTTGGACGGACTTAGGCCAGGGCAGCAGTTTCAGGGGGGATTTCTCGGACGAGGCCGACGTGACGTTCGTCGCCGCCACGGCGCCGAGGGTGCATGTGGCCGCCACCGCCGCGGCCGCCAGCCATTGCCTGATACGCATAGTGGTTCTTCCTTTGGTCCGGCCTCGCCGCGCGAGGGCATGCCCGGCCACCGCATCTTACCGATCGCCGGCGGCGCAGTCCACGAGCACGGCGATTCCCGCCCGGACGGGTGGGGGAGTATAATGCCTCATCGTCGGCGCTGCCGGCCGGGCCTTGATGGGAGAATGCAGATGAAGATTGATTGCGACGAGTACCGCGTGCGGCCGGGAGACAAGGTCAAACTCAACAAGTGGGCCACGGAGGGCAAGCCGATCTGCTCGTCGAAGGAGCAGTATCAGGAGTTGCTGGCCGAGCACATCAAGGAGCTCGATTCGCTGCAGGACCTTCATTACGCTTCCGGGCGTTATGCGTTGTTGCTGATTTTCCAGGGGATGGACGCGGCGGGCAAGGACGGGGTCATCCGGCACGTGATGGCGGGGGTGAACCCGCAGGGCTGTCAGGTGTTCAGTTTCAAGCAGCCCAGCGCGGAGGAACTCCAGCACGATTTCCTGTGGCGGACGACCTGCCGGTTGCCCGAGCGAGGGCGGATCGGCATTTTCAACCGGTCGTACTACGAGGAGCCGGGACGATCTGGCAGAGGCGGTATCGCTCCATCGCCAACTTCGAGGAGCACCTGCACGCCAACGGCACGCGGATCGTGAAGGTGTTCCTCCACCTCTCCAAGGAGGAGCAGCGGAAGCGGTTCCTCGAACGCATCGACGAGCCGGAGAAGAACTGGAAGTTCAGCCTCGCGGACATTCACGAGAGGGGCTTCTGGAAGCAGTACATGAAGGCGTACGAGGAATGCCTCGCCGCCACCAGCACGCGCCACGCGCCCTGGTACGTCGTGCCCGCCGACGACAAGAAGAACGCCCGGCTGATCGTCTCGCAGATCGTCCTGGATTCGCTCAAGGGCCTGAAGATGGCGTATCCCCCAACCACCCCCCAGCGCCGGCGGGAACTGCAGGCCATCCGCAAGCGACTGTCATGACGGCCCGGGCAACGCCGGGCCGGTCATCAGCATCGGACCGAACGCCGGACGCGGGAAGATCCAGCCGGACACCGGCGCCATCGATCCGATGAGAAAGCCCCATCGGGGGTGATAGGCCATGGCCGCAAAGCCCTGGGCCAGGCCGGTCGTGTGGGGCACCGCCTGCCATTGCCCCGGCGATTCCTCTCGCCAGATCAGGAGATCGTATTGGTTCGAGCATTCCGGAACGGCCCACGTGCTCACGACGGCCTCCACGGCCGCGCCTTTGGGCCGCGTCAGGTAGTACCCATCCGCCCGCAAGCCCATCACCTGCTGATCGTCCCACCAATAGAAAGCCCTGCTGTGCTCGTTGGACCATGTCTGGGCCCCTGAGCAGAGCAGCACGGTCCGCCCATCGGCCGGGTGCAGAACCGAAACGTAAGGGTGGTCCGGCATGGGCAGCGTTCCGACGACGACCTCGTCGTGAGCGTTGCCGTCGGGGTCGATGAGGAGGCGGCTGATCTGGCCGGTTGTGTGGCCGAAATCCACCGCCTTCGGGGCGCTGTCCCAATACAGTTCCAGCGTTCCATCGGCAGCCTGGGCAAGTTGGAGGACGAGGCTGGGGTTGTGCTTCGATTTCGGGTGCACCGACGTCGACCTCGTCCATAGATAGGCGTCACGGCTGGTAAATACGTCGAACCCCTTCGATTCATGGACCCATAGGGCCATCACGAACTGTCCGTCCCGATTCCGGCAGATGTTGGAGGACAGTCGGTTGTCGGCCATCGAAACGGCTACAGGATCGCTCCAGTGCTCCATGTCGCGGCTCCACGTGACGTAGGGCAGCGTGACGTGCCGGCCGTTTCGGTCCGAACGGAACGTCAGGAGAAACCGCCCGTCCTCGCCTCGTTGGAGATCGGGAGAATCCTCCCACCAGCCGCCGGAGACAGGCATGGGCAGGCGACGGGGCGACGTGAACGTGCGACCGTCAAGGCTGATCGACCACCACAGGTCGCCGTCACGGGCCCAGACCATCCGGATGGCCTCGCCGTCAACCTGGAGGCTGGGCACGCCGGTGCGATCCCGTGGGGTCAACATGGGGACGGAGTAGGTGTGTGCGACCCCTTGGCTGAAACTCCACTTGGCCCACGGTCCGGTCGGGCGCCAGGGCAACGTCATTCGGAGACGCTCGCATTGATCCGGCCGGACCGTGACCTGGCCGCTCCAGGAATCGTACGGGCTGGAGGGATCGGTCGGGCGGACGACCACCGTGTGCGGGCCTGGCTTGAGCGAGCCGGCCACTCCGGCGAAGGTGCGGGCGAATCGCCCGTCGATCTCCACGCGGATATTGGTGGCGTTCTCGCACGTGACGTCGATGGCGCCGTGGCCCTCGACGGGCTGGAACTGGGCCGTCGCACGCAACCGGGCGAGCGAGCCGCCTTGAACCGACATGAGCATGTAGAACAGGCCGGCCGGGGGCAGGTTGTCCACGAGCAGGCCGTCCTTCTGCGCCTGGGCGACGGAGCAACGCCACTGGCCCACGTCGCCGTCATGGTCCTTGCCGATGGACACTTCGATCGTGCCCTGGGCCTGCCCTTTGGGCTCAACGTACAGTCGCACGGATTTCAGGGGGCGCTGGTCCGGGGCCACCAGGAAGTACTCCTTCCCTGTGCCGAAGGGCTTGGGGCTGAACAGGACATCCTGTTTTCCGTGGGCGTGCGTGAACCAGCCCTCCGCATGGGGCGCCTGGACGTCGAGGGCGGCCTGGCCGTCCTTGTCGAACTGCAGCAGAGCATCGCCCCGGACGTCCCAGTTCAACAGCCACTCGGGCGTCCAGGACCTGCCCGTCAGGGCATTGTGGACCCGGAGGTTGTAGTTCGCGATCCAGGAGGAGGTCCCGCCCCATTCGGACGCGTCGGCCACGTGGGCCGCCCGGGCGTAGTTCCCCTGGTGCGACAACGCGGCCGCCGTTCGCAGCCGCAGCCACTTGTCGTTGCGGATCATGCCCGTGATGGCCACGTGGTCGTGGATCATGGCCTCGGGATAGCGGCCGCGAAGCTCCACGTACAGATCGATCATCTGCTCGGGCGAGGCGCCCCGTTTCTCGAACGTGTCGATGTACTCGCGGATGGCGTCGCCCACGCGAGGATGGACCTCGTCCATGTAGACGAACCGCTCGAAGGCCCGCCAGGCATGTTCGTGGCGGCCCATGAAGTAGTACATCTTGCCCACCCAGTACTGGGCCTCCACGTAGCCCGGGTCTTCGCGGGCGGCCTGGCGGAACCGAAGCCAGGCTTCGCCGAACCGGCCCTGGTCGTACAGGTCCACGCCCTCGTACAGGGCGCGGCTGGCCGGCAGGCTCCGCGTCCAGACAGGCAGGGCCTTGAGCATCTCCGCCGCCGGGCGGCGATCCAGCACCGAAGCGACCTCCGCACTGAGTTGGCGGATCAGCGTCAGGGCCTCCTGGGGCTTGCCGGAGACCGACCGCCGGGCCACCTCGTTTCGTCGCACGACGTCCACGATCTGGGCGGCGATCGTGAGCTTGTCACCGGCCACCTCGTATACGCCCGACACGATGTATTCGATGCGGGCGGCGTTGCGGATCGAATCGAGCGCCTTGACGTCGAGCATCATCTCCGGCTGCCACCGCAACTGCTCGCTCAACTGCTGCATGCGGTCCCGCTCGACGAGGCAGAGGCTCTCCAGTTGGAACAGGTCGGTCGCCAGGCGTTCGCCCAGCCCCTTGGCGAGCCACTCCCACTCGGGCGTGGCCGAGGTCATCTGGAAATTGAAGACGGCGACGTTCGTGACCGCCCCGGCCGGGCGGGCGAACGCCAGAATCGCCGCGGCCAGGATCAGCACGCCGGCTGGGAAGCGGCAGGGGAGGGGGCCTTCGCGGCCCGGGCTAATCGCCGGCAGATTCATTCCGACTTCTCGCTTATCGCCTTGAGAATCTCCTGCGCCTGGCGGCTCCAGGGCGTGTTGGGATACGTTTCCATGACACGGGTGGCATACGAGCGGGCGTTATCCAGTCGCCCGGCCTCCAGGAAGTTCCTGGCCATGTTCAACCAGGCGGCCGCTTGTTTGTCCTCCGGACGCGAGGTCGCCCTCGTCGCCGGGGGGGCGTTTGTCGCGGGGGCCGAGGCGGCCAATCCGCCGGCGACAGGAACGATCCTCGCCTCCAGCCGGAAGACCTCCCCGGCCTCCGTCGTCGCGCCGATGACGAAGCGGTCGGGGGCTGTGAAATGGATCGGCCCGGCAAAGTGGGCCACGTCGACCGGACTGGCTACGCCGTCGACCACCAGTTCCATCCGCCCGTTCTCCTTCACCGCGTAGGCCAGGTGGGTTCCGTCCGGGCTCCAGGCGTATTTCGGGCTCTGGAGTTCGAAGGGCCCGAGCACCTCGCCGTCGCGCACGACGATTCCACGGCCCTCCAGATTGGTGGCCCCATAGGCCACGTGCTTGGAGTCGCTGCTGAAGACCGGGGGGGCGGCCATGCGCCCGGCCGGATAGATCTGCCCGTCGACGATCATCGCCCAGGCCTTCTCGTGCATGGCGCGATAGGCGAACCGGCGCCCGTCCGGACTGAAGAGGATGTCCGGCGAGACCCGGTCGAACACCTTCTGTCCCACGCCGTCGATCACGTAGCGAAGCTGGGCCGCCGGCGGGGGATCGTGGCTCAGATCCTCGATGAAGGCCGTGCGCGCCCCGGTCGGGCTGGCGAGCAGGCTCCCGGCGATGTAGCTTTCCCAGGTCGACTCGCCCGGCACGCCGTCGACGATGAGCCGTGAGCCGATCTTGCGGCTGAATCCGATGCAGGCCAACCGATTGTCCGAACGGAACACCGGCTCGGCGACGCCGTCGAAGCCGCCCCCGAATTCCTTGCCGTCCAGGATGTATCGGGCCTGGCCGCCGGAGTAGGCGCCGAACGCCGCGTGTTGGCTGTCCGGACTGAACACCGCGTCGGTCGCGTTGTCGTAGGGGCCATACTCCGTCCCGTCAATGACGACGAACTGCTTGTTGCCCGCGCCGGCCCTGTAGGCCCATCGCTTGGAGTCCGCGCTGTACACCATGCCGCCCTTGAAGACCGATTCGTACCGCTTCTGCTCCTTGCCGTCGATGACCTTGAAGAACCCGCCTTTCTCCAGGGCCGTGTAGGACCAATGCCCGCTGTCGGGCGAGAACGTGGGAAAGTAGACGTTCTGGTACAGTTTCTGCCGGACGCCGTCGTAGACGACGGAGAACCCTTCCTTGTCCTCGGCGACGAAGAGGAAATGCCGGCTGTCCGGGCTGAACCGCCAGTACTCGTGGAATCGTTGAGCGGGGTGGATCTTTCCCTCGAGCTCTTCCCCGGTGGGCACGCGGTCATAGAGCATCTCGACGGCGATGCCGTCGACGAAGATCCGCGTTCGCCCCGGCTCGGGCCCCTCGCCGACCACGTAGGCCGCCCGACGCCCGTCCGGAGAGAACCCCAGCTTGGCAAAGCCCGGATAGCTCTTGGCACTGACGAGCTTGTCCACGACGGGGCGACAGTCTTTCCGGCCCAAGTCGCGCGCGGCCCAGACGAAGCGGGTCACGTCCTGGTTGATCATCAGTTGGCCGTCCTCCGGGTGCGGGATCGGCGTTCCGGACAGCAGCACCTTTCGGACCTCCAGTCGTACACCATCCCCGGCCCCCTCCGCCAACAGAGGGGCCGCCAGGAGCAGGACCAACGTCACCAGTATCGCTCGTCGATTCATTCTTACCTTCCTTGTCCGCCGGGTGGGCAGGCCCGGGGTCGCTTTTGTACGCTACTTGAGTTCGATCGTGGTGGGCGTGACCTTGCACTCGAACGCCCCGCCGACGTTGGGCGGGGCCGGTTCGAATGCCGTCGTTTCCATGCCGGAGGCCTGGGGGGGAATATCGCGGTATCGCAGGACGCCCACGGGGATCTCGGGCTCTTTCGGGGCGTTCCCGGGGAGAGGCTCGGGCTTGGCGGGCCGCGTAGTGCCCATGGCGGCCGGCAGGTCGGACCCTCGGAAGATGAACGGGCCGCTGGCGGCGTCGGGAGGACGTAAGTCTGAACTCCACGGTGACATGAAACCGATTACAAATCCCCAGTGCGGGTGAAACGCGGCGGCGGCGTGCCCGTAGATCAGCCCGGATACCGGCCTGGATTTGCTCCATGTGCCGTCGGCTGTCTCGGTCAGCAACAGAGTCCTGGCCGTGGAAATCGCATTGTCCTTCTTTGGTAGCGTAACCAGGACGCAATCTCGTCCGTGGGCCTGGAACGCCGCCATACCGGGACTCGCCAGGTTGCCATGGTCGGAGTTGAAGGGCGACGACCAAATCACGGTCTTTCGCTGCCATTGGCCCGGCAAGGCTCCTTCGTAGCAGGTGACTTCGATCGAGTCATCCTTAGACGGCCCAAAAGTCAGCATTCGATATGAGCCGTCTGGGCGACACGTGAGCTTGACGTCCCACGTGCTGTACTCGTCGACAAACGGGCCGGGGAGTTTGTCCCAATGCACCAGGTCGTCGCTGGCCATGACTACCAGCCCGCTCTGGTCCGGGTCGACTCGGCACATGGTCAGCAGGTATCGCCCCGTTCTATCCTGACAAAGATCCCACCCCACAAGGTCCGCAACTACCCCGATGTCGATCCGGACCGGCGCGGACCAGTTCTCGAAGTCGCGAGACCATGTGACGTAGTGCCAGAAACCGTGCTGCGAGGTTCGCTCCGATCTGAATACCATCACGTAGCGCCCGGATTCGTCCCGGAAGCAGGAGGGCGCTTCCTCGACCCACCCGCTGGAGATCGGCATGCCGATGCGCCGCGGCGGGCTGAACGTCCGCCCGTCGGTGCTGACCGTGTGCCAGATATCTCCGCGCCGCGCCCAGAGAAAGTGAATCCCCTTTTCATCGACCACCATGTTCGGACTGGGCCGACCGTCGAATTCCACTCCGAAATCGCCCCCCCCCGCATAGGGGGAAACCAGCCCGGCCGTCCACGCGGTCCATGGGCCCGTCGCCTTCCAGGGCAGGCGACCGACGACGCGGGTCGTCTTGCCCTTCTCAACAACGACGTTGACATTGACGGCCTCGAATGGCGAGTCCGCCCGTGGCGGACGGAAGGTCAGGACATGTTCGCCGACGGATACCGGACTGATCATTCCCTCGCCGGGCTGGGCCAACTTGCCGTCTATATCCACGATGAACAGGGGGGTGGTGGCGCACGCGACATCAATGGTCCCCCATGGGTTTACGGGCTCCATCTCCACCACGAGTCGGAAGCCGCCGACATAGACCGGGGGCCCCTTGACCGGATCCTTCACCGCCACCATGTATTCCGGCTTGACCCACGCCCTGGGCCCCATTCCCCCCCAGCCGATGCCATCCTTCCTCGCTTCCGCCACCGGCCTGGACTTTGCCCAGACGAACCCCCGGGATCTGACCGCGGGCCGGGCCTCATTGTAATCCCACATTGTGAGCGTGAAAACCGCCTCATCGCCCTTCACGTACGGGTAGGCCCGTACCGACTTGATCGAGTATCCCGCCGGCGCCAGCAATACTCGACTATCGCCAGTCTCCACGTCGCCCATGAGCGGTTCCTCGGATGGGTCACGACTCCTCCCGAAGATCACGCTCTTTCTCTGCCACAGATCCAGCACCTCCTGCACGAGCTGGGGTTTCAGATACACGAGGCCCTCTTTGCCAAAGAATTCCTTGGTATAGGCCGCCGGGAGTTCCTTTCCGGTTGCCATGTGGTGGGCCAGGACGATCGGCTCGCCATTGGCTCTGTCGGGTCGTCCCCTCTGGTACCCCGGGAACGACACCTGCAGGCTTCGTTCGTACTGTCCCAACTGAGACAGGATCAGCGCCGACCGCACCATCAGGCCGAAATCCAGATCGTGGGGCTGCGTGTTCGAGTAGAAATTGACAATCTCCGCGTTGGGGTACTTGCGGCGGAGGCCGTCGTAAAGGGGCAGCAGTTCCTCCACCGGCGTGTTCCGGGCTTCGTACGTGTGCAGGAGTTCCACCACGGCGTCCCCCACCCGCGGATGCACCGGGTCGCGGTAGACGAACGCCTCCAGCGAACGGCGGGCGTGCTCGTAGCGGTCCATGAAGTAGTACATCTTGCCGACCCAGTAGTCGGCCTCCACGTAGGCCGGGTCGGCCCGGTTGGCCTGGCGAAAGTAAAGCCACGCCTCCGCGTACCGCCCCTGATCGTAGAGGTTCATCCCCTCGTACAGGGCCTTCAACGCCGGCAGGCTTCGCGTCCAGACGGTCAGCATCGGCAGCACCTGGGCCGGCGGGCGTTTCTGGAACCACCCGATGGCCTCGGCCGACAACTGCTTCTGCACCTCGACAAGATTGCCGACGGGCCCGGAGGCGGTCTTGCGGAAGACCTCCTTGGCGGCCTCGACGTGCACGATCTGCAGCGTGATCTCCACCCGTCCATCCTTCACGCCGCACACGCCCGTGACCACGTATTCGATCTTCAGTTCCTTCTGGACCGTCCCTCTGCCGGTCGGATCGAAGATCGTCTTCTGGGCGATCCATCCGACCTTCTGGGCCACGTCCTGCATGCGGTCGCGCGCGACGGTATTGACCTGGCCGGCCGCGACGAAGTCCGTGGTGACCTGATCGGCCAGGAATTTCTCCAACCAGATCCAGTCGGGCGTGTCGGAGGTCATCTGGAAATTGAACACTGCGACCTGAAGCCCCTCGGCCGCCGCGGCCCCGCGCAGGGCGTAGAGCAACGCGGCGGCGACGAAGAACTGTCGCGCGCGGGGGTTCATTTTCCGGCCTCGCGGGTCGCCGGCCGGGGGGCGGTTGTCGGGGCCAGGCGGGGCGGGGCGGTTTCGGCGTCTCGTTTCTTCGACTCCGCCAGCAGCTTGCGGACCTGCGGGGCCAGGGGAGATTCGCCCTGGCGCTCGAGGTACTTCTCCCACTCGATGACGGCGTGGCCGAATTCGTTCTGGCGGTAGTAGGCCAGCCCGCTCCAGTAATGGGCCTCGACGTAGTCGGGGTCCAGGTCCATCGTGCGCATGAACTGCATGATGGCCGCGTCCATGTTGCCCGCGTAAAAGTGCCCCAGGGCCTTGGCGAAGTGCAGCGAGGCGATGGGGCTCTTGTCGATCTTCGCCAGGTCGATGTCGGGTAGGGGCAGTTGCATCTGGGCGGCGAGTTTGCGGGCGATCTGCAGGGCCGCCTCGGGCAGGTCGTTCGGGCGGCAGGAGAACTGGTCCGCCGCCAGCACGCGCTCGGAGGCGATGTCGATCGCCTGCACGCTCACGGTGAGCTTGTCCTGCAACAGGAACAGCCGCCCGACCAGGACGGTGTCGGCGTGGAGGAGTTTTCCGGCGGCGAGGGCGGCCTTGGAGCCGGTGAGCCCCTTGAGGGCCAGGGTCTGCTCGGCCGTCAGGGCCAGCAGTCGCTGTCGCTCGACGACGGCGATCTCGGGCTGTTCGGCGAGCATGACGGCGACCATGTCGGCCAGCCCGGCGGCGGCGGGGTCGTACTGCTCCTGGTTGGTGACGTTCTCGAAGGGCCAGGCGAAGACCGTCCGCTGGGTCTTCTTGGCGGGCCTGCTGGCCGGGCGGGTGGCGAGGGAGGGGGCCTCCGCGGCCCAGCCGGCGGCGCAGAATGCCGCGAGGACCGACACAACAACGCCGACGGATCGACTCATTTACCTTCTCCCACGGGTTTGGCGCCGGGCGAGGCGGGGGGCGACAGAATGGTGACGAACTCGTTCAACACCCGCAGGCCCAGTATTCGCCCGACGTTTTGCAGGGCGGTCTTGCCGGCCAGGGCCTCGGCCAGGTCCACGGCGCGGGCGTCCGCCCGGTCGGGCAGCACGATCCGCCCGGTCTTGCGTTCGATGACGTTGATCTCGCCCCGGGCGGCGCAGGTGACCAGATCGCCCGTGCGAACGGCGAACTCGCTGAAGGCCTCGCCGACGATGACGTAGTCGACCTTGTCCAGGGCGCTGGGCCAGGGAGAGTCCTTGGCCTTGACCATCCCGCGAGCCCAGTCGGCCAGGGCGTTTTGCCCGGTGTCCAGCACGGTAAAGCCCGCCCCCGCGAGCATCTTCTTGATCTCCGTCTCCACGGCTGGGTCGGGCGTCCGGGGGGCGCGGCTGACGTGCGACTCGGGAATGATCACCGCCACGATGGGCAGGGCCAGCCCCTTGAGCTTCTCCTTCAGGGCCGGCAGCGGATCTTGCAACTGCATCTTGGGGGGCAGGAGCTTGGTCGCCCCGGTGCGGATGCGGGTGGCGATCTCGTCGGCCTCGGCGAGGATGGCCGGCAGGAGGGGCTTAGTCACGTCGAGGGTCTGGTAGCGGCCGATCACACGCCCGGTCTCCACGCCGACGACCTTGGTGACGATGACGACCTGTTTGTCCATCACGAAAGCCTTGCCCATGATGAGCAGTTGAGCGCCGGTGAGGCGCCCGACCTGGGCGGCCGAGTCGGCCTCCACCAGCCCCACGAGCTTGAGCTTCTGCTCGGCGAGAACCTTCTCGAGGTTCTTGCGTTCGACGAAGACCAGCCCGGGCTCACCGCCCATGCGGGTGGCGAGGATCTCGGCGATCTGCGGGCCCAGGTCCGTGTTGCCCGGGACGGTCACCTCGTAGTCCAGGACGGCGACGCTCACGTCGGCGGCCTCCCCGGCCGGCGCGGCGGCCGGGCGGGTGGCCGGGGTGTCAGCTGCCAACGCCGTCGCCGCTGTCAACGCCATCGCCAACAGCCAGGATAGTCTGGTAGTCATTTGGGCTGCTCCTTTCCCGCCTCGGCCTGCCAGGCCAAAACGCGGAGGATCATCTCATTCAACCTACACCGCCCGACCGGGTCAGTGTAAGGGTTTGTCAACGGCGGCCATTGGGCGACGACCAGCCGCCCCAACCCCACCGGCGTGGTGGCCAGCAGGGCGCGGACCGAGGGGGCCTCCCCCGGCGGGGGAGGGCACGGCGCCAGCCAGGCCAGCGGCGTGGTGCGATCGTCGAGCCGAAGGCACAGGGGCCAGGGCCCGCGGCCCAGCCTGGAGAACGGTGCAGACCCCCTTGGCCAGGGCGACGGGGCCGCTGGCGGCGGGGGAGAGTTTCTGGACGGCCAGGCCCCATCGCGACCACCCCTCGGGCGGGTTGATCAACAGGAGAGTCATGCCGGCCTGGATTCTCGCGGCGAGCCGGCGGCAGGCCTCCTCCAGCCGCGGGCCGGCCAGAACCACCAGTTCGCCCGCGAAAACGTCGGCGGCCAGGTCGGTGGCGAGGTTCTGGCAGGTGGCGCCCTCGGCCCGGAGGGCGTGGGCCAGGCCGCCCGTCGGGTCGATCAGCCCGATGCGAAGTTCGCTCAGCCGGGCGGCGCTGGCGGCGAGCATGCCGCCGGGCAGGACGACGATCGGCCTGGAGACGGCCCGCCCGGCGGCGAGGCGGACGTGGAGGGTGCAGGCGGCGCGGACGCGGACGTCGGGGGCCTCGAAGGCCGCCTCGCCCCCCGCGTCCGGGCCGGCCAGCACGTCGCCGGAGGCCAGCGACTCGCGCCCGTAGGCCAGCGCCCAGCGGGCCTTCGAGGCCTCCGGGGCGATCAGCCGAATCTGGAGCCGCTGTCGGCCCATGAGGTGGAGGGTCGGCTGGACCTTTTCGTGGAGTTCCATCGTCGCGTGAACGGCCGGCTCGGGCGCCGGCGCCGAGGCCTGTCGCTCCCCCGCGGTCGCCAGGGCCCAGGGCCACAGCAGCAGGGCCGCCCCCAGCGGGCCCAGTGGCCATTGGCATCGCTCGTTCTGACGTGTCCGTTGGTTCATCGTTACCTCCCCCTTGTCGGGTCAACTCAGGCGGATGGCCTGAAGAAAGACCTTCACTTCCCGCTCGCCCAGGCGGAACTCGCCGATCTGGACGGGCCCTTGCCCGGTCTTGACGGTGCCCTGCACCCCCACGGGCCGGCCGGCCTTGTCGTCAACCTTCACGTGGAGGGCGACCCAGCCAACCCCGGCCGAGACGTCGCAGACGACAGGCCGACCGGCTAACCGCGCGGCTTCCCCGACCGCCAGCGGAGAGACGGTGCTCGCCGGCACGAGGATCTGGAAATCGTCGAGGATCGTTCCGTCGCTGCCGGCGAAGACGCAGCGGACGGAGACGGCGCCACCCTCGGCCGGGGCGCCCGAGGAGGGCTCCTGCCCGAAATTGTCCCCGCCGTTCCGCACGAGGATCCAGGTGGCCGAGTCGCCCGAGGCGATGGCCCCCCACAGTCCGCGAAGGCGGGCCAACTGGGCCGGCGTGGACTCGGGAATGACCGGTCCGGCGGCCTGCATGGTCTGAATGGTTGGGCCGGCCGGGGCGTTCTGTCGCATCGCCCACAGCCCTATCCCCGCCGCCAGCAGGAGCGACGCCGCCGTCGCCAGAGGCCAGCCGAGCATCCGGCGGCGCTGGGGGCGGGCCGTCCCGGCCGGACGCGGCAGCCGGGACAACACCTGCGACATCCCCTCGGCGATCTTGCCCTCGATGCCGTCGTACCCGAACGCCTGCCGGGCGCGGCGGCGGCAGTCGAGCATGTCGGCCAGCAGCCGCCGGGCGGATTCATCCGTCGCGACACGGTCGAGGGTCTCCTGACGTTCCGGCTCGGCCAGCTCGCCGCGGATCAGGGCGTCCAGGCGAATCTCCAGGTCCAGTGGGTCGTTGTTGTTCATTGTCATGCCTCCGGAAACCGCTGCCGCATGGTCTGGGAAAGTTCCGTCCGGGCCGCATTCACGCGCGAGGCGACCGTGCCGACGGGGACGCCCAACAGTTCGGCGGCCTCGCGGTAGGAGTAGCCATCCAACACGGTGGCCACAAACGCCTGCCGCATGGGTTGGGCCAGAGCCCCGATCGCCTTGCGAAGAATCATGAGTTGCTCATTCCTTGCCGCCGTTTCGGGCACGCCGGGCCCGTCGGGGTCTTCGATCAGCGGCGCCCATTCGTCCAGGGGCGCCGCCCGACGTGTCGTCTCCCGCCGCGACCAGTCCTTCATGCCGTTGACGAGAATCCGGTACATCCACGTCAAGGGGCTGCAGTTGTGCTGAAAGCTGTCCCAATGCTCGATCGCCCGGCAAAAGGCCTGCTGCGTCAGGTCCGCGGCGTCCGTAACGCTCCCCGTCAGGCGCAAGGCCGTGCGGAACAGCACCGGATACCATGCCGCTATCTTCTTCTCGTCCAACGCCTCGCCTTTACTGGCCGCCGGGCCGCCTCACCCGACCCGCCACATGATTAGACGGCCCCGTGCGGAAAAACTTCGGCCTTTTTCGCCCCGCGCGGGGTTTTCTTTTGCCCGGGAAGATACTCGGGACTTGTCATTTCCTCTCCAACAGGGGGTCGATTGTGGGCCCGCGAAGGAGGAAGGGCCCGGCCGGTTCGGAGGGGAACTGGAGGGTGG
Source organism: Planctomycetota bacterium (assembly GCA_026693065.1). Classification (GTDB taxonomy): domain Bacteria; phylum Planctomycetota; class Phycisphaerae; order SM23-33; family SM23-33; genus JAPLNA01. The sequence continues at coordinate 27,337 of JAPLNA010000244.1, forward strand.
GCACGCCCTGCCAGGCGAGCAGGAACCCCCACGCGGGGCTCCAGGCGATCGCGCCACCCAATGCCCCCAGGCCCGGCTGGGGCGGCGACCCGGCCCACGTGCCGTCGGGGGCCTCCCGAAAGAACTCCAGATGGGACGAGATCTCTTCGCGGAACACGGCCAACACCGTGCCCGACGGGGTTCCGACCGCCGACAAGGACGTGCCCCGCCCGATGCCCATCTGGGTCACCCGTTGGGGGGCCGACCATGTCGCTCCGTCAGGGCTGCACAACCGCAAGACGGTGGTCATCCCGGTTTCACGGGCCGCCCGTTCGCCTTGCTGCTCCCGGAATTCCGTCGAGGCCACGATCAGCTCGTACGTTCCGTCGGCGCGACAGAGGAGGCGAACGTCGTCAGGCCTGCCTTTCCAGGGAATGCGGGCGGCGGTCTCCCAGGCGAAGGCGTCGGGCGATCGAAGGACGCGGATGTCGTTCTTCTCGGCGGCGACCCAGAGGAACGTCCCGTCGACGCCCTGGGTGATGTCGTAGCTCGAGAGGGTGCGGTCGATCACCATGGCCGGACTGGACCAGTTGACCCCGTTGCGCGACCAGCAGAGGTAGGCCCGGCGGTTGTGTTGGGCCTCGCGGTCGGAGAGGAAGGCCAGAAGGACCCGTCCGGATTCATCTCGTATGACGCGAGGCGAGCCCTCGTACCATCCGCTGGAGACGGGTAGCCCCAGCCGTTGCGGGGGAGTGAACGTCTTGGCGTCGGTGCTCCAGGCCGTCCAGAGATCGCCCTCGAACGACCAGTAGAGGCGGATGCCGTCGGGGCCCGGCAGGATCGAGAGCGACCCGCCGTCGCTGTTCAGGGCCGCCACGCGAGGCGGGTAGTCTCGCCCCACGAGCACGCCGCCCGACCACTCTCGCCAGGGGCCTTTGGGGTCCCAATCCAGGGGGACATCTACCCGTTGGGTCTGCCCGGCGACCACGTTGACCTCGACCTTGCGTGGCTGCTGGGCGCCCGTGCCCTGCACCTCCAGCACCTGAGGGCCCGGGGGCAGCAGGCCGATCAGTCCCGGGCCCACTCGCCCCAGCCGCCCGTCCTGCAAGTACACCCGGAAGTACTCCAGACTGGTGCAGCGGACGTCGAGGGCCCCGTGGGCGGCGACCTTGTCGAACTCGGCCACCACCCGCATGCCGCGGTAGTCATAGTGCGGGTCGCGATAGCGATCGTTGGCGGTGAAGAAGGTGTGGATCTGGAAGATCCCGCTGGGCGGAAGGCCCTCGAACACGAAGCCGTCCCGGGCGGCCTGGGGGGCCTGGGCACGCCTGGCCGCGCCGACGTCCGTGAAGTAATGCTTGTGCAGGCAGCAGCCCATCACGCCGTCGCCCTGGACGATCGGATAGGCTGTGATCTTCCGGAAGACGTATCCGTCGGGGGCCAGGAGGAAATGCCATTGGAACACGTCGGGATAGTACTTCCGCCCATTGTCCTCATTGATGGAATACCCCGTGTTGGGCTCGGTGGCCAGGTAGCTGGCCTCCCGCTGCCCCGGGGCGAACCGAACGACGCACGTGTTGGCCCCATAGCGATGATGGGCCAGAAGCCCCTCCGGCACCAGCACCTGTGCGGTCTGGAGGTTGTGGCGATAGGCGTTGTCCATCGCAATGGCGCAGGCGCCGTTGACCACCGTGCCCAGGTAATTCTGCCCCGCCCGGATCTCCCCGTCCGCCGCCGAGCTCAACTCCGTCGCCTCGGCATGCCGCCCCAGGCTGCCCAGAATGCACGCGGACCGCGCCCGCAGCCACGCCCGCGTGCTGATCGCCCCCGGCAGATCGAGCACGTTGTATACCAGGCGGTCCCCGAAGCGGCGGAGGAAGTCGGCGTAGAGGGCCAGCATCGTCTCGGGGGGAGTGTTGAGCTTCTCGTAGGTGTGCAGGTATTCCCGGATCGCGTCCCCGATCCGCGGGTGCGCGGCGTCCATGTACACGAACTTCTCGTACGCCCGCCGGGCGTGCTCGTAGCGGTCCATGAAATAATACATCCGCCCGACCCAGTAGTGGGCCTCCAGGTACGTCGGGTCCGTCCGCCAGGCCTGGCGGAACTTCAGCCACGCCTCCGCGTACCGCCCCTGGTCGTACAGGTGAAGCCCTTCGTACAACCCCCGCGTGGCCTCGATGCTCGTCGTCCAGACCGGCAGGTGGGGCAGGATCTCCTCCGGCGGCACGTCGGAGAACCACCCCAGAAGTTGGGCCGACAGGTTCCTCTGAAGCGACAGCACGTCCGAGGCCCGGCCTGCGAGGGTCCGCCGGGTGAGTTCCTTGCGTGTCTGGACGTCGATGACCTGGGCGGTCAGTTCGATCTTCTCCCCGTCGAATGTGAACGTGCCGGTGATCAGCCGGTCGATCTTCAGTTGCTTGCGGGCCTGCGCCATCGCGTCGGGGTTTCCGGTGGCCAGTTCGGGCGTCCACTTCAACTGGGCGGCCAGGATCTGCATTTCATCCCGCGCCACCACCGTGAGGCGTTGGCTCTGGGTGAAGTCGGTGGTGATCTGATCGGCCAGCCCCTTCTCCAGCCAGACCCACTCGGGGGTGTCGGATTTCATCTGGAAGTTGAACACGGCCACGTTGAGCTTGGCGGCGAGGGCGGCCCGCCCGCCCGTCAAGAGCAGGACGATCGCCGCCAGCCACCAGGGGGCCGTCAGGCCAACATGTTCTTGCGGGCGTCTCATGCCTTACCAGTTCCTCGGTTTCGTAGTTGTCGCCTCGTCGGCCCGGGGCAACCGGGCCGGGGCGTCGAGGGGTTTGTCCTTGGGCAGGGCACGCACGCGGAGATCCTGGAAGCGGATCTGCCCCTGCGGCGTGCCCGTGCCCTTCCACAGCAGCAGCACCCCCGGGCCGCTCCGCTCGATGTTCTCGACGGTCAGGTCCGGCTTGGCCCCGTCCCGCAGGAACAATGCCACCTTGTTCCCCCGCGTGCGGAGGCAGAAGGGCAGGGGGGTGGAGAAGTCGACTCCCTCGGCCCGGACGCAATGGCTGTCGTCCAGGAAGCCGATCGCCACGGTTCGGTAACGGGGATAGAACCACACCGTGGGCATCGCGCCGCCAAACTGCCCCCACCAACCCAGCGTGGCACGCGGGTCACGATCGACGTCGCCGAACGCGACCGTCCCGACGATCTCCAGGTCGTCGGGCAAAGTCAGGTCCAGGGCGGCCCCGTGGGACTTACCGGCCGGCGCCCACCCGACCAGCGTCGAGCCCTCCAGCCGCCTTCCCCGCCCAGACCCGTCGTCGGGTTTATCCTTCACCAGATCCCTCTGGCAGAGCGACAGTCCATCCTTGGAGAGCATGGCCTCCAACTGCTTGCGGCGGGTCTCCAGGCTTGCGGTGAGGTACTCCCGGGCCTCGGGCGACGGGGCCGCCGCCTCCAGCAGTTGCTTCTGCAACGCCGCGACCTTCACGGCGTCGGAGGCCCGGCAGGCCTGTTCGTGAGCCCGGAGCAAGGCCAGCATCGCCTGGTTGTCGACCGCCGTGGCGGAATACATGTACCAGGTCAACTCCCGCATCGAGATCGTGCAGTCGCTCCAGAATATCCGTGCCTGGCAAGGCCCGCGATCGTCCCCCGACGGCGGGCCGGCGTACATCGCCACGTCGTTCACGCTCACGCGAAGCCCCTCGGGCCCCGCCGCCAGGCTCAGCCGATTCCACGCCTTGGGATCGTAGATCTGCGGGCCGTCGTATCCACTGGGCATCCCGGCCGCCGGGTCGCGCACTGACACCCCCCCGCATCGGTCCATCCGAACCACCGACCGGGCGCCGGGCCATTCAATGAACAACGCTGCCAACGACCGCGTTTCGGGGCGGGCCAGGCCATGGGAGACAATCTTCACCTGCGCGTCCAGCCGCCCGAGCCCTTTGCCGGCGAACGCGAATTCGTCGTCGTATCCCCCTTGCTCGGCCGACAGGGGCCCGTACCACGGCTTGTAGTCCACCAGCACGGCATGCCGCCGAGCGGGGGCCTTCTCCGGCTCGGCCGCCAGCACCTTCCGCCACCGCTCCGGAACGGCCGACAGCGGCATCCGGCCGGCCAACTCCCTCGCCTTGGCCATCCCCATCTGGGCCGCCACGGCCTGGAGGACCCATTCCTCCTCCTCGCTCATAACACCGGGCACGCGCCGGATCGTCTGGCGGTTCTTTTCCCAGAACGCCAGGCACGCCGCCGCGTCGTCGCTGAGCAGTTCCAACTGAGGCCAATGGAGCGATTCGATGGCCCACCACGCGTTGGCTCGCTCGGCCTGCTCGATCGCCTCGGCGGTCACGCGTCGCGCCGAGGCCCGATCTCCCAGCAGCAGGTGAGCGCGGGCCAGCTGGTTGGGCAGGATGCCATACGTCCCCAAGCCGCCGGGTGTGGTGTCTTTGGCCTCGCCCGCCAGCCGGGCAGCCAGCGCCAGCGACTCACGCGCCTGCCCCGCCCAACGCAACTCCAACGCCCACCCGCACAGAACCAGCACGTCGCGGCAGCCCAACTTCCAGGCCTCCTCGAAGGCCTTCACCGCCGGTTCGTGCCGCCCGTTCTGCGAGTGCTCCAGGGCCTCGAGCACCTTGCCGTCCCACACTCCCGACTGCCCGAACCGCGTATACAGGCCCGGCAGGTCCGTCAGTTCCGAGAACCCCTGGACAGACCAATCCCCCCGCGCCACCGACAGCTTGCTCTTGCCCTTGCCCTTATGCCAGACCTCGACGGTGCGCGGCGGCCGCTCGCCTTCCCCCAACTGCTGCACGTGGAAGATCCGCCGCCCGTCGATCCGGAAGACCACATCCCCGGGCTCGATCCCTTCGGGCGCCGGTTGGTTTGTCCGGATCGGCCAGAGGGCCCCCATGGCCGGGCGCTCCATGTCGTCCAACAGGAACTCGACGCGGCTCCTGGCCTCCGCCCCCAGCGCGGGGTTCTTCAGGGCCGCGCGCAACGCCTCGCCCGCCGGCTCGCCGATCATCATCAATTCCTTGTGCGCCTCCGCCCGAACCTGCAGGTCCGGGGAGTTCAACTTCCCGACCCATTCTTTTGCCCCCGCCCCTTGCTGCCCCCGCGCCGCCCCCGCCAGCAGCAGGCACGCCGCCATCGTCCAAGCCCATTCCGCCGCGTCGGTTCGGCCAGCCATTCCAGTTTCTCCCGTCGGTCGTCAACATCCTACCGGATACAGGATACCGCGCCGATCCGCTCCCGGCAGCAACTCTCCGTCCCCCTTTTGACGCCCGACCCCCGCCCCCGCTTCACCGAATTTTCCTCCGGGCCGTCCCGTTTCCCAATCCAACGGCACGGCCCGGCCGGCGCGAAAGGGTCGACCGGGCCGCTGGGCATACGCCCTACCATACAGCGTATCGTATTGTCGCCGAATCGGGTCTGGCGGGGTTGCGGTCGGCATGCTCAAAGCATGTGCCTTCGCTTCCGTATGACCGCCAATCCGCCCAGGGCCACCAGGGCCAGCGTGGTCGGTTCGGGAACCAGGGCGACCCGGAATCCGGTGTTGTTGGGATTGTAGTTGCCAACGCCCGACGGATACCCGTTGCAATAAGAGAAGGACCGCCCTGACGCATACATGTCCATGTCGGTGAAGTAGTACGCTCCACCCCGCAGGCCGCGTCGGTCGCCGTACAGATTCGCCTCGTTCCACTCGAAGACGTTCCCGCCCTGATCGAACGTGCCGTGGGGCCCCGAGGAGTTCTGGAACTCGCCGGCCACCGTGGTGTAATACATGTCCGTGTCAATGGGATAGATATACGGCGTCGTGAAGTAGTTGGCGTTGTTGCCGGAGACGTCGTCCAGATCAGCCGTTGGGCTCTTGTTGGACCTCGTCGGATAGTTCCAGTAGCCGGCGCTGGTCGAGCCTCCCTTGTAGTAGGCCGCCTTGTACCACTCGTCTTCGGTGGGAATCACGTATTTGGCATTAGCCTTCCGCGTCACGGCCATAAGGGCTGCGTTGGTCCTGGCCCCATTGAGATAGTACGAGCCATCCTCTGTGGTGGAGGCGTCCTGTGCCCCCGTGGGCCGGCCGTTGGTCAGCCAGTTGGCGAACCGTGCGGCGTTTCCCCAGTTTATGTAGTTTACGGGCCGGTTCGCCCATTCATCGCCGATGCTGTACGTGTAGCTGCCGGATAACCCGTTCTGCCGGATGTTGCATCCATGGTAGAGCGGCCTACCCATCTGCAGGTTGTACAGTCCGAACGTATCGGTAGCGGCCACGGCGTTCAGGAAAGCCGTGTATTGGCCAGCCGTCACCTCGAACTTGCCGATGCTGTAGGTGTAGGCCACTGCGCCGTAGCCTTCGGGTCTATCGGACAGGTTGTATCTCATGTCCGCCGCGTTGCCACGATCGCCGACGGCGCACCAGAGCGCCGGATCGTTCCAGTTATTCCAGTCTGCCGGCCAGGGGGCGTGCGTCTGGGCTCCGGCCGCCGCACCCAACATGAACACGGTCGTCGTCACGAGTATGGTTGTCTTTCGCATGGTTCTTCTCCCTGGTTCTAGGGTTACGAGCCCTTTTGTTCGGATTGGCTACTTTCTTCGCTTCCGTCCCGACAGAATCGGAACCGCGCCGAAGAGAATGAAGAACGTAACCGGCTCGGGGACGGCGGCAACCCGGAACCCGATGTTGATCTGCTGGTACGTCGGGACGTGGTAGGCCTTGTTAATGACATGCATGTAGTTCGAGTCGCCGTTGAAAAGCCCGCCCCGCTGGCCACGATAGATCCCGCCGGCGGCCGTCTCGTTCAATTCCTCAACATTGCCCCCCTGGTCGAACGTGCCGTAGGGGCCGGGAGAGTTCTGGAACTCGCCCACTTCCGTGGTGTTCTTTCCGGAGTCAATCGGCTGGTCCCAACTGTGGCCGTAGTTCGCGTTGTTTCCGGCGGCGTCGGCCATACTGGCGCCGGGGGCGGCGTTGCTTCTCGTGGGATAGGTCCAGTAACCGGCGTTGGTCGAGCCGCCCTTGTAGTAGGCCGCCTTGTACCACTCGTCCTCGGTGGGAATCACGTACTTGGCATTGGTCTTCCGCGTCACGGCCATCAGGTCTGCATTCAGCGTTGCCCCGTTGAGGTAGTACGAGCCATCTTCCGTGGTGGAGGCGTCCTGCGCTCCTGCAAGCTGGCCATTGGTCAGCCAGTTAACGAATCGCGCCGCATCGCCCCACGACACGAAATTCACCGGCCGGTTGGCGTAATCCGGGGCCACGTTGTAGGTGAAGCTGCCCGAAGACCCGGTTCGTTTGATGTTGCATCCGTAGGGATAGACCGCCGTGTCCATGTTCGAGTTGTACAGGGCGTAGGTGTCCCTCGCCGCCACCGCGTTGAGGAACGCCGTGTACTGTCCCGCTGTCACCTCGAACTTGCCGATCTTGTACGTGTAGGGCACGGCACCGTAGCTTGGGATCCCGAATGTCGTGTCGGGATACCGCGTATCCCCCACATTCCCCGGATCGCCCACGGTACACCACAAGGCCGGATCGTTCCAGTTGTTCCAGTCCGTCGGCCAAGGGGCGTGCGTCTGCCCCTGCACCACTCCGGCCAGCGTCATCGCCGCTGCCGTCACGCCCGCGATTATCGTTGTCCTTCGCATCGTTTCTCTCCTTTGGGCTCGCAAACACGTGAGTTCTGTTGGGCTATTTCCTTCGTTTTCGCAGCTCCGCCAGCCCGGCTATCCCCAGCAGGGCCATCATGCCCGGTTCGGGAACCTGGACGAGGCGGAACCCGACGGCCGGGGCCTCCAGCGACGGGCTGTCGAGGTCGTCCCGGTTCGCCGCTTGCAGGTGGTAGTCGGCACTGCCGGCCGACCCGCCCCGCAAACCGCGGTATTCGCCGTACTGGACCGACTCGTTCCACTCCCAGACATTGCCCCCCTGGTCGAACGTGCCGTAGGGACTGGGGGAGTTCTGGAACTCGCCGGCGAGGGTGGTGTAGTGGTCAGGGTCGATGAGATTGGGGCTCTGGCCGAGGTAGTTGGCGCTGTTGCCCGAAGCGTCGGCTGTGTCCCGCCCCGGGGCGGTGTTGCTGGCGGTGGGGTAGTCCCAGTAGCCCGCGTTGATCGAGCCGCCTTTGTAGTAGGCGGCCTTGTACCACTCGTCCTCCGAGGGAATGGCCCATGTGGCGCCGGGCTTTCGCGTTACCGCCATCAGGGCCGCGTTGCTCGTCGCGCCGTTGAGATAGTACGCCCCGTCCTCCGTCGTGGCGAGGCCCTGCGGGCCGCGGGGCCGCCCGTTGTGCAGCCAGTTGGCGAACCGCGCCGCGTCGGCCCAGGAAACGTAGTTCGCCGGCCGGCTGACGTGGTCGGAATCCACGCTGTAAACGTAACTGCCCGGCGCGCCGCTCCGCGCGATCCCGCTGCCGTAGGTGGTATTGGCCATGCCCGCGTTGTACAGGCCGTAGGCATCGGTCTCGGCCACGGCGCTCAGGAATGCCGTGTACTGACCGGCCGTGACCTCGAACGTGCAGATCTTGTACGTGCAGTCCACCTGCCCGCAGATGCGGTTGTGCCCGGTCCCGCCCGCGCCGGCGCCGGAGAGTTCCCCGGCGTTCCCCGGATCGCCCACGGTGACCATCAGGGCCGGGTCGTTCCAGTTGTTCCAGTCCGCCGGCCAGGGGGCGTGGGTTTGTCCCATCGCCGCCGCCGCCAGCATCATCACCGTTGCCGGAATTATCGTTGCCGTTCGCATGGTTTCTCTCCTGTTTGGCTCTCTTGTCTTTCCGTCAAAGATCACTCTTGCCCCACGTGGTTACTTCCGCCGTTTCCGAATCACGACCAGCGTTCCCACGGCCAGCAGGCTCAGCGTGGCCGGTTCGGGGGTCGGGGTCAGCAGGAGGATGGTGCGCCCGGAGCGGGCAAGGATCTGGCCCTGATCGTTGATATCGACCGCATTGGTGATCTGCCAACCGGTCACCAGGTCGGACAATTGGTACATGGTCGAGTCCTGGTAGAGGAACCCATACCCGGCCGAGTCGTTGAGCCCGACGATCTGGTTGCGGTTATTGACGGCGTTGGCGTAGGTACGGGAGGTGGTGGCCAGGCGGGTGATCTGCCCGGAAGAGTCCCACATCACCGGATAGGGCACTCCGTTGGCGGCCTCAGCGTATCCGACGACGGTGCCCTGCTCGTTGATATCATAGGCCAGGCTGTTGTTCCCGCCCAGCGTCGACAAGGCTCGAACCGTCCCGTTCTCCCAGACTGTCGCCCGATACGGGGAGGACTGGGCCGTCAGGCACGAGTCGCCGACGGCGACTCCGGCGTCGTTGAGGGCATGCAGTTCACTGGTGCCGCCCAGAGACGGCAGATCGGTCCGCTGCCCGTTGGCTTGCCAAAGGCAGGCCACCTTGCCTCCCGTGCTCGGGTAGTAGTACCCGCCGATCTGCCCACCGGTGTTGATGTCCAATGCGAACCCGGTGGCCGAGGCATAGTCCAGGTCCTCGATGCCCCCGTTGCGCCACACGCAGGGGATAATCGCGTGGTTGCTCTGCACTTCGTAGTAGCCCACAACCGTTCCGGCATCGTTGACGTTGACGGCCCAGCAGTGCCGGTATCCGTCCGACGGCCCGATGGTGGTGAGCTTGCCACCCTCTTTCTTCCACGCCGACCCTTGCGAGTATCCGACCACCGTGCCCTGCTGGTTGACCGCATAGCCATAGGGGACGTACCCGGGGGTGTCGAGCACGACGGAGACGTCATAGCGGCTGGGGACGGCCATGGCCGTTCCGGCCGCTCCCAGCACCAGCAGCGGCAGGGCCGCCCGGAAGAACCAGCCGCCGCGGCGGCGTGGCGAGTTCCGGGCTTCCGGGGTCACGCGAGAAGCAGGCACGTTGTGTGTTCGCCTGCGCCGCCACAGTCCCAGGGCGGCAAGGGCCATCAACGACACGCTGGCCGGCTCGGGGACTGCCTCCACGCTGCGGTAAACGAAGGACGGGGTCGTGGCCCACGTGCTGACGTACAGATGATGGTCGGTCCCCTCGACGACGGTCTTGGGGCACCCCGCCGCCGGAGGCCAGGCCATCGCCTGCCAACTGGCGCCGTGGTCCGCGCTGCGGTACACGCCCCCGGCCGTTACGCTATCGTCGACCGCGTAGATCGCCCCGTCGGAGGCCTCGATGACCGCGGTGACGTCGTAGATGTTCGACCAACTGGCCGTGGGCGTCCAGGTCTGGCCCCCATCGCTCGACCGGGCGACCATGCCCGGCGAGCGGGTTCCAGCGTAAAGGTAACCGTCCCGGGCCGCCACCATCGAGTTGACGATCCCGACGCCCTTGCCCGGGAACGCCCCGCCGGTAAGCCACTGCTGGCCGTCGGTGCTGCGGAAGACCTTCGAGTGGGTGGCGGCATAGAGAGTGCCGTCGGGCCCCTGGCAGAAGTCAAAGATGCTGTAGGTGGACTCCAGGGTCGCTGCCAGGCCCCATGTCGTCCCACCGTTGGTGCTGCGGTAGACCACCCCGCTGTTGGTAGTGCCGGCGTACACCGACCCGTTGACGGCCCCCAGGACGCTATAACAACTCATGTCCGGCAAGGAGGTGGTCACCCGGGTCCACGTGGTCCCGCCGTTGGCCGTCCGGTAGATGCCACCGGGCCATGTGCCGCCATAGACCGCGGCGTAGATATCCCCGTTGGGGGTCCGGCTCAGGTCGTACACACGGCCGGTGTTGGCCAGGCTCGCGGTGGGCGTCCATGTCAGCCCGCCGTCAGCGGTCTTGTACACGCCGGCCCCGCTGCCGGTGCCCGCGTACACGGTCCCGTCGGGGCACGCAAGGAGAGTGTCGATATAGCCGGCACCTTGAAAGACGCCTCGCCGGACGAAGTCCCAACTGCCCCATGTCAACTCGGTGGACCCGCACACGGCCAGAATTGCCGCGGTCGCCGCCGCGATCCTCTTCATCCTCTCACTCATGGCTCTTCTCGCTTTCTTGCCCACGCCAGGGCGTTCGTTCCCATGGGAATACTCCCGCCGGTGGCGGGCAGACTTGGCGCTACGCCCCTCGAGCCAAGCATTGTCCATGCGGCAAACCACGCTGAGAATCAAGGCGAGCGACTCGTCTCTCAGCACTCACGGAGGCTCGCCGCGAGCACTTTTCCCAAAAAGCCAACCACCGACAAGTCGGATCCGATGGACCGTTGAGCGTGCCCGCCGAAGTTGAGCAACCTCGGTCGAAGGCGGATGGTGGTCCAACCGTTCCTACACCGAACTAACCACTGTGCCGGCCCCAAATGTCGCCGGGCCAAAGCCCCTTGGCGATCCCGTAGCCGACGGAACACATCGTGCTGCAAAAGAAACACTTGCCACTAGGTTGCCGGGCACAAACCACCCGCCCGGCCCGCTGATTCACCCTCACGGCTCTACTCGCGCGGGTTCACCACGCTATCCTATTAGACGGCCCCCCGGCCGGAAACTTCGGTGGATTCTGAAACTTTTTCACCGAAACCCCGCCGGGCCGGGGCACGGCTAGTGGTCTGTCCCCGGCTCGTGAAGGGCAGGCGGGCAGGAAGGATCGAGGGCTTCCAGGCCTTTGACCTTCAGGACGACGGATTCATCGACCTCCGCGATGACTTTGGCTTCATGATCGGCGAAACGGATGACCCGGTAGCGATACGCCTCCGGCGCTCCGGTGCCGTTGCACTCATCCGTGGCAATGAATAGCTCCACGTCTCCATCGCCGTCAAAGTCCCCCAGGCACGCAGGCAAACGCGAGCCGTCTTCCAGGATCGTGCTGAAATGATGGCTCTGGACCCCGCCAAAGCCATAGCTGGCATCCCAGACAAAGGCCATGACCGCCCTGGCCATAGTGCCCGCGCAGGAACAGGAGAACACGAAAACCGACTGCCCGGTCTTGGGATAGTACAACCATTTGCCGTGCACGTTCTCGACCGCACAATCCACGGCAAACCGGGCGTACCGGGAGAGATTGGCGGTTGTCAGGTTCTGGCCCGGAGGCAAGGCCCCCAGGTACAACGTGCCCGTATCCATGACTCCGCCAACGTAACCTTTCGGAGTGAACGATGTCACCACAGCGAACGTCTGCCACCACTTGGGTCGCTCATCCTCCCCCGGGGGCTGGAATGTGGCATGCTCCGGCTCGGGCCACACCGCCACAAAGGGCAGGACCTTGTCCCATTCCATATCAACGCCGGCCGGGTTCTGCGCACATCCATGAAGGGCGCCAAGCAGCCCAACCATAACGGCGGCCATCCTGCCCCGGCTTCGCTTGTCGCGTCGCATGATGATTCTCCTCTGGCGAATCCCATCTTTTCCCATGACCGGCGTTTCCGATTTGTCGCCTGTCTTCGTCGACGGGCGTGGGCCTCTTGTGGAGTCCCTGGCCGACGAGACATATCTTACTGCAAAAGGGGACACGGCCAGTAGAAGGGCTATTTCGCATCGTCGGGGAAGGCCTTTCGCATGGCCTGGGCCAGGCGGGCGCGGGCGGCGTTGACGCGGGAGGCGATCGTGCCCTCGGGCACGTCGAGGGTCTCGGCGGCGTCTTCGTAGGAAAGCCCGTCCATCACGGTAAGGACGAAGGCCCTCCGGAGCCGATCGGGAAGGGTCTCGATGGCTTGCCGGAGGGCCTCCGTGTGTTCCTGGGCCTTCCGCTGGAGGAGGGCCGCCTCGGCCGCGTCTCCAATAGACACGGCCTCCCACTGATCGAACGCCACTTGGCGGTCTGCCGATTTCCTCCGCGCCCAGTCCCGCACGCAATTGACCAGGATTCCGTACAGCCACGTTGTCCGCCGCGCCCGTCCGCCGAAGGCGTCCCAATTCGCCACGGCCTTGCAGATCGCCTCCTGGGTCATTTCGGTGGCGTCATGTTCGTTGCCGGTCAATCGCAAGGCCGTCCGGAAGAGCACCGGATAGGCCTGTTGAATCTGTTCGTCCCGATCGAGGTTTTCCATTCCGGCCATGTTCCCTTGGGGTTTCGCCGGTCGGCGTCGGGGGGAATAACGTGGCCCGGGCGCCGCTGAGGCGACGCCCGGGCCGCTCGGAATGCCCCCGGCATGGCTATGTAGTTGTGCATCCGGCCGGCCGATCTTCGCCGGTTTACAGCCGTTCTGCTTTGTTAGACTTGCCCCGGCCGGAAAACTTCACCGGATTTTTTCTTTTTTCGATTTTCCCCCGAACGGCGCCCCCACTGGCTGCCTTGCCGTGGGGGGCACGCCTGCTATAATGGCCCCTCCAAGGAGACGCTCGTGAGTCCAACCAACAGGGTGGCGGTTCTGTTCGCACTGGGCCTGGCGGCCGTCACGAGCGCCGCCGGCTGCAAAGCGAGGGAGGGTCGATCCACCGCTGGTTCGGCGTCGGCGC
>JAPLNA010000244.1:40703-45811 GCA_026693065.1 Planctomycetota bacterium
CCGGGTGGCCGCCGCGGCGGATCTGAGATTCGCCTTCGAGGACCTGGCGGCGGAGTTCCACAGACGCCGCGCCGACGTGACCGTCCAGGTAACCTACGGCTCGTCGGGCCAGCTCTTCGCCCAGCTCTCCAACAAGGCGCCCTTCGACATGTTCCTGTCGGCCGACGCGGCGTATCCCCGCCAGCTCGTCGAGGCCGGGCGGGCCTCGAAGGAAACACAATTCCGCTACGGCACGGGCCGGCTGGTCGTTTGGACCCCCGACGGGTCCGCTCTGGACCTGAACAAACTGGGCCTCTCGGCCTTGCTGGACCCCTCGGTGCGGAGAATCGCCATCGCGAATCCCGCGCACGCCCCGTACGGGCGGGCGGCGGAGTCGGCCTTGAAGACGCTGGGCGTGTACGACAAGGTCGCCGACAAGCTGGTTCTGGGCGAGAGCGTCGCCCAGGCCGCCCAGTTCGTGCAGTCCGGCTCGGCCGACGTCGGGATCATCGCCCTCTCGCTGGCCGTGGCGACGGACCTGAGGAGCTCGGGTCGATTCTGGGAGATTCCCGCGGCCGCCTACCCGCCGATGGTCCAGGAGGGAGTGATTCTCTCCTGGTGCCAGGACGAGGACGCCGCCGACGCGTTGCGCCTCTTCATCACCAGCGCCGACGGAAAGGCCATTCTCGCCCAGTACGGCTTTTCCACGCCGGGAGAATAACCTTGGATTGGACCGCCCTCTGGCTGACGTTGCGACTGGCCCTGTGCACCACGGCCATCCTGCTGGTGCTGGGGTTGCCCCTGGCCCACTGGCTGGCGAATTCCCGGTGGCGGTTCAAGTTTCTCGTCGAGTCCGTGGTGGCGATGCCGCTGATTCTGCCCCCGACCGTGCTGGGGTTCTACCTGCTGGTGGCCCTGGGGCCCCACAGCCCCGTCGGCAGGTTCTGGGAGGGCCTGACCGGCAGCCCGCTGCCCTTCACCTTCGCGGGGATTCTCGTCGGGTCGATCGTCTGCAACCTGCCCTTCGCGGTGCAGCCGTTCGCGGCCTCGTTCGCCTCCGTGGACCGCCGCCTGGTCGAGGCCTCCTGGTGCCTGGGCCAGTCGCGGCTGAGGACCTTCCTCCGCGTGACCGTTCCGCTGTCCCGGGCGGGCATCCTGACGGGCCTGGTGCTCTCCTTCGCCCACACCGTGGGCGAGTTCGGCGTGGTGCTCATGATCGGCGGGAACATCCCCGGCGTGACGCGCACGCTCTCGCTGGCGATCTACGACGACGTGCAGGCCCTGGACTACCGCGCCGCCGCCCAGACCTCCCTCGTGCTGCTGGCCTTCGCGTTCGTCACCCTCTGCCTCACCTACGCGTGGCGGAAGAAGGCGGCTACCGCATGACGGCGATCCTGCAGGCGACATTCGAGAAGCGATACCGCGGCGGGCCCGCCGTCCGGGCGGCCTTGGAGCAGCCGGCCGAGGGGTTCTCCGTGACCGCGATCCTGGGCCCCTCCGGCGGCGGCAAGACCACCGTGCTGCGAAGCCTCGCCGGCCTGGAACGGCCGGAACAAGGGTTCATCCGGTTCGGCCCGGAGACCTGGCTGGACGCCGCCCGGGGCGTCTTCCTGCCTCCGTCGCGGCGGGGGATCGGGTACATGTTCCAGGAGTACGCCCTCTTCGGGCACCTGACGGTCAGCCAGAACGTGGGCTTCGGCCTGTCGGGCTCGCCCGCCGGGGCGCGCCGCCGTCGCGTGGGCGAAATGCTCGACCTCATGCGCCTGGGCGCCATGGCGGGGCGATTCCCACGCCAACTCTCCGGCGGCGAACAGCAGCGAGTCGCCCTGGCCCGCGCCCTGGCCCGCAAACCGCGGCTGCTGCTGCTGGACGAGCCCCTGTCGGCCCTGGACGGCCCGACGCGAACCGAGCTGCGACGCGAGTTGCGCCCGTTGCTCAAGCAGTTCGACATCCCGGTCGTCCTCGTCACCCACGATCACACGGAGGCTCTCTCCCTGGCCGACCGGGTGCTCGTGATGGACCGGGGCGTCATCGTGCAGAGCGGCCCGGCGGGCGAGGTGTTCGGCCACCCGGCGAGCCTTTCCGTGGCGAGGCTCGTCGGCGTGGAGAACGTCCTGGCCGGCGTGGTGCGCGGCGTGTCGGAGGGGCTGGCCACGGTCCAGGTCGGCCTGGCCCGACTGCTCGCCGTCGTCGAAGAACCCGTCGAGGGCGACGTGCACGTCTGCATCAGGCCCGAGGACGTGCTGCTCCAGAAGGGCCCGCTCCCTCAGAGCAGCGCCCGCAACCACCTGCCCGGGACGGTCGTCTCGCTGGCCATCGACGGCCCGCTGGTGCGGGTGACGCTGGATTGCGGTTTCGAGTTGACGGCGACGATCACGAGGCCGGCGCTCGAGGACATGGCCGTCCGGGAAACCCACGGCGTGACGGCGCTGATTAAGGCCACCGCGATTCACCTCCTGCCGCGTTAGCGCGGGCGGGCGAGAAGTTCGAGGATCAGCCGCCGGGCCAGGGCCGGGCGGTGGGAGGTGCGGGGCAGCACGCCCAGCACGCCCGAGACGCCCGGCGGCGGGGCGGTTTCACCGGGCCCGAGAAGCCAGAGCTTCGCGCCGGGGGAGCGTTTGTGCCCTTCCACCAGCACCAGGTCGTACGTCCCGCCCAGCCGGGCCAGGGCGCCCCGCAACGACAGCCCCGCCGCCCGGAATCGCAACAGGCCCTGGCGGCGGTCATGGACGAGCACGTCGGCGCCGGCCTGAAAGAGGCGGTCGGAATCCTTGCCGGGTTTGTCAATGTCCAGCCCGTGCGCGTCATGCTTGACGACGGCCACGCGAAGTCCGCTCCGCCGGAGGCCGGGCACGATCCGCTCGATCAGCGTGGTCTTGCCGGCCCCGCTGAACCCGCAGAGGCCCAGGACGAGCGGGGGTTGGACCGTCCGGCGCGGGGTCATTCGTAGAAATTCTCGGGGAAGGAGGCGTTGGTGAAGAGGTCCTCGACGTGGCGCTTGTGCCGCCACTCGACGTCGGCGAGGCTCAGCAGCAGGTCGCGTTCGGACCCGGGCGGGCAGAGCTGCGCCCAGTGGGTGTAGAACTCGGCGGCGAGTTTTTCCTTGCGGGCGGCCAGCAGGAACGCGTCGGCGGGCGTCAGGCCGCTCGTCAGCTCCGGCGTGCCGAACGTCTCGACGATCGAGCCCGGGGCGATGGCGCCCCCGGGCATGGGGCGGCGGCCCTCCAGGAAGTCCTGCAGGGACTGCTTGTGGTCTTTCTCCTCGCCGGCCAGGTCGTCCAGCACCGCCCGCGTGGCCGGGTCGGTCGTCGCGGCGGAGGCCTGGCGGTAGAACCGCTCGGCGGCTTCCTCGTTGTCGATGGCCCGGCGGATAATGTCGCGGAACGCCGTCGGCGGCGCCTCCGCCCGCACCGCGTGCCGGGCCGAGAGAATCCCCTCCAGCCGATGCGCCAACGCCTCCGCGTCCACCGGCATGTCCAGCAGGGCGTCGACCTGGAAGGCCGTTTCATCCGCGAACGTGCGGTCCCACCCGCTGCGGTCGAGGCTCTCCAGGAGGACGACGGGCACGTCTTTCAGGTCCGGGTGTTGGCGAATGAGTTCGACGGCGGGCAGTTCGCCCACGAGCACGATGGCGGCGGCGGGCGGGCGGACTTGGGCGAGGCTCGAAGCCTGCTTGAGAGTCCAGCCCTTGCGGACGAGGGCCTCGCGGCAGCGGCCGGCGGTCTGGCCCGAGGGGTCCACGATCCAGATAGTGACGGGACTGTTCGCGCCCATGTTCTTGGCTCCTAGATCGACAGCACGTCGTCGCCGGAATACACCGTAAAGGTTTCGCCGCGGACAAAGCCCGCCAGGAACATTCCCAGCCGCCGGGCCAGGGCCACCGCCAGCGCCGTCGGCGCGCTCAGCCCGATCACGTCGGCCAGGCCTGCGCGGGCGGCCTTGGCGACCATCTCGAATGATAGGCGGCTCGAGAGGCACAAGACCGCCCGGCACAAGTCGAACTCGGCGTTCAGGGCGGCCCCGACGGCCTTGTCGAGGGCGTTGTGACGCCCGATGTCTTCGCGAACGATCGCCCGGGCCAGGGCGGCCGCATCCAGCGGACGCATCGCGACGGCGGCTGCGTGCGAGGCCCCCGTCAACGGAAACACCACCTGCCCCTGCCCCATGTGCCGGGCCAGGCCCGTGAGGGCCGACGGCGACAGCGTCCGCGGGCGAGGGGGGAAGGGCGTCAGTCCGGCGGCGGCCTGTTCGATCTGCTCGGCCCCGCACAGGGCGCAGGAGCTGAACACGCGGCGGTGGGCCGGCAGGGGCGTCGCGAGCGAGCCCTCCGCCAGCGTGACCTGCACGACGTTGGGCTCGAAACCGCCCTCGGGGCAGAAGCCGATGGCGCCGACGGCCTGCGCGGAAGCGACGAGGCCCTCGGTGACCAGGAGCCCCAGGGCCAGGTCCGCCTCGTGACCGGGGGTTCGCATGAGGGTGGCCACGGGGGTCCGGCCCACGCGGATGGTCAGCGGTTCTTCCGCGATCAGGTCGCGCTCGGCCGGACGGATCAGTCCGCTCTCGACGACGAAACAGGTCTGGTGGGTCGTGGGTTCCACGGGGCGCCTCAGAGGGCCTCCAGCCGGGCCGAGCAGGCCTTGTACTCGCCCGTCCGCGTCACGGTGTCGAAGGCGTCGTTGGTCAGCAGGTTGGTGTTGCTCTCGGCGAAGTGGAAGGGCATCCACAGCGCGCCGGGGCGGACGCGCTGGGCGACGAGGGCCCGCACGAGCAGGCTGCCCCGCCGCGTCGTCACGCGAACGGTGGCCCCGTGCTCGATGCCCAGCTTCGCCGCGTCGTCGGCGTGAACCTCCACGAAGTTCTCCGACTGCCGCTGCGAGATCGAGTCGCTCTTGCGCGTCATGTTACCTATGTTGTAATGATAGAGCGTCCGCCCGGTGGAAAGGATGAAGGGGTAGTCTTTGTCGGGCACCTCGGCCGGGGGGCGGAACTGGATGGCGTGGAAGAGCCCCTTGCCGCGGGTGAAGCGGTCCTTGTGCAGGAAGCCCGTGCCGGGGTGGTCTTTCGTCGGGCAGGGCCATTGCAGCCCGACCGCGTCGATCCGCTCGTAGCCGATCCCGCCCATGCTCGGG
>JAPLNA010000245.1 GCA_026693065.1 Planctomycetota bacterium
CACCGCAATGCGGCGCCGCATCTCGAGCCCTTCGATAAACGCTTCCGTGCGCATACCCCCTACCATACATGCCCCCGCGCGATGGCGCAACCCGAACATGCGCCGAACCGCGCGCTTTTTCTATCTAGAGGTCAATAAACGCGCCGTGCGAACGAGTGAGTTTTCTCTTTTTCGGGCGCCTTGGTATAATGGAGCGGAGAAGAGAACCTGGAGACGCCCGAATGGGCACGGAGCAGCAACAACAACGCGTCGCGACCGTGCGACTGTTCCTGTACGACCGGCAGATCCACCCGGAACTGTTTACTATTCACCACGATCACCGGGTGGTGCAGAACGACTACGAGGCGCAGATCTGGGTCACCGGGTGCACGCACGTGATCGGGTTCTTCCGGGGCGCCCAGGGGCTGGCGGAAGTTACCGCCGGACCCGAGGCCGAACTGCCCCAACGCGGCCGCCTGCTCGACCTGCCCTTCCGCGGCGAACGAAACCACGAATGCCACGCCGTCATGGGCATCCGCTACATGATGGGCATGCAGGCCGAGACGATGAGCCCCGCCGTCTACGGGCGAACCCACCACGAGTTGGCGCGCCAGGGGGCCAAGCGAGGGCTGTTCGTGCCCTTCCCCCAGTGGATGACGCGGGCGCCGCTGACGCCGTTTTCATTCGTTGACTACGAGGCCTCGGCCACCCAGTTGCACGTCTTCGCCTTCCACGCCTTCCCGGACGATCTGACGATCCTGAAGACGCAGTCGATCTTTGAATTGGCGTGATCCGGTCCCCTTCGTGTCATTGGCCCTTATTCGTGACATTCGTGGACTTCATCAATGTGGCCCCGCCCGCGCCCGGGGCGCCCGCCTGCCATGCCACCGGCACGGGGCCGACCGTGGGACTGAAGAAGTTCATGATCATGCTGTAGTACCACGCGGGGGCATAGGGGCTGATGCCGATGTGTCCGCCGCCGGGCAGGAGGATGGCCGCGACGTTGGGGTTGGCGGTGGTGGCCAGAAGATCGGCCAGGTCCTGGGCGGGGGCGACCATGTCGTCGGCGGCGTGGACGATCAGTAGCGGGACGCGGATGCCGTTGAGGCGGTCGAACGTGGGGGCGTCCTTGAAGGGCATGATCCGCATGAATTCCAGCCCGTCCAGGTGGGCGTTGGGGTAGGCCGTCAGGCTGTTCTTGAGAAGCTCGCGGACGTTGCCCGAGGGGTTGGGGTAGCCGCGGGCGACCATGCGGCTGCGGATGGTCGCCTGGAGCCCGGCCACTACCGGGTGGAGCAGCACCGACTGCTCGGCTTCCATCTTGTCGAGGAGTTCTTCGTACCGGGGCAGGGGGGAAATGGCGATCACGCCGGCCTCGTATCGCCTGGGCCCGCGCGGGGCGGGGGACATGAGCTTGGCCAGGCGGGGGCCCACGCCCACGCCGTCGGCGGTTCGTCCCTCGGCCCAGGCGACGTGGATGCCCTGGTTGCCCCCCCAGGAATACCCGATCAGCCCGGTGCGTCGGACGTGGGGCTGCCCCTGGATCCAATCGGCCACGCGGAGCAGATCGTCCGTCTCGAACACCCCCCAGGTGTATTCGTACTTGGGGTAACGTGTATCGGTCAGCCCGGCCCCTCGCGATTCCACCGAGAGCACGTGGAAGCCGTGGTTCCGCAGGGCGATGGCCAGGTCGCGCACGCGAAGCACGTTGTTGTCGCCTCGGATGCCCGGCAGGATCACGATGCAGTCGGCGTCGGCGACCTGGCCCGCCGTGTCGCGCGCCCACCCCAGCCGGGCCGACAGTTGAAGGTCCTCCTGGATCGGTACCCAGACTTCCTCGAACCCCTCCCAGCAGGGGCTTCGCTGGGTTGGCTCTCGCGTCATGGTGGCCTGGGCGGAATAGACCAGGCCCCAGAAATTGTCGGCCAGCGATTCCAGTCGCCCGGTCTTGATGTGGAAATGGGCCACCACGTCGCCGCACTTGCCGTCGGCCGTGCGGAGCTGGTCGGTCACCAGGGCCGCCGTGTTGTGGTGGGGGAACTGGTGGGGCAGCAGTTTCTCCAACTGCGGGGCGGCCTGGGCGAGCCAGTCCTTGGCCCCTGGGCGGGCCGGGCCGGGGGAGGCCTTGACGGCAACGAACGTGCCCGGGTCGTGCGGGAACGGCCGTTCGGAGAAGAGGGAGCCTTGCAGAAGACAGGCCAGAACCAGTATGCCGATTCGATTCATTGAGACGCTTTCCGGGGGAAATCTTTCTGGGCACGTTTTACCCAAACGCCTCGGGCGGGGCAAGGGGGTTGGGGGCATGGGGCGAAGAGGGGGCCGGTGGCGTTCGGGGGTAAGAGAGACGGGGATTAGGGGATTACGATGATTAGGGGATTCAAGAAGGGGGAAAACGGATAGACAAGAATAGAAACGACGATGCAGTGCCACCGGGGCCAGGGCGGAATGTCTTCGTCTTTTGCCTGTTTCTAATCCCCCAATCGTTGTAATCCCCTAATCCCCGTCTCTCTTGCCTCCGAACGCCGCCGGCGCACGACGGGTCACGGGTCGAGCTTGCCCAGGACCAACTCCTCGGGGGAGATGATGCCGCCGGAGATCAGGATCTTGAAGGCTTCTTCGATGGTCATGACGACGGGCACGACCTCCTCGACGGGGATGATCTGGAGGAAGCCGCTGGTGGGGTTGAGGGCGGAGGGCACGTACACCTTGCAGCACTTCCGCCCGGCGGGGTCATGGATGTAGCCGGTCATGAAGGCGAGGGCTTTGTAACCGGGGCGAGGGACTTCGACGAGGACGACGCTCTTGAAGGCGGAGCGGTCGGGGAGGCTGACGGCCTGGATGACCTGCTTGCTGGCGGAGTAGACGGTGCGGACCAGGGGGATGCGGAGCAGGAGGCTCTCGCCCATGGCCAGGAGCTTCTCGCCCGTGACGTAGTGCCCGACGGCGCCGATGAGGTAGAGCAGGACCAGGAGGATGAGGATGGAGATGAGGGAGACGACGATATTGACCCAGACTGCCATCGCGTCGGTCCAGATGGCCGGGTTCCTGACGTAGTAGAACAGGGCGTCGTGAACGGGCCTGCGGAGGATGCCGGCCATCCAGTTGAAGAGCCACTGCATCACCAGCAGGGTGACGCCGAAGGGCACGAGGATGAGCATGCCGGACATCAACCGGGTGCGGACGTTCTTCTGGAGGCGTTTCCAGAGCGGCGGCTTGTCGGCGGGCATGTCGGGGTACTCCTTCAAGGCCGGGGCGGCGCCCGGGCCGATGTATCATTGTATGGGCGGCCTCGCCGGGCCAGGCCGGCCCGGGTCTGAGGGGAAAAAGAAGACGACGCATGGCTCCACGTTGCCCGCAGAGCCATGCGTCGTTATTTCAGCGAAAAACCAGGCGAAACCGCCCGCACACCACAACCGTTCTCGCACGCCGGGTACTACAGTGCACGGGCGCGGGAGGGTGAAGCATGCCTGCGGGGATGTGTTCCCGAGGCACGGTCGCGAAGGGTCGGCTTAGCGCCGGCCGCCGCGGTCGCCGCCGCGCCCGCCGCCGCCACCGCCGCCGCCTTCCGTCTTGGGACGGGCTTCGTTGACGTTCATGCGACGGCCTTCCAGGTCCTGGCCGTTGGTGGCGGCGATGGCCGCCGCGCCTTCCTTGGCGTTGGGCATGGTGACGAACGCGAAGCCGCGGGGGCGCCCGGTGTCGCGGTCGGTGGGAATGTAGACTTCTTCCACTTCGCCGTGCTTGTTGAACAGTTCTTCAAGTGCTTCCTGCGAGACCGAGTAGCTGAGGTTACCCACGTAGATTTTCACGCGTGCCAACTCCTACTGGGTGAAGCCACGAACGTACGTGGGCATCACGAGACCAAACTTTCGCCCGACAGCCTTCTGCCGGACATTTCACCCTGAACTCTATACCCCATCGGCGAGGTTGTCAAACAGAAATGGCGCGGAATATTCCGATTCTCACACCCCCCCTTGCCACCGCCGCCGGCCCCCGGTAGACTCCCCCCGGCCGTGTGCGGGCCCATGGAGCGATGCGAATGGCAGAGCAGATGACGTCGACGGAGCGGATCGGGGCGGCCTTGAAGGGCCAACCCGTTGACCGCATCCCGTGGAGCCCGTTCCTGGCGTACGTGTGGGAGCATTTCCCCAAGGAGATCCAGGACCTCGGGCAGGTGGAGTTCCACAACCGCATCGGGGGCGATCCGCTGTGGCGCGGGGCGCCCTGCCCCGTCCGGGCCGAGACCGACCCCCGCGTCCGCTACGCCAACCACGACGAGAACGGGCTGGGCGTCACCGTCGTCGAGACGCCCGTGGGCTCGCTGCGGTGGGGCGGGCGGGCGAGCGTGCAGGGCAACACGACGTTCCTCGTCGAGCACCCGCTCAAGAAGCCCGAAGACTACAAGGTCCAGATGTGGATCGAGGAGCATACGAAGATCGTGTACGACGACCAGTGCGTCGTCGACCACATGCGGAATTACGGGGACATCGGGCTGAGCGTCGCCATGCTCATCCCCCGGGGCAAGAGCGCCTACCAGAGCCTCGTCGAGCACCACGTCGGGACGGAGGAGCTGGTGTACGCGATGTGCGACTACCCCGAGACGGTGGAGGCCCTGCTGGCCGTGATGGTCGCCCGCGACCTCGAGGCCGCCCGCCTGGCCGCCGGGTGCGGGGCGTATGAATACTTCCTGACCTGGGAAGATTCCGGCACGCAGAACTACTCCCCCGACCAGTACGCCCGGTACATCGGGGCGGAGATCGGGCAGTGGTGCGGCATTCTGTCCGCGTCGGGCAAGAAATATGTGCAGCACGCCTGCGGACACGTGAAGGCGTTGGTGCCTCTGATGCGTTCGCACGGCACGGCCGTCATCGAGAGCGTCTGCCAGCCGCCGACGGGCAACGTCTCGATGGCCGACGTTCGCCGGCTGGGCGGGGGGGAGTTCGGCATCATCGGCGGCATCGAGCCGACGGCCTTCCTCCGCCGGAGCCCCGAGGAACTGATCCCGTACGTGGAAGAGATGATCGACCAGGCCTCGGGCGGCCCGTTCGTCCTGGCCAATGGCGACTCCTGCCCGCCCGGCGTGACGATGGAGAAGTTCAAGCTCGTCGGGGACATCGTCCGGCGGACGAAGGTGAGAGGGTAGACGGACCGCCGCCGAGGACACGTGGCGACATGGAAACAAGGTGGAATATGGCTGATGCAACGGACGGGAAGGTTCTGTTTCGCGAAGAACAACGGTTCAACAGGGGGTGGTTGTTCGCGATCATGGTGGCCGGCGAAGTGATCGGCCTGGGCGGCATCGCCTACGTTCTTCTGGTATTGGTCCCGGCGGATTCGGTCCTAAGCCCCCTGGCCAAGGGGCTGATACTGGCGGCCTCCGTGGTGGCTCCCGCCGTCGTCCTCGGTCTGACATTCCTGACGAACATGACCACCGAGGTTCGCGAGGACGGGTTGTTCGTGCGGTACTTTCCGCTCCACCGCTCGCCCCGGCGAATCCCGCTGGAAGATGTCACCGTCGTGGAGGCCGTCACGTATCGGCCTGTTATGGAATACGGCGGATGGGGCATTCGGCGGACACGGGGCGGGAAGGCGTACAACGTCCGCGGGAATCGCGGCGTCAAGTTGCGGATGGGCGACGGACGCCATCTGCTGATCGGATCGGCCCGGCCGGAGGAACTGGCGGCGGCGATTGAAGAACTCCGCCGCCGCGGCTGATCGCCCCGATGGGAGTTTTTCCCTGGAGTAGACAGAGTGTCGTCCGCCCTGTTTAGCCGGCGACGGAACGTCGCCGCGTTCCGCCACAGCGCCTCCAATTAGTCTTCCCTCTCCCCCGACCGGGAAAAACCCCCGGCGGGGACACGAAGTGTCGTGATCGCGACGAGAACGCCCTGGCGACCCGATCGTCCGCGGCGTCGCGAGGAAAACAACAAACGAAATCGAAAAGATGATTTCGTTTGTTGTTTTGTGTCCCCGCCGGGAGTTTTTCCCTGAGGTAGATAGAATACCGCCCGCCCTGTTTAGCCGGCGACGGAACGTCGCCGCGTTCCGTCACAGCGCCTCCAATTAGTCTTCCCTCTCCCCCGACCGGGAAAAACCCCCGGCGGGGACACGAAGTGTTGTGATCGCGACGAGAACGCCCTGGCGACCCGATCGTCCGCGGCGTCGGGAGGAAAACAACAAACGAAATCGAAAAGATGATTTCGTTTGTTGTTTTGTGTCCCCGCCGGGCCAGGGCGCCTGCGGCAACGCCTACATCCGCACGCCGGCGATGGACGCTCTTGTCCAGGGCGGCGTGAGTTTCCGCAGCGCGTACTGCACGTCGCCCGTCTGCACGCCGGCGCGGGTGAGTCTGGTTACCGGGCGGATGCCGCACGAGCTGGGCGTGAACGTCAACCACGACCGCGCCGACGACGCCGTGCCCACGCTGGGGCATCTGTTCCGGGCCGCGGGGTATCGCACAGTCTGGGCGGGCAAGACGCACACTCCGCCCGCGGGGCCCGAGCGTTCGGACCCGGCCCCGGGCTTCGAACTCCTGCCGCTGGCTGAGCACGCCAACCGGCACCTGGGCTCGCCCGGCGACCCGGTGGTGGCCGACGCCGCGGCGGAGTTCCTGACCGACCGGGCCAATCGCACCGGGCCCTGGCTGCTGACCGTCTCGCTCCAGAACCCCCACGACATCTGCTACTGGATCATGGATCGCGAGCGGGACGTGATCGCCCTGACGCCGCCGGACGACCCGGCCCTGCTGCCCCCGCTGCCGGCGAACTTCGCCATGGACCCCAACGAGCCGGAGTTCCTGACGATCTGCCGGCAACGCGGGCATTACGGCAACGAGGTCGCCTGGACGAGGGAGTGGACGGACATCCAGTGGCGGCAGTACCTTTGGGTGTACTACCGCCTGCTCGAACGCGTGGACGGGCAGATCGCCCGGCTGTTGAAGGCCCTGCGCGACACGGGGGCGGCGGAAAATACTCTCGTGCTTCACACGGCCGACCACGGCGAGGGGGTGGCCGCCCACCACAGCGTCGTCAAGCTCATGCCGTATCAGGAAGCGACGGCGATCCCGCTGACGCTCCGCTGGCCCGGCCGCGTGCCCGCCGGCGTGACGGACTCCAAGCACCTCGTCAGCGGCATGGACGTTCTGCCCACGCTGTGCGACTACGCGGGCGTGCCGGTTCCGCCTTCCGTCCGTGGGCGGAGCCTCCGCCCGGTGATCGAAAACCCCCACGCGCCCGGCGTTCCGCTGGTGGTTTCAGAATTTCAGCCCGATCCGTCTCGCATGGAACTCAAAGGCCGCATCCTCTGGACCGGGCGGTTCAAGTACGCCGCCTTCTCCCACGGGGCCGGTCGCGAAATGCTCTTCGACCTGCACCTGGACCCGGGGGAGACCAAGAACCTGGCCGGGTCAACGGGGCACGCCAATGAAATCGAACGGCATCGGAAGTTGCTGGCCGAGTGGGCGAGGCAGACGAAAGATGAGTTTGTCGCGCCAGAGTAGAAATTGCCGATTGCCAATTTCCGATTGCCGATTGAACAGCAAGAGGGGGGAGCGTGGCGGGTTCCCGGTGTTTCTTCTTCCCCAATCGGCAATCGGCAATTGGCAATCGGCAATGGCTTCACTTCGCCGCCACGGCCACGGCCCCCTGTGTATTTGTCCGGGGCTCGGCCGTTCGCCGGACCAGGACCGCCGGGGGGCCAGGTAGGTGGTGATGAAGGGCGTGCCGCAGTAGGAGAAGTGGGAGCCGTCGTGTCCGGCGGCCGTCATGGTCGCGTCGTGGGGCAGTTGGGTCAGACGCGGGTGGGTGGTGGAGAAGCCGACCATCCCGGCGGCCTGGGTGAACTGTCGGTCCATGGTGCCGATGGCCGAGCACCCGGCGCCCAGGAGGACGGCGTCGTCGGCGGAGTAGTAGTTGACCAGCCAGTTGGTGGCCGCCAGGGCCGGGCCCAGGTCGTAGCCGGGCGAGAGCGAGGACCCCAGCAGGATCACGGCGTCGAGTTTCTCGCCGGGGGGCAGCGCTTCGGCGGCCCAGACGGCGATGGCCGTCCCGCCGCTGTGGCCGATCAGATACACTGGCCTGTGGGGGTGGCGGCGGCGGTAGTCGGCGATGTGGTCGGCCAGGGCGGCCGCCACGGCGTGGTTGCGGCCGGCGGCGCACTGGTTGACCAGCGTTCCGCCCGGGACGGTCCAGTCGTACAGTTCGATCGCGGTGGGCAGGTTGAGACCCGCCAACGTCTGGCAGAGATTGCCGCTGGCGAGCGTCTGCCCGTCGATGCCGGGCAGGACGATCGTGAGCCCGTCGTCCAGGTGTTGCTCATTGATCCACGCCCCGCCGCATCCGCCGGCCAGGACAAGCAACAGCGCCGGCGCCGCGGCGCGCGGGAATCTGAGCGAGCCAAACACAGCCATCACACAGCTCCTCGAACCGACCCGTCAACCCACGACCTCCGCAAAATGAAACATACGACACGAATTGACTCTGGGCCAATGGGGCGGGGTGGGGAACGCGAGATTTCCTCGCCACTGACGGACGTGAGCCGTCACATCGGCAAGGCGGTGGTCGGGAGAAGCAGGAAACCCCTCACGGCGTCACTACCACTACAGCGCAATAGCGGTCATGCGTCTCCGACGGCTTTCGTAGGAGGCTCGGTTACGCTTCTGGTAGTAGCACTGGATGTCGCACAGACGCTGGGGGCTCTGCCGCGGCTGGTCCCACACATTCCAGGCGATCAGGTTGACGACGTTGGCCACCTGCTCGAACGTGATCTCCGGATTTTTCCCCCCGCAACCGAGTCGTCTGCTCGGCCAGGAACAACATCACCATCCCGCAGATCAGCCAGTGCCGCACAAGC
>JAPLNA010000246.1 GCA_026693065.1 Planctomycetota bacterium
GCATGAACCGCCCGTGATTCGACCTGGCACGAGAACAGCCCAGCAGCAAGAAGGGAATCGCCCCTATGGACGGCTGACAGGAAAATCGTAGATCTGGCTTGACAGGCAACGTCTGTTCATAGAAGCGATAAACTCCGGGGTATGGGGCAGAGCCCCATGCTTCTTTGCGTTTGTCCTACCACGTTTTCGGGAGGTGATCCGGATCAGGGGATTATTGGATCAGGGGATTACAGATGGAACCATAACCATATAAATAAAACAACCTGCCACGGGAAGGGTTGGGGAGCCGTGGCCCAAGGAGGGCATGGCACCGCCGGGGTAACGCGCTGTCAGGGGGCCGGCTTGGGCTGGAGGGCTTGGGCGGCGAGTTCCAGAGCCTTGTCGAGGCCGTACTTGGCTTTGGCGGCCTCGAACTGGCGGAGGGCCAGGGCGTGTCCGGCAGCGTTGCCTTCGATCTCGGGGGGCCAGCCCTGGAGCATCTCCAGGGGCGGGGCCTTCTGCCCCTTGGAGGCGATCAGGCCCTCCAGGCAGGCTCGCCAGGCCTGGCGGTGCCACTGGAGATAGGCGCCCTCGTTGCGGTCCCGGCTGAACCAGGTGCGCCCGCCTTCCTTCTCGTTGACGAACCCCGCCTGGCACAGGGCGGCGGGCGGCGCGACGGTCTCCGAAATGTCGCCCAGGGCGCGGACCTCGTGTTGCGTGGGCTCCTGCGCACAACCCCACGCCGTCGCCAACAGGCCCGCCAGGCACAGTGACGTGAATCGAACCGTAGCCATAAACCACCTATCCTTTCCGAAACGTGTCGGTTTCACGAGCGGACGGTCAGGAAGTATTCCATCAGGTCGCTGCCGCGGCGGATGTGCAGGTCGCTGGCGGCCGCGACGGATTCACTGAAGGCCTTCTCCGTCACCACTCGCTTGACGCCCGCCCCGGCCATCGCAAACGGCACCGGTTCTCGCGTGTGATCGCGGGTGGTGCAGGGCGTCGCGTGGTCGGGCAGGACGAGTATCCGCCAGTTACCCTCGCCCTCGGCCTTGAGCCGCTGGAGGATCGGGCCTACCACGTGGCGATCGATGGCCTCGATGGCCTTGACCTTGCCGGCCACGTTGCCCGCGTGGGCCGCTTCGTCAGGGGCCTCGACGTGGACGAGCACGATGTCGTAGTGGGAGATCGCCTCGACGGCGGCGGCGCCTTTGCCGGCGTAGTTGGTGTCCAGCCAGGCCGTCGCCCCCTCGACGGCGATGGTGTCCCACCCGATCAGCCTCGCCAGCCCGCGGACGAGGTCGACGGCGGTGATGGCCGCTCCTCGCTTCAACCCGTACTTGGTCGCGAAGGATGCCAGTTGCGGTTTCTGCCCCTGCCCCCACAGCCAGACGCTCGTGGCGGGGTTCTCGCCCAGCTCACGGCGGACGGCGTTGATCTCGCTGCCGGCGAACAGCTCGCCGCTGCGGGCGATGATCTCGCGAAGAACCTTCGAGCCCCGCCCGCTGGGCAGATGGTCGGCGGCCTTCTGACCCAGAATCTGGTGCGGCGGCGTCGTCGTCACCTTGTACTGGCCCCCCAGCACCAGCAGGTGGCGATACCCCACGCCGGGATAGAACGCCGCCCCGGGAATGTTCAGCCCCGCCGCCAACTGCTCCAGCATCGCCGCGGCCTCTTCCGTGGAGATATGCCCGGCCGAGTGGTCTTCCATCCGCCCGTCGATGATCGTCACCAGGTTGCAGCGGAAGACCCAGTCGTCGTCGCCGACGGGGACGTTTCTGGCGGCGGCCTCGATGGGCGCCCGCCCGGTGTACACCTGCCGCGGGTCATACCCCAGCAGGCTCTCGATGGCCACGTCCGAGCCGGGCGAAAGCGAATCCGGGATATTCCGCGTCGTGCCGATGTGCCCCTCGGCCACCACGGCGTCCATGTTGGGCGTGTAGGCCGCCTGCAGGGGCGTCTGGCCCTTCAGATCGTCCAGCGGCACGTCGGCGGCGCCGTCGGGAATGATGATCGCATACTTCATGCCTTTGCCCCTCTGCGCGTGGCTGGCAGATCGTAGCCAGTAGCCCGTAGCCGGTAGCCCGTAGCCGGTAACCGGAAGGTGAGGGAACATCGAATGTCGGCCAGGGATCGCATATCTCTTCCTATCGACTGGTTTGTCGCTCTACCTGCAACCGCGTCGCGACGGTCATCCTCTTTCCTGGCTACTGGCTACGGGCTACGGGCTACCGGCTACCGGCTACTGCTCACCGCTGCTCGGGATGCTCATCCACGATATCGATACACACGGTGGGGGCCTTGACCGTTTCCAGCCGGTCGACTTTGGCCAGGGCGGCCCGCAACTGGCCCTCGGGGGCCTCGTGGGTGGTGATAATCACCGGCACGCCGTTGCCCTTGCCCGAGCCGGGCACCTCCGGCTGGAGGACCGAGCAGATGCTGATTCCGTGCTCGCCGAGGATGGCGGCGATCTGCGCGAGCACGCCGGGTCGGTCGGCCGCCAACAGGCGGATGTAGTGCCGCCCCGTCGCGGCGTCGATGGGCAGTTGCTTCGCCTCGGGGGAGACGTCCGCCCACAGCCGCAACGCGGCGAAGCGGCGGCGCGAGTCGCCCAGGGCGGCCGAGAGAATGTCCGCCACCACCGCCGACGCCGTCGGCGACCCGCCCGCGCCGCGCCCGTAGTGCATGGTGTGCCCGGTGGCGTGCCCGTAGACGCTCACGGCGTTGAAGGGCCCGCTCACCCACGCCAGCGGGTGGTTCCGCGAGATGAACGCCGGGCCCACGCGGAGCACCAGCCCGTCGCCCTGACGCCGGGCGATGGCCAGCAGCTTCACCACGTACCCCAGCTCCTGCCCGTAGCGGATGTCCCGCACGTCCAGTTTGTCGATGCCCGCCACGTCGATGGCGTCGAAGTTCACCCGCCGCCCGAAGGCCAGCCCGGCCAGGATCGTCAGCTTGTGGGCCGAGTCGATCCCCGCCACGTCCAGCGTGGGGTCGGCCTCGGCCAGCCCGTCGCGCTGGGCCTGGGCGAGAGCCTGGGCGTAGGTGCGGCCCTTGGCGGTCATTTCCGACAGGATGTAATTGCACGTGCCGTTGACGATGCCGTAGAGGGCGTCGATGCGATTGGCGAGCAGCCCGTCGGTGAGGGCGCGGATAATCGGTATGCCCCCGCCGCAGGAGGCCTCGAACGCCAGGCTCACCCCGTGGGCGCGGGCCAGGGCCGAAAGCTCCGCCCCCCGATGCGCCAGCAGGGCCTTGTTCGCCGTCACGACGTCCTTGCCGGCCTTCAGGGCCTTCTCGATGATCCCCCCGGCGATCGTCGTGCCCCCCACCAACTCGACGACGACGTTCACGCCCGGATCGGCGAGCACGGCCTCCAGGTCGCTCCGGAAGAGCGCCTCGCTCAGCCCCAGCCGCCGGGCGTTGGTGTAGTCCTTGTCCACCAGGGCCACCAGACGTACCTGGACGCCCGATCGCTCGGTGAGCAGGGCCGCCTCTCGCGTCAGCAGCAACGCCGTCGCCCCGCCGACGGTGCCGCAGCCGACAATCGCCACGCCGATCTGTGCGGAAGTTTCGTTCATGCCTTCGCCTCAGCTAAAGTGCCGGACCATGGTAGTCTTCGGCGGCGCCATTTGCAACCGGCTCGCCCGCCGACTCTTTCCCGAATAGCCCCGTCGCAGACCTCGGGTTCCGGCCGCTCCGTACCGGCGGACCCGGGGGGCCAGCCCCCCGAATCCCCCCAGGATTTTTCGCCTTGCCGCCTGACGGCAGCGGGAAAGACAGAGGCGGCCGGTCCGTCGGAAACGGAACGGCTCGCTGTCGCAGAGCACGCCGTCCATGTCGAAGATCACGCCGCGAAACGTCGATCGGGTTGATTTCATGCGGGAAAAATACCGAGATCAAACAGGATCCGCAATACGCTACCTGCTCCGAAAGGGCCACGTGCCGCCTGGTCCGTCTGCCGTCAGGCGAGAAAGCGATAAATCCCGGGGGGGCGGGGGGCTGGCCCCCCGCGCGATGCTCGGCACGTGGCCCTTTCGGAGCAGGTAGCGTATTGCGGATCCTGTTTGATCTCGGTATTTTTCCCGCATGAAATCAACCCGATCGACGTTTCGCGGCGTGATCTTCGACATGGACGGCGTGCTCTGCGACAGCGAGCCGTTCTCATCTGCGAGGCCGCCTGCCGCATGTTCCAGAACCTCTACCACACCGCCGTGCAGCCGGCGGACTTCGTCCCCTTCGTCGGAGCCGGCGAGAACCGTTACATCGGCGGGGTGGCGGAGAAACACGGCCTGGCCATCGACATCACGGCCGCCAAACGGCGGACGTACGCGATCTATCTCGAGATCATCCGCGGGCGGCTGACGCCCCTGCCCGGGGCGCGGGAGTTTATCGCCGCCTGCCGCCGGGGCGGGCTGGCCCTGGCCGTCGCCACCAGCGCCGACCGCGTCAAACTCACCGGCAACCTCGCCCAGATCGGCATCGCGCCGGCGGCCTTCGACGTCTGCCTGACCGGGGATGACGTCGAGAAGAAGAAGCCCCACCCGGAGATTTTCCTGACCGCCGCGGCCCGGCTGAACTTGCCGCCCGGCGCGTGCCTGGTCGTCGAAGACGCCCCCAACGGCATCCGCGCCGGCCAGGCCGCCGGCTGCCCCTGCCTGGGCCTGACCACCAGCTTCGCGGCCGCCGACCTCCAGGCCGCCGGCGCCGACTGGCTCGCGGCCGACCTGGCCGCCGTCCCCGCCGAACTGCTGGCCCAGCTCCTGCCCGCCTGACCGACCCCCGGACCAGACCTCCCCGAGCCCGCAGGGCGACTGCGCGTAGCCCCATGCGACGAAGGAGCGTGGGGATAGACGAACCGCCCCCTCTCTTTCTTCCTTCTTCTCGGAGCCCCTGGAAGGGGTGATTGACGCGTCATGCCGCCGACCGCCGGCCGGGAGCGTCAATCGCCCCTATAGGGCTCTGAAGAAAAACAATAAGGAGGAAAGAGAGGCAAGGGCCTCCCTCGAAATCCCCACGCTCCTTCGTCGCATGGGGCTACGCGCAGTCGCCCTGCGGGCTCAAGAGAAATCCGTCCGCCGGTGTCTGCTCCGATTCCCTCACACCGTGCGCCGCCACACCCTCAGGCTTTTGTCACGAAGCCCGAGATGATATGCTGGCCGGCAGATGTGGAAAGGCGGTGTGGCGATGAACGGGAATCGGTGGGTGATGAACGTAGTGGTGGCCGTGGCGGCGGCGGGCGTCATCGCGGGATGTCGACGGGACCAGCAGGCTCCCGCCCCGCCGACCATACAGGCCATGCCGCAGGACATACGCGTGCCTTCGACTCGGGAGGCCGCCGCGGACGCCGGGGAGTTTCGGGCGCTGGCGGCGATGGCGGCCCAGTCGCCCTTCGCCCGCACGGGCGAGGCCGCGATGGATCCCGCGAAGACTCTCCCGATTTCGGCGGAGGCGACGGCCCTGCTGGGGGCGCTCAGGAACGTCGGGCGGGAAGACCACCTATCCTATCTTCTGGAGTACGGCCTGCGGCTGCACCTGTCGCTTCTGAGGGAAACGGGCCTGGCCCGTGAGTTGCCGGTGAAAGAGAACCTGGCGCTGGCGGAGCTGGTGCGTCTGGCGAAGATCGAGCAGTACGCCTCCGCCCACGAGGCCGGGTGGCTCAACAGCCAGTTCTACGGACCTTTCACTCGGAGGGGCTGGTCGTCGTACCAGATCTACATCTGGTGCAAGGAGAACGTGAGTTTGCTGGTCGAGGCGCCCAACAGCGCCAGGATCGCCGCCCTGCTGGAGGCCATCGACGCCACCGGCGCCAGCGGCGTGGGGGGCAAGGGCGTCTGCCACTACGACTGCCGGTGATTCCCCGCCGGCCCCGGCCCGGGAGGGTGTGCCCCGTCAGCCTCCGCTGCTGCGGCGGGCGTGGCGGATGGCTTCGTCGACGATCCGCTCGACCTGGTTCGGGCCGGCCACGTGAAGCCACGCCGGCGGACGGTTGGCCCCATCCACCGTGTCGAACAGCAGCGTGCCCACCGAGGGCAGCACGCGCCCGGTGGCCCCGAGCTGGACGAACGTCTTCTCGATGCGGCGGAGTTCGTGGTCGACGATGTCCGGGCGGTGCAGCCCGCGGACCTGGACGAGGCGGTAGTTGGTGAGGATATACCACCGCCCGGCCCACTGAATGGCCCCCAGCACCAGGCGCACCCCGACAACGGCCGCACAGATCGACCAGACGGTGTGCGGCGTCGTGGCGCCCAGCAAGGGCTGGCCCGCCCAGACCGCCACCAGGCCCGCCAAGGCCGCCCCCCACAGCACGGGCCAGGTCACCAGCAGCACGAACCAGCGGCTGGGCTTGACGGCGAGGATGATGATCTCGCCGTCCCGGAGGAGGCGTTCGGCAATGGCAGCCTCGGCCGGCATGACCGTGCTGGCGCCGGGGGTGACGGGGCTCATGGCAGACCCTCCGCGTCCCCGTGCAGGACGCACAGGTCGGGCAGGTTGCGGTGCAGGTCGTCGTGGTCCAGCCCGTAGCCGACGATGAACTCGTCGGCTATGTCGAATCCGACGTATCGCACATCCACCGGCGGCGGGAGGGTCGGGCGGGCCTTCCGCAACAGGACGCACACGGCCGTGCTGGCCGGCGAAAACGCCGACAGCCGCCCCAGCAGCGTCTGGAGCGTCTGACCGGTGTCGAGAATATCGTCGACGACGAGGATGTGTCGTCCGGCGAAGGCGTCGGCCTGGAGGTCGGCGAGGGTCAGTCCGCCCGGGGCGGTGGCCCGACCGCGGTACGACCGCGCCGTCGTCGTCTCCAGCCGCATCGCCAGCGGCAGCCGGCGGATCAGGTCGGCCAGGAATACCGCCGCCCCGTTCATCACCGCCAGGATCGTCATTTCCCGCCCGCGGTAATCCTCCGTGATCTGCCTGCCCAATTCCCCCACGCGATCAGCGATGCGGTCGCGCGGCACGACGACGCGGCCGACTTTGTGGGCGGCGTGGGCCGAGGGGTTCTTCGCGGTGGCGGTCATGGCAGCGTCCTCACCCTAATACTATTCGGCAGAACGGGCCGGGAACTTCGAAATCCCAAGCCGTCTGTCCTTCGTTGACCAAGGAACCATCCGCCTTCGGCGGACCACAAAGATCACAAAGAACACAAAGAAGAGGGAAACGGAGTTCTATACCAACTTCTTTCCGTCCTTTGTGTTCTTTGTGATCTTCGTGGTCTTCGTGGTTCTCCCGCATTCGACGGTCTGTGTGCCTCACTCGTTGCAGGAGAGTTCACTTCTTTGCCGCCAGGTCGGCCTGCAGTTGGCGGCAGAAGCCCTTGAGGACCGGGGCGGGAATGGCCTTCAGGGCCGGCTCGAGCACCTTGCCCGACCCGATGTCCGCCGCGGCGTCCATCGCCAGCGAGCCGAACTTCCACAGCTTGTCCACGTGCAGCGCCGCCCGGTCCAGCTTGCCGGCGGCCATGTCCAGGCAGTAGTTGATCGCCAGGTGATGCAGGTCCGCCACGGAGAGGTTTTCGCGGTGCTCCAGCGGGATGGGCGGCTCGTCGGTCTCCTCCGCCAGCACCTGCCGCTCCACCTGCCGCAGCCGCTCGATCTCCGCCTGCCGCCGGGCCTCCTCGCCCTCGTCGACGTCCTCCAGCGGGATCACGTCCCGCTGCTCGGGGGGCAGAGGGATATAGTTGACCTCGTGACAATGGGGGCACTTGCCGCGTTTTCCCGCGGCCTCGGCCGATGCCTCCACCTGACGCCCGCAATGCTCGCACCGAAACGTGATCGCCATAGTTACTCTCCCATGACCTTGATCACCAGCCGCTTGGGCCTCTGCCCGTCGAACTCGGCATAGAATACCTGCTGCCACGGGCCCAGGTCCAGCCGGGCGTTCGTGATCGGCAGGATCACCTCGTGGTGCACCAGCAGATTCTTCAGGTGGGCGTCGCCGTTGCTCTCCCCCGTGCGGTGGTGGCGGTAGCCCTCCCGATACGGCGCCAGGGCCTCCAGCCACTCGTCGATGTCGCCCAGCAGCCCGCTCTCGGCGTCGTTGACGAACACCCCGGCCGTGATGTGCATCGCCGACACCAGCACCATGCCCTCCCGCGCCCCGGACGCGGCCACCACCTCGGCGACCTTCTCCGTGATGTTGATATACTCCCTCGGCTTGCGGGTGTGGAACGTGAGGTACTCGGTTTTGAATTTCATTTTCCGATGTCCTTGCGGCCTATGCCTCGGGGGCCTGCCCGCGTATGATAGCCCCCGGCCCGGGCGGCTACAAGCTCACCGCCAGCGCCCGGCGTGCCCGGGCGCCCGAGCCCCGTGACGCCGTTGGATACCGTGAGAAGGTTGGGTGCCGTGGTTTGCGGCGCAGCCGCAACCACGTCCCTCGACCGGTCGCATGCCCGCCGACGTGGTTGCGGCGGCGCCGCAAACCACGGCACCCGGTAATAGGACGCCCTGCGAAAAACGCATGCGAGACCTCACCGACATTCTGAGCGAGCAGTTACTGCCGTACGTTCGCGGCCCGGGGCAGTACGCCGCCTGCGAGGTCAACGCGCGGTACGCCGACGTCGAGGCCGCCGACGTCGCCGTCGTGCTGGCCTTCCCCGACACGTACTCGCTGGGCATCAGCCACCTGGGCAGCCAGGTGCTTTATCACCTGCTCAACGATATCCCGGGCGTGGCCTGCGACCGCACGTACTGCCCCGCCCTGGACGCCCCGGCGCGGATGCAGGAGGGGGCCATCCCGCTGTTCGCCTGGGAAAGCCGCCGCGCCGTCGCCGACTTCGACGTGCTGGGCTTCTCCCTGCCCTACGAACTGTGCGTGACCAACGTGCTCAGCATGCTCGACCTGGCGGGCCTGCCCCTGCACGCCGCCGACCGCACGAACGACCACCCGCTCGTCATCGCCGGCGACGCCCTCGCCGACACCCCCGAGCCGATGGCCGACTTCATCGACGTCTTTCTGCCGGGCGACGGCGAGGTAACGCTGCCCGCCCTCGTCGCTGCCGTCCGCGCCGCCAAGGCCGCCGGAAGTTCCCGCGAGCAACTCCTGCTGGCCATCGCCCAGACCGTGCCGGCCGCCTACGTGCCGCGGTTCTACCAGCCCGCCTACACATCGGAGGGCAAGTTCGCGGGCCTGACGCGTCTTCGCGACGACGTGCCGGCGACCATCGAACGCGCCCACGCGCCCAGCCTGGCGGCCATCCCCCCCGCCCCCGCCCCGCTCGTGCCCATCTGCGAGGCCGTCCACGAACGCGTGATTATCGAGATCATGCGAGGCTGCCCCAACGGCTGCCGGTTCTGCCAGGCCGGCACGACCCGCCTGCCCGTCCGCACGCGTCCGATCGAGCAGATCGTCGAGGCCGCCCGCGCCGCCCTGGCCGCCACGGGGTACGACGAAATTTCCCTCCTGAGCCTCTCCACCAGCGACTACCCGCACCTGGACGAGCTGATCGGGCGGCTCAACGCCGAGTTCGCCGGGCGGCACGTCTCCATCTCGCTGCCCTCGCTCCGCGTCGGGTCGCAACTTCGTACGTTGCCCGCCCTGACCAGCGGCGTCCGCAAGGGCGGGCTCACCATCGCCGCCGAGGCCGCCACCGACCGACTCCGCCGCGCCATCCGAAAAGACATCACCGACGCCGACATGCTCGCCGGCGTCCAGGCGGCCTACCAGGCCGGGTGGTTCCGCGTGAAGCTCTACTTCATGGCCGGCCTGCCCGGCGAAACCGACGCCGACCTCGACGCGATCTTCCACCTGTGCAAGACACTCTCCCGCGCCGGGCGCGACATCGTCGGCCAGGCCGGCGCTATCTCCGCCAGCGTCTCCTGGTTCGTTCCCAAGCCGCACACCCCGATGCAGTGGTGCGGGATGCGAGACGCGGCCTACTTCTGGAGCGTCCGCGACCGCCTTCGCGACCTGGCCCGCCGCAGCGCGGTCCAGTTCAAGTTCCACTGGATCGAACGCAGCGTGCTCGAGGGCATCCTCTGCCGCGGCGACCGCCGCGTCGGGCGGCTCATCGAAACCGCCTGGCGGAACGGCGCCCGCCTGGACTCCTGGGACGAGCACTTCAACTACTCCCTCTGGACCGACGCCCTTTCCCAAACAGGCCTGTCCGGCCAGATCGACGACCTCGGCGAGATCCCCCTCGACGCCCCGCTACCCTGGAGTCACATCGGCGGCTTCCGCGAGACGGAGTTTCTGGCCAGGGAATACCAGAAGATGAAGGACGTCCTGGCCGAAACGTGAATCTCCCGGTTTCTTCGGCCCCGGAGGGGCCGCGGATTGTCCGCCGAAGGCGGACCTTCGGCGGATTCCACCCGCCGCTACAGCCCGTTGCCCCGCCGGGGCAGGGAAGAACCGACCGCCCGACGCCGATCGGCTTGACTCGCCCGGGCTCCTGTGCGATAGATACAAGTGTTCTGTACTGCCTCGGCGGGACATGCAGCCGGACATGGGGTCGTTCCTCGGAGTTGATGATGCGAAGGTGGCCACAGACAGCGTTCGCCGTGTGGTTGGCGGCGTGCTCGGCGGGGTGGGGGCAGACCACCCAGCCGACGACGGCCCCCTCGCCGGAGATTCGTGAACTGGTCGCACGGTTGGGCCACAAGCAGTGGGCGGTGCGGGAGGAGGCCTATCGCAAGCTCCTGACGATCCGCGACGGGGCTTTGGTGCCGGCGTTGCGGGAGGCGGCGGCGTCTTCCGACATGGAGACGGCCCTTCGCGCCAAGGGGCTTCTGGCGGAGATACTGGACTTTACTCACGTGGTCGTGGACGCCCTGGGCGAGCCGATCCCCGGGGCGACGGTCACTCTGGTTGAGTTCGAGCCCGGGGCCCTCCGGAAGGCGTTCCCACCGGCCCTGACGGCCAATATGCTCGGCGGCGTGACCCTGCCGCCGTTGACCGAACGCCAGCCATACCTGGTATGGGTCCACCATGGGCAGTTCGGGCAGGCCCGGGTTCGCGAGCCCTATCGTCCCACGGTGATGGAGGGAGGTGAAGAGCCCTCGTCGGCCACTCCCATCGCCGTGCCCCTGGTCGCCAGGAACTCTCCGGCCTACGAGCGCGCCTTCCGCGGCCAGGTCGTCGGACCCGACGGAAAGGGCGTCGCCCGAGCGGAGATCTACCACCTCAACCAGGGATTCTTCGGGACGGAAAACTGCCCGTTCCTCGTCCTGACCGACGCCGACGGGCGTTTCGCCCTTTACCCGCCCGACCCGAGCCCCCGCCACGAGCGAGGCCCGCCGCTCATTCCCCTCCACTCGCACGGCCAGATCTACGTTCGGGCCCCCGGGCTGTTCCCCTACACCGGCCAGGTGGGCAATGACGAGCCGGCCGTCATTCGACTCACCCGCCCGGAGCGGTTTCACCGGTTCGAGTTCGAGACCGCCGGCGGGCGAGTGAGCGGTTCGGAGATGAGCTACATGTATCTCACGTACGCCCAGACGCCCGGCGGGGCTCTCCGTCTGGACATGGACTACCTCCGCCAGGGGGGCAAGCTCGTGCCGGGCCTTTATACCGCCGTCAGTTCAAACTCCAGCGCCAGCTACCTGCCCCTGGAGGTCACCAAGGACAGCCCCGAGGTGCTCCTCTTCCGCCTGCCCCCGCCGGTAACCTACCGCGGGCGGGTGGTCGACGGCGTAACCGGCAAGCCCATGCCCGGGGCGTTCGTCATCGCCTACGGGGCCTTGGATCGCGAGAGGGGGCTGGCAATGATGACCGACGCCGACTGGAAGGGTCTGGAGGCCCTGCCCCCCAACCCGCCCAGGGACGCCCCCGCCCTCGACCTCCTCAAACGCTACTACGTCTTCTACACCGTTGGCCGCACCGACGAGCAAGGCCGATACGAGTTCATCGAGCGGAGGGAGTCAAAGTTCACCGGCCTGCTGGCCTTCGCACGCGACCGCCTGCCCTGCTCCTTCGACACGGCCAATTCCGGCCGCACCGGCGAGGACAAATCCCCCCTGTGCGACCTGCCCCTTTTCCCGGCCGCCCGGGTCACCGTCCAGCCGCTCGGCGAATCGCCCATGGCCATAGACCTCGCCTGGGAGTTTTCGCCCGAGGGGCAACCTACGTGGTTCGACCGGTTCATGAGTTTCTACCAGACTCCCCCGCCCGGGGCGCGAATCGTCGCCCACTACCGCCTCCGGACAGGGCGGTCCGCCCCGGTCTACGTGCCGGCC
>JAPLNA010000247.1 GCA_026693065.1 Planctomycetota bacterium
ACGGCCGTGCCGGTGGTGAAACTCCCCCCCGTCGAGGGCGGCCCTCTCGTGCCGATGCGGCTGCGGCCCGGCGACTCGGCCGACTGCTTCAACCTCGCCCGCGCCCAGCAGCCGCGAATCCTCGGCGTGGACCCCAAGGCTCTCGCCGGTCGGTTCGGCTTCGTCCGCACTATCCGCCCGGGCGGCCAGTGGGATCTGCTTGACGAAGACCTCGGCCCCGACGTCCTGCCGGCCATCGGCGACGAGCCCACCGTCACGTGGGGGCTGGCCCTCACGGGCGAGAAGACGCTCACCGTCCTCGACGAGGCCGGGCGATCGCGCCGGGTGAAGATCGTCGCCGTGCTGGCCGGCTCGGTGCTCCAGGGCAACCTGATCGTCAGCGAGAGCCGGTTCACGCGGGCCTGGCCGACCCTGGCGGGGTATTCCGTCTTCCTCGCCCAGGCCCCGGGCCCTGCCCAGGCCGCCGCCCGCCTGCGGCAGTCGCTGCAGGACTACGGCGTGGACGTCGAGCCGACGGCCGACCGCATGGCCGCCTTCAACAGCGTCGAGAACGCCTACCTGTCCATCTTCGGCGTGCTGGGGGGGTTGGGTCTGGCGTTGGGCAGTGCAGCCGTCGCGGTGCTGGCCGCCCACAACGTCAACGCCCGCCGGGGCGAACTGGCCATCCTCCGCGCGGTGGGTTTCTCTCGCCGGGCCGTCCGCCGCCTGGTCCTTCGCGAGCACGTGCTGCTCGTGGTTCTCGGGTTGGCCGTCGGCGTCGTGGCCGGCGGGGTGGCGGTGATTCCCGCGGCCGCCTCGGCCGCCCGCCCGTTGGCCATGGCCCCGCTGGCGGCGACGCTGGCGGGCATGGCGATCGTCGCCCTGCTCTCCGTCCGCGTGGCGACGGGCCTGGCCCTTCGCGGGCAGGTGATGGCGGCGCTGCGCAACGAATGACGCCCTTGAGTCACCGCCGGCGGGGAAGGCCGATCGCGTGCAGCTCTGGAGGGGGATTCTCGGCATATGGTGGAAAGAGACAGGGATTAGGGGATTGAATGGATTAGGGGATTGGGATCAGAGACGGGGAAAGAGGCGGAGGGGCCGAGACGGCTACCGGCGGCGGCGGTGATTCTGAAATCTCAAATCTCAAATTTCAGATTTGAGATTTGAGATTTCGGATTTGAGATCTCAGATCTCAGATCTCAGATCTCAGATCTGAAACCCCAGATCCCAATCCCCTAATCCCCGTCTCCCTGCCCCGTTAACGAACGACCTTCGTACTCGCCCACGGATTGAATCGATTCTTCGCTCAATGTGGTATGATGAACCACCCATGAATCGCCTGCTGCTTGTCATTACGCTGACTGCCGTTGTCGTTGCCGGCGGGGCCGGGGCCATCTGGTGGCGCCTGGCGGACCGCCCGGACGTGGCGGTGACATCCCGCGAGCCGGTCGAGCCGGCGCGGCCGCTGGCGGGGGCGGGGCAGGAGGCGGCCACTGAGCCCGCGCCGGGGGAGACCAGACCCGCCGCGGCGGCGCAGACCCCGCTGCCGGGCGTGTTGGAGACCGGGCCGGGCAAACCGGCCGAGGGAGTGACGGGCAGTTGGAGCGGCTTCCGCGGCGACAACCGCGACGCCGTCAGCCCCGAGGCCGTCGCGCTCGGGAGCGACTGGGGCGCGGGCGGGCCCAAGGTGCTCTGGGCGGCGGCGGTGGGGGAGGGGTTCGCCGGCCCGGCCGTCCGCAACGGGCGGGTGTATCTGCTGGAC
The DNA here is from genome assembly GCA_026693065.1 of Planctomycetota bacterium. Classification (GTDB taxonomy): domain Bacteria; phylum Planctomycetota; class Phycisphaerae; order SM23-33; family SM23-33; genus JAPLNA01. Next base: position 1,742 of record JAPLNA010000247.1, read on the forward strand.
TACGACCCCAAACGACAAGCCGACGCCCTGCGATGCCTCTCGCTGGCCGACGGGGCGGAGATCTGGCGGCGGTGGTACTCGATCACGCTGCGAGCCAATCACGGCGTCAGCCGCACCGTGCCGGCCGTCAGTGACGAGTTCGTCGTCACGCTGGGCCCGCAGTGCCACGTGCTGTGCGCCGACGCGCGGAACGGGCAGGCGTTCTGGTCGATCGACCTGCGGGCGCGGTACGGTTCGACGACCCCGGAATGGTACGCCAGCCAGTGCCCCCTGATTGCGACAGTCAAGGGCGCCCCGCACGCGATTCTCGCCCCGGGCGGGAAGGCCCTTCTGACGGCCATCGACTGCCGCACGGGGGCGACGACGTGGGAGACGCCCAACCCGGACGGCTGGAAGATGACGCACTCCTCGCCCATCGAGACGACGTTCGCCGGGCGGCGGATGTTCGTCTACTGCTTCTCCGGCGGGATCGCCGCCGTGGACGCCCAGAGCGGCGAGATCGTCTGGAAACGCGCGGATTGGAAGATCTCGCCGGCCAACATCGCCACGCCGATTCTCGTCGGGGACGGCCGCCTGGTGCTCTGCGGCGGATACAACGCCGGCGGCATGATGATCCAGATGGTCGCGTCGGGGCAGGAGATCGCCACGAAGGTCAGTTGGCGGCTGGAGAAGGAACAGTTCAGCTCCTACCAGCAGACGCCGGTGTTCGTCGGGGGGTATCTGTACGTGGTTCTGGACCGCGACGCCGGGCCGCTGCGGGAACAGTTGGTGTGCATGGACCTCGCCGGCAAGCACGTCTGGACGAGCGGGCGGGCGGCCCGGTTTGGCGGCGGGCCGTACGCCCTCGCCGACGGCAAGGTGTTTCTCCTCGACGACCGCGGGCTGATGACGGTGGCGGCGGCTTCGGCGGTCGGCTACCGACAGACCTGGCAGGGGCAGGTGCTCTCGGGCCCGGAGTCGTGGGCGCCGCTGGCCCTGGCGGGCGGGCGGCCGCTGGCGAGGAACATGGACCGCCTGGTCTGCCTGGACGTTCGTCCGGGCGGCGGGGGGGCGGCACGCTTGAAGACGCCCGATGAAAACGAGTCTAATAGAATGATGGAGTCGAGTGCTCCCATGAAGAACCAACCGGCAACCGGCAAGACCCTCGTCAATGCCCTCGTGGGCGCGCTCATCGCCGCGGCGGTGCTCGCGGCCATTCTGATCATCGTCCGCTACGACGTCTCCGGCACGAACCTGGTCGAGCCTCCGCCGGTGTCGAAGACCGACCCGGCCCGGATCGTCGCCGACGAGGCCGGGGGGTTCCGACTCAGCGGCCGCGCCGCCGCCCTGGCCATCGGGCCGTATGACCGCATCTACGTCGCCGCCGACAAGGGCGTCGACGTATACGACCTCGAGGGCGCCCGCGTGGGCGGGTTCGGGACGGACGGCCCGCCGCAGGGCCTGGCCGTCAGCGACGACGAGAAAGTCTACCTTGCCCTGCCCGGGCGGATCGAAGTTCGCACCGCCGCCGGCGGGCGGCGCGAGCAGAGCTGGCCCGTGCCGGGCGACCGGCAGGAGGTGACCTCGCTGGCCGCCGCGGGCGGGCGGGTGGCGGCGGCGATATACCCGGCCGCCGAGGTGATCGTCTACGCCGCCGCCGACGGGCACATCCTCACGCGGCTGAACGGGCGCGACGGTACGGAGGGCAGCGGGTTCATCCTTCGCAGTGCGCACTTCCCCGTGGCGTTCGGGCCCGGGGGGCTGTTGCACGTGGGCAACCCCGGGCGGTTTCGCGTGGAGAGCTACAACGCCTCCTGGGCCAAGGTCGCTCAGTGGGGCGCCGTCGGCGACGCCCTCGAGTCATTCGCCGAGTGCTGCAACCCGATCGCGATGGCCCTCCTGGGCGACGGGCGGTTCGTCACGTGCGAGAAGGGCATCACGCGGGTGAAACTCTACGACGCCGCCGGGCGGCTGGCCGGCGTAATCGCCGGGCCCGAGGCGTTCGTCCGCCACGATCGGCTGGCGCGGCAGGAGCAGACGGGCGACGCGGCCCCGCTGGCCGTCGCCGTCGATTCCCGCGGGGCCGTCTGGGTGCTGGACCCCTCCACGCGGGAGCTTCGCCGGTTCGTCCTGCGATCGGCCCAGACGAGGTCCGCCCCATGACCGAGCCTCGCGAGGCAACCACGACCCGCCGCGAGTTCTTCCGCCTCGCCGCCCGCGCGGGCGCCCTGGCGGCGTTGGCGGCTCTTACATCGCTTGCGGTTTCGCGTTCCGGGCGGACCTGTCCGCCCGGCGTCCTCTGTCGCGACTGCGCCCTGGCGACCGGCTGCGCCGACGCCCCACGAAGGACCCCGCACCCATGACGCCCCCGCCCGACAAACTCACTCGCCGAGACATCCTCCGCCGCGGGCTGGGCGGGGCCTGCCTGCTGGGCCTGGGCGGGGCCGCCGGGTGGCTGGCGCGCCCCGGCGGCGGCGAACGAACCCTCTGGCAGATCGATCCGCACAAGTGCATCGCCTGCGGCAACTGCGCGGTCAAGTGCGTGCTGCCCGAGTCGGCCGTCAAGTGCACCCACGCCTTCAGCATGTGCGGGCGGTGCGATTTCTGTTTCGGCTATTACCGCACGCCGGGCAAGAGCGACACGGGCGGGGAGCGGCAACTGTGTCCGACCAACGCCCTGATCCGCCACGACAAGCACACCGCGCGCGGGGACGTGTTCCACGAGTACACCATCGACGACGCCCTGTGCATCGGTTGCGGCGTGTGCGTGAAGGACTGCGGGCTGCGGGGCAACGGGTCGCGCGTCAACTGTAACGAATGCTCGATCGCGGCGGCCTGCCCGTCGCAGGCGTTCGTCCGCGTGCCGGCCCACCGCCCGTACCTGCCCAAAGACGAGGACCGCACCGCGTGAAACGCTGGACGATTGCGACAATCTGCCTGGTGCTGGCGGCCGGGGCGAGCTGGGGAACCCAGCGGTTCCGCCCGCCCGACCTGGGCGAGCGATACGCCCCGCCCAGCCAGCCGGCCCCGGCGGCGCGGTCGCAGGCGATGGAGTGGGTCGACCTGGGCGTACTGGCCGTCGCGCTGGCGTTCTCGGCCCATCTGGCGTTGCGGACGCGGAGGCGGGCGTGGGCGTTCGTGCTCATGCTGGCCGCCCTGGCGTACTTCGGCTTCTACCGGGCCGGGTGCATCTGCCCCATCGGGTCGATCCAGAACGTCGCGTTGGCCCTGTCCGACCCGGCCTACGCCGTGCCCCTGGTGGCCGTGCTGTTCTTCGTGCTGCCTTTGGCGACGGCGTTGTTCTTCGGGCGGGCGTTCTGCGCGTCGGTCTGTCCGCTGGGGGCGATCCAGGACCTGCTGCTGCTCCGCCCCGTTCTGCTGCCGGGCTGGCTGGAGGCCGCCCTGCGACTGCCCGCCCACCTGTACCTGGCGATCGCCGTCGTCGTCGTCGCCAACGGGGCGGGGTTCCTCATCTGCCGCTACGATCCGTTCGTGGCCTTCTTCCGTTTCGCCGGCTCGCTGCCCATGCTGATCCTGGGCGCGTGCGTGTTGCTGGTGGCGGTGTTCGTCGGGCGCCCGTACTGCCGGTTCTTCTGCCCCTACGGCGTTCTGCTGGGCTGGGCCAGCCGCCTCTCGCGGCGCCGCGTCACGATCACCCCGGACGAGTGCATCCGCTGCCGGCTGTGCGAGAAGAGCTGCCCGTTCGGGGCCATCCGCGAGCCCAACGCCGAGCCGGGCGTGCCGACGGCGCGACCCTCCCGCGCCCGGCTGGCGGGCCTGCTGGCGCTGGCGCCGGTGCTGGTGGCCCTGGGGGCCTGGGGCGGCTGGCGGCTGGGGGCGGAACTGGCGGGGCTCCACCCGCAGGTCGCCCTCGACGACCGCATCGCCCTGGAAGACGCCGGCGCCGTCACCGGCCTGACCGACGCGTCCAAGGCCTTCCGAGAAGCCGAACGCGACAGCGAAAGCCTCCACGCCGAGGCGGCGCAGATCGTCCACGGCTTCCAGTCCGGCACGATGGGCGCGGGAGTGTACATCGGGCTGGTCGTCGCCGCCGGACTGCTGGGCCAGTCGGTCTCCCGCCGCCGCGAGGACTACGAGGCCGACCGCGCCAGTTGTTTGGCCTGCGGGCGGTGCTTCGCGTATTGCCCGCGCGAGCAGGTCCGCCGCGGGGCGATTGGGGCGGAGGGGCCGCCATGACGCTCGACCGCAACGCCTGTCGGGTGGCGGCGACGGCCGCGACGGCTGCCGGGGCCGCCCTGAGCCTGGTCGTCGCCGCGGCCCTGCTGCACGCGACACTCTCCCGCGCCGCGGACCAACCCTCCAAAGACCCCGCCGCCGTCGCGATGGTGGAGGCCCTCCGGGCCGCCGACGCCAAGGGCTCCCCCGACGCCGGCGACAACGGCGCCCTGGCCCTTCGCGCCCGCGAGTTGGAAGTCCGAATCCGGGCCGACTACTTCCGCCGACAGGCGATCTTCCGCCGCGGCGCGTGGGTCTTGCCGCTGGGGCTGGCGGCGTGTTCGCGCTGGGGGCCAAGGGGTTGGCGGCGATGCGGCGGGTCTGGCCGGTGCCGGCGTCGCCCGCGGGCGACCGGGGGGAGCTCGAGCGGGCGTTCACCGCCCGGGCGCGGTGGGCGATCGGGGGGATGGGCGCCCTGGCCGGGTTGGCCGTCGCGGCGATGGCCTTGCTGCTGCCGCCCCCGGGGGCGCCGGCGCCCCTGACGGCGACGGTCGCACAGGCCACCCAGCCGGCGGCGCCTGCCTGCACCGCCTGGCCCCAGTTCCGCGGGCCCGGGGGCAACGGCGTGACCGCGGCGGCCAACCTGCCCATGACCTTCGACGCGGCCACCGGGCGAAACATCCGCTGGCGAACCCCCGTGCCGCTGGAGGGCAAGAACTCGCCCGTCGTCTGGGGCAAGAGGGTATTCTGCACCGGCGCGACGCCCACCAGGCGGGAGGTCTACTGTTTCGACGCCGACGACGGCCGCCTGCTCTGGCGGCGCGACGTGCCTGGGCCCGCCTCGGCGGCCAAGGTGGATGACTTCACCGGCTGGGCGCCCTCGACGGCGGCTACCGACGGGGCGCACGTGGCGGCGATCTTCCCCACGATGGACCTGGCGTGCTTCGACGTCGAGGGCAAGGGGCTCTGGTCGATCAATCTCGGAGAGGCCGACGACCAGTTCGGGCACGCCTCGTCGCTGATGATCGCCGAGGGCAAGGTGATCGTCCAGTTCGACCAGAACCAGGAGAAGAACCCCGCCAGCGTGAGTAAGGTGCTGGCCTACGACGCCGCCACGGGGGGGGAGGCCTGGCAGACCGCTCGGCCGACGAAGGCGGCCTGGAGCAGCCCGATCCTCGCCGACGTTCCGGGCGGGGCGCAGTTGATCGTGATCGGGAATCCGTGGGCGATCGCGTACCGCCCGGGCAACGGGCAGGAGCTCTGGCGTGCGGAGGTGCTCGATGGCGACGGGGCCCCCTCGCCCGTCTACGCCGGCGGGCTGGTGCTGGCGGGCAACGTCGGCTCGGGTCTGGCGGGCATCCGCCCCGACGGGCGCGGGGATGTGACCAGGACCCACGTGGCCTGGACGATCAAGAAGGCCCTGGAAAAGGACGCCTTGGGCGAGGTGTGCAGCCCGCTCGGCGACGGCCGCCGCGTGTATATGATGAAACCCGACGGCGAATTCAACTGTTTCGCCGTGGACGGGGCCCGGCCGAGCCTGGCCTGGACGCAGCAATTCGACCTGCCGTTCTCGGCCTCGCCGACGCTGGCGGGGCGGAACGTGTACCTGTTGGCTGAGAAGGGCACGCTGATCGTCTGCCAGGCCGGGGGAGCGTACAAGGAACTCGCGCGGTCGGAACTGGGCGAGGACTGCCACGCCACCCCCGCCTTCGTCGACGGGCGGATCTACATTCGAGCGGCGAAGAACCTGTATTGCATCGAGTCGGCGGGCCCATGACGGAACTGGATCTGACATTCATCGACGAGGCCGTCGCCCGCATCGGGCGCCAGGAGGGCCACCTCATCGCCCTGCTGCAGGCGATCCAGGAGCACTACCGCTACCTGCCCGCCCCGGCCATCCGGCGGCTGGCGCAGGCCACCGGTATCCGGGCCGCCGATATCACCGGCGTGTCCACGTTCTACTCGCAGTTCCGCCACGAGCCGGTGGGGCGCCACCGGATCAAGGTCTGCGTGGGGACGGCCTGCCACGTCAAAGGCGCCCACAACGTGCTGGACGCCTGCCGGCGGAGCCTGCACCTGCCAGGCGGGGCCGACACCGACTCCGACGGGCTCTTCACCGTCGAGGAAGTCGCCTGCCTGGGCTGCTGCACGCTGGCCCCCGTCGTGCAGATCGACGACGTGACGTTCGGGCGCACGACGCCCGACGGCGTGGGGCGGATGCTCAAGGACTTCCTTTCGTTTCGCCGCTCCCGCCCGCGCGCGGCCCGCGCGGGGGCCCGCACCGGCGCCCTGGCCGGCGAGATCCGGGTCGGACGCGGCTCCTGCTGCGCCGCCAGCGGCAGCGGCGAGGTCTTCCGGGCTGTGCAGGACGCCGTCTTCGATCTGGGCGCGCCCGTGACGGTGAAAACCGTCGGCTGCGTCGGCATGTGTCACCGCGTCCCGCTCGTGGAGGTCGTGACGGGCGGCAAGGGCGGCGCCCTCTACGCCAAGGTCCGCCCCGAGGATGTTCGGGCGATTGTGCGGCGGCATTTTGGCCCGCGCGGGCTCGTGCGACGGCTGGCCGATGTGTTTGGCCGCGGGCTCGACAGCATTCTCATCGGCCCGGACGCCCCCTCGCCCGACCGCTGTGCCATCGACGTGCGGGACGCCCCGGTGGCCGATTTCCTCGGGCGCCAGCGCCGCCTGGCCACGGAGGGCTGCGGAGAGCTGGACCCCCTGGACATCGAGGAATACATCGCCTCCGGCGGGTTCGAGGCCCTGCGTTCGTGCCTGGCCGGCGTGGCGCCGGAGGCGGTCATCGAGCGAATCGCCGCCAGCGGGCTCCGCGGGCGTGGCGGGGCGGGTTTCCCCACCGCCCGAAAGTGGGCCGCCGTACGCAGCCAGGGCGCCCCCGACAAGGTCGTCATCTGCAACGGCGACGAGGGCGATCCCGGCGCGTTCATGGACCGCATGATCCTTGAATCGTTCCCCTACCGCGTGATCGAGGGGATGGCCCTGGCCGCCTACGCCGTCGGGGCGCGGGAGGGTATTTTCTACATCCGTGCGGAATACCCCCTGGCCGTGCGACGCGTGAGCGAGGCCCTCGACCGCTGCCGCCAACGCGGGCTGCTCGAGGCGGGCGAGTGGAAGCTCGACCTGCGGATCATGCAGGGGGCGGGGGCGTTCGTGTGCGGGGAGGAGACGGCCCTGATCGCGTCGATCGAGGGGCGGCGTGGCATGCCGCGGCTTCGCCCGCCCTTCCCGGCCGAGAGCGGACTCTGGGGCCGACCGACGCTCGTCAACAACGTCGAGACGTACGCCCTCGTGCCGTGGATTCTTCGCCATGGCGCCGAGGCGTTCGCCGCCATCGGCAGCGGGGGCGGGCGGGGGACGAAGGTGTTCGCCCTGGCCGGCAAGGTCGCCCGCGGCGGGCTCATCGAGGTGCCCCTGGGCGCGACGATCCGCCAGATCGTCGAGGACATCGGCGGCGGCATCGCCAATGGAAAGACATTCAAGGCCGTCCAGGTCGGCGGGCCTTCCGGCGGGTGCATCCCGGCCGAGCTGGCCGACACGCCGGTGGACTTCGAGGCCCTCACCGCCGCCGGGGCGATGATGGGCTCGGGTGGGCTGGTCGTGCTCGATGAGTCCGACTGCATGGTGGACATCACGCGGTACTTCCTCCAGTTCACCCAGAACCAGTCGTGCGGCAAGTGCACGTTCTGCCGGATCGGCACGCGGCGGATGCTGGACATCCTCGAGCGGATCTGCGCGGGCCAGGGCCACCACTCGGACCTGGCGGCGCTGGAGACGCTGGCGAGGCATGTCAAGGCCGCCAGCCTCTGCGGGCTGGGCAAGACCGCGCCCAACCCGGTCCTCTCCACGTTGCGGTACTTCCGGGCGGAGTACGAAGCCCACCTCGCCGGGCGGTGTCCCGCGGGCGTGTGCAAGAAGCTCATCACCTACCGCATCACGGAGGAGTGCATCGGGTGCACGTTGTGCGCGCAGCACTGTCCGGTCGGCGCGATCGACCCGAAACCCTACGAGAAACACGCGATCGACGCGGAAAAGTGCATTCGGTGCAATACGTGTCGCGCCGTCTGTCCTGTCAGCGCGGTGAAGGTGGAGTAGCGAAGACCGCGCTCCGCTGCGCGTCGCCGCTAAACGCGCGGAGCGCGCGGACGGATGGTGGTTTGCGGAAACGGGAAGGAGATGGGAACGTGGTTATCGCGTCACACGTCATATTCAGTGCATACGGGTTCTGGTTGCCCAACGATCCACGAGGTTCGTGGTCGGAGTTCGTGCGGTCGTGGGAGTTGTTCCG
>JAPLNA010000248.1 GCA_026693065.1 Planctomycetota bacterium
GAGTCGATTCAACTCCCGGCAGGCCTCTCGAAACAGTTCGCGTTCCATCGCTGGTCTCCTTGCTTGGCAAAGCCGAAGAACAGTATGGGTGCGAACTTTTCGTGGCGCAAGGGGTTAAGTGTGATGGCGCATAATGTTGAATGCTGGGGGCTTGTTCGCGGAGAGGCCGCGACTTCTCTATTCCCCGTCCCGGTCGGGGGCATGGCCCTTGCCCGGGAAGTGGTACGAACCGTCGGCGCGGCGGCGCCCGCGGAAGAGCAGACGGATGGGCACTTCCGCGAACGGCGTCGTCTCCCGAAGCCGGTTGATCAGATACCGCTCGTAGCGGTAGTCGAAACTCCGCACGTCGTTGACGAAGCACACGATCGTCGGCGGCTCGGTCGCCACCTGGGAGACGTACAGCACCTTGGGCACCTTCGTGCCGCCCTTGTGGCTGGGGCCTCGCTCGGTGAGGATCTGATGCATCACCGTGTTCAACTCCCCCGTGCCCAGCCGCGTCCGCGACTGCCCCAGCAACTGCCACGCCAGGTCCACCGTCTCGTGCACGTTGACGCCCTCCTTGGCCTTCGTGAGGCTCATGGGGGCGTAGGCGATCTGGGGCAACATCTTGGCCAGATAGTCCAGGTAGTCTTCCGCGGTGGCGGCCCCGGCGGCCAGGTCCCACTTGTTCACCACCAGCACCACCGGTTTGAATTCCTCGGCGATCACGCCGGCCAGTTCCTTGTCCACCTGCGAGAGGGACACGGAGGCGTCCATCATCATCAGGACGACGTCGGCCCGGCGGATGCTCCGCAGGGCGCGGTGGCGGCTGTAGAATTCGATGCTGTCGGAGTTCTGCTTCTGATGCTTGCGGAGCCCGGCGGGGTCGATCACGGTGACGCTCCGCCCGTCGAGCTCGAGGTTCACGTCGACGCTGTCCCGGGTCGTGCCGGGGGTTTCCGAGACGATCACCCGCTGCTCGCCGGCCAGGGCGTTGATGAACGTGCTCTTGCCGGCGTTTCGCTTTCCGACGACGGCGATCTTCATCGCCGCCTCGGGCGGGGCCTGCCCCGCTACCCCCCGCATGAGTTTCTCCACCCGCTCCAGCAACGCCGTGATGCCCAGCTCCGCGACGGCCGAGACCGACATCGGCTCGCCGAAGCCCAGGGCGTTCAACTCGCCGATCTCCGTCGAGAGGTTGGGCGTGTCGATCTTGTTGGCGACCAGGATGACGGGCTTGTCCTGCTTCCGCAGCCTCGCCGCCACGTGGCGCTCCAGCGGCATGAGCCCGTCGCGGGCGTCGACCACGAACAGAATCAGCGCCGCCGACCGCAGGCCGAAGTCGATCTGCGCCTCCACCTGGGCCGTCAGGTTGTCATGGTCCTCGATGCCCATGCCCCCGGTGTCGACGAGCTCGACGTAGCGGGCGTCGTCGCCCTCGCCCAGGGCCAGCGGCGAGGAGACGCGGTCCCGCGTCACGCCCGGAGTGGGGTCGACAATGGAGATCAACCGGCCCACCATGCAGTTCAGCAGGCTGCTCTTGCCGACGTTAGGCCGGCCTACGATGGCGACAATCGGTAAACCCATGCGTCTATCATACGCGATCGGACGCGGATTCGCCACGGATACGCGGTTGGTGCGGCGGGGGCCAGCGCGTATACTGATGGGTTCGGGCGCCCAACCGCCCCGGACCGACGCCATGACAACCGCCCCGCACATCCTCCTGTGCACCTGCCGCCAGGCCGGCCTCGTCGCCCCCGACAAGGCCGCCGCCCTCGCGCGCGGCCTGAATTGCACGGTGGTCGAGGACCTGTGCGGGCTGGCCGCGACAGACCCCGCGGCCCTCCGCTTGTCGGTTTCGCAGTCTTCCGTCGTCATCGCCTGCCACGCCCGGGCCGTCCGCTGGCTCCTCCAGTTCGCCGGCGCGCCCGTCGCGGGCCTGACCTTCCTGAACGCCCGCGTGGAGACGGCCGAGAGCCTCCTGGACCAACTCCCGCGCGCCACCGGCGGGGCCGAGCCGGCCATCCCCACCCCGCCCGGGTGGACGCCGTGGTTCCCCGTCATCGACTACGACCGCTGCACCGGGTGCGGGCAGTGCCTGGAGTTTTGCCTGTTCGACGTCTATGCCCGGGAGGGGCAAACGGTGCAGGTAGCCCGCCCGTCCAACTGCAAGACCCACTGCCCCGCCTGCGCGCGGGTGTGTCCGGCGGGAGCGGTCATCTTCCCCAAGTACGCCGTCGCCCCGTTCAACGGCGAACCCGTGCCCGAGGGCTTCCAGGGCGGGGGCGGGCTGGCGTGTCTGGCCCGCGACCCTTACGCCGCCCTTCGCGGCCGCCCGCGGTTTTCCACGGACGCCCGCGACGCCGCGGCGGCCTTGGACATTCCCGCGGACGTGCTGGCCTCGCCGGAGGCCGCCGCCCTCCGTGCCCGGCTCAACGGCGACCCCTGCCCCTGCCAACGACCCGACGACGAATCCGACGACGTCGAGCCCCTGCGAGGGAATCCTTGATGCCTGCCCGACCCGAGTGCCGCCCCGCCGTCGTGCTGGTCGCCGACCGCACCCTGTCGGCCAATTACCGCGTCCTGCTGGAGGGCATGTTCGCCACCATGCAGACGACGACCGCCCCGGCGTTCCTGATGCGGCGGCTGCTGGCCCCGAAGATCCGCGTGGACGCCTCGGGGCGGGCGGCGGCGGCCCCGATCGCCCTGCGGCGGATCGAGTCGGCCCTGCTGGCCGACGCGGGCCTGAGCCCCCGCGACGTCGTCGTCACCACGCCCGAGGCCCTGCCGCGCCTGCTGGGCCCGTGGGTCAAACTCGTGGGCGTTTCCTCCAGCGACCCGCTCGGGGGCGGCATGAGCGATGATGCAGCAACTCGCCCGGGCCAAGAGCCGCTGGGGTTTCCGCGTGATCGCCGGCGGGGCCGGGGCCTGGCAGTGGCTCGCCCACGGCGAGGAAGCCGCCGCCCAGGGCGTGGACACCGTGTTTCAGGGCTGGTTCGAAGACGCCGGCCCGGGGGTTTTCGCCCGCGCGCTGGCCGGCGAGGCCCTGCCCCCCGCCATCCACTCCCACCGAACCGCCGTCGAGAACGTCCGACCCATCCGCGGCGTCAGCGGCATGGGGCTGGTGGAACTCTCCCGCGGCTGCGGAAAGGCCTGCCGGTTGCGTCGAGACGATCGTGGCGGACCTGGCCTTCAACGTCGCCGGCGGGATGACGACCGCGGTGGCCGGCTGCGAGGATTTTTTTCGCTATGGCTCCAGCGGCACGGGAGTGAATTTCGAGAAACTCCACGAGTTGCTGACGGCGATGCAGGCCGTCGAGGGCGTGTCGTTCATTCAGCTCGACCACGCGAACATCTGCTCGGTGGCCCAACTGAGCGACGAGCAGCTTCGCGAAACACGGCGCCTTCTGGGCCGGCCCAGGACGGGCGGGTATCTGTGGATCAACATGGGCATCGAGAGCGGCAGCGGCGCGTTGGTGGCTGCCAACGCCCCGGGCAAGCTCGGGTCGTGCCGCCCGGAAGACTGGAGCGACCTGGTCGAGCAGACGGCCTCTCGCATGGCGGCGGCGGGGTTCTTCCCCGTCTTCAGCGTGATCCTGGGCCTGCCGGGGGAGACCCCCGCCGACGTGGCCGCGACGCTGTCGCTGGTGCGGCGCCTGGCGCGGGGGCGTGTGGTGATCTTCCCGATCTTCCACGAGCCCTTCCAGGCCGGGGCGGGCGAGGCCTTCCGCGTCGCGAGCATGCGGGCGGAGCATTTGGAGTTGTATACCACGTGTTACGAGCTAAACTTCCGTAACGTCCCGGCGATGTTCGCCGACAACCAGCGGTCCGGCGGCGTATCATGGTTCAAACGCACGCTCGTGCAGGCGCTGGGCCGCGGCGAAATCCACGCGTGGCGGAAGAACTTCCGCCGCGTCGGACGCCAGATCGCGGAGCGGAACACGTGACGGAGCAATCGATCCGACAAGACGGGCTGGGGTTGGCCCCGGCCCGGGAGCCCGACGCGGAAGTCCCGCCGGAGGCCGCCCTGCGCCGGCGGATTCGCCGCCACGCCGCCCGGTACGCCGCCGCGGCGGGCCTGCGGGCGCCCCTCCTGCTGGCGGACCTCCGCCGCCACGCCCGCGCCGTGCTCGCCCAGGCCTCCTGCCCGGACGCCTACGAGAAATACGCCGCCACCTGGCTCAACAACGAGCTGTGGCGGCGGGCCCTGGCGGCCGTCCCGTTCGCCCACCGCATGCTCCTGCTCCCCCAGTGTCTCCGGGCCGTCGGCTGCACGGCGGCCTCCGACGAGTACGGGCTGCTCTGCCGGGGTTGCGGGCAGTGCGTGATCGGCTCGCTGGCCGAGGAGGCCGCCCAGTTGGGCTACGTCGTCCTCGTCGCCGAGGGCTCGCCGGTGGTCATGTCGCTGATCGAGTCTCGCAAGGTGCAGGGGCTCATCGGCGTCAGTTGCACGGCCATGCTCGAGCGGGTGTTCCCGTACGTCGACGCCTCGGGCCTGCCCGCCCTGGCCGTGCCGCTGCTGACCGCCGGGTGCAAAGACACGCTCCTGGACGCCGAGGAGATCTGGGAGGCGATCTACCTGAGCGGCCCGGAGCAGCGGGTGGGGCCCGACCTGGAGGCCCTTCGCCGCCAGGTGGAAAGCTGGTTCGCCCCGGAGGCCCTCGCCGCCCTGCTGGGTTCGCCCCAGACCCAGGCCGAGCAACTCGCCCTCGCCCAACTCGCCGGGCCCGGCAAACGCTGGCGACCCGTGCTCACCGTGAGCGTCTGCCGCACGCTGGACTCCCTCGCCGACGAAGCCGTCCTTCGCCGCCTCGCCGTCGCCGTCGAATGCTTCCACAAGGCCAGCCTCGTCCACGACGACATCGAGGACGACGACGCCACCCGGTACGGCCGCGCGACCCTCCACGCCGCCCAGGGCGTGCCGGCAGCCCTGAACGTGGGCGATTATCTCCTGGGGCTCGGGTACGAGCTGCTGGCCGGGTGCGGGCTCTCGCCCGAGCGGACGGGTCGGATTCTCCAGGCCGCCGCGGCGGGCCACCGCGAACTGTGCATCGGACAGGGGCTGGAACTCTCCTGGCGCCGCCAGCGGCAGAGCCTGGGCGTCGCCGACGTGGTGGAGATCTTCCGCCGCAAGACCGCCCCGGCGTTCGAGGTGGCGATGCGGATCGGCGCCCTGGCCGCCGGGGCCCAGGAGGCGTGCGAAGCCCTCGCCGCGTGCAGCCGGGAGCTGGGCGTCGCGTATCAGATACGGGACGACATCGAGGACGTTCAGCGGGATGCTCACGGGCGCAATTCCCCGTCGATTCTCGACGCCCTGCGCCGCGAAGCCGCAAGCCCAGAGGCGACGCAACGAGCGCGGGCGATGTTGGAGGACGGGCGGGCGCGGGCGATTGCCGCCGTACGCCGACTGGGCGACATGCACCTGCGTCAACTGCTCCGAAAAGTCGTCGCGAAGATATTCCACGAGGCCGATACGTTAGACTGCTGCCATGACGATCACCCACGACATGATTCAGGCGGCCAGCCGGGCCCGGCGGATGCTCGGGCTTGAGGCCCTGGCCCGGGTCAACGACTTCGTCGGCGGGCGAGCCCGCCCCGACGGGGGCTTCCGCGGGCGAGGGCGTGAGAGCGACCTGTATTACACCAACTTCGCCCTGCTGGCGCTGTCGGCGGCGACGGCCCCGCCGGCCCGGACGCTCGAATACCTGCGGACCTTCGCAGACGGCGACGGGCTGGACCTGGTTCACCTGGGCTGCCTGGCCCGCTGCCGCCGCCTGGCTCGCGCGCCCCTCGACGCCCTGGACGCCGTGATCGCCGGGCGCGTCAGGGCCTTCGCCCGCGACGACGGCGGGTTCCACACCGAGGCGTCCGCGGCGACGTCGTCGGCCTACGGGTGCTTCATCGCCACGGGCGCCCTGGAAGACCTCGGCGAGCCCTTGCCCCGCCCGGACGCCCTGGCCGGCGTGCTCGAGACGATGCGAACCCCCGGCGGCGGGTTCGCCAACACCCCCGGTTCGCCGCTGGCGACCACGCCCGCGACCGCCGCCGCCACCGTCACGCTGCACCAGGTGGGCCGCCCCGTGCCGGAAGAAACCCTCGCCTGGCTGCTCGCGCAGTGCTCCGCCGACGGCGGATTCCTGGCTGCCCCCGAAGCCCCCACCCCCGACCTTCTGGCCACCGCGGTGGCCCTGCACGCCCTGGCCCTGGGCGGCGTGAACCTGAACGCCCGGCGCGAGGCCTGCCTGGACTACCTCAACAGCCTCTGGAACCCGGCCGGGGCCTTCCAGGCCCACTGGGCCGACACCGACCTCGACGTCGAATACACCTTCTACGGACTGCTCGCCGCGGGCGCCCTCGCCCACGAATGACGTCCCCTCACCAGAACACGATCCGCGTGAACGCGTTGCGTTCGGAGGCGGGCAGTTCTTCCACGTCCGGGATCAGGTAGCGGTTCTCGTCCACGTCGAGCAGCACTTTGCCGTCGCGGCCGTAGTCGACCGCCCGGTCCTGCTGCCAGCGCATCAGGAACTTGACGCGGCCTTTGTCGGTCTCGACGTCCATGGCGACCAGCCCGTGGTCCCAGCGAATGTCGTGGATGCGGAGGATGGTGTGGATGAAGTACCGCCGTTTGAGGGCCTGGCGGACCAGGGCGACCTGCTCGGGCGGGAAGACCTCCAGGTGGCGGATGAGCCCGACCTCCTCGTCAGGCCCGCCCGAACCGGTGGACCGCATCAGCGAGATGTACTCGGCGGCGTGTTCGACGGGGAAGGCATACGCGGCGTACACCCCGCCGTAAATCCGGTCGTTCAGCACCGTCACGTGCAACGCCCCGTGCGTGCCCACGTGAATCTTGCACATCTCGGGCGTCAGATACCGGATCTTCGTCCGGTCTTCGTCGGTCACGCTCGTTTTGGGCTGCTCGTTGTCCATGTCGTTGTCTGTTGTTCAATGCAACTATAGTCCACGGATTACGCAGATTACATGGATTAGAAGAAGACAGAGAGAAGGGCCGCTCTTCCTTTTCTTCTAATCCGTGTAATCGGCGTAATCCGTGGACTCATTCTTCCTTCTTCTTCTCGCCCGCCGACATTTCCGCGGCCATGCGGAAGGCCGGGTCGGCCGTCAACTCGGTCTGGATCTTCACGAGGCGGTGGTAGAGGCCCTTGAGAGCCAGCAGTTCCTCGTGGCTGCCCATTTCGACGATCTTCCCGCCGTCCATGACGATGATGCGGTCGGAATTCCGCAGCGTGCTCAGGCGGTGGGCGATGGCCAGCGTGGTCCGCCCGCGCGTGATGCGGAGCAGGGCCTGCTGAATGAGCTGCTCGCTCTCGGTGTCGACGTTGCTGGTGGCCTCGTCGAGCACGAGAATGTCGGGGTTGTACAGCAGCGCCCGGGCGATGGAGATCCTCTGCCGCTCCCCGCCCGAGAGCCCCGCCCCGCGCTCGCCGATGTACGTGTCGTACCCCAGCGGGTGGCGGATAATGAACTCGTGGGCGTTGGCGGCCTTGGCGGCGGCGAGAACCTCGTCGGTCGTCGCGTCCTTGCGGCCGTACGTGATGTTGGCGTAGATCGTCCCGCGGAACAGGAACGGCTCCTGGAGCACGATGCCGACGGACCGGCGTAGTTCGTCCAGTTGCAGGTCGCGGATATCCACGCTGTCGACGAGGATGCGCCCCTCGTCGACCTCGTAGAAGCGGGCCATCAGGTTGATCAGCGTCGTCTTGCCCGACCCGCTCTTGCCCACGATGCCGATGTGCTCGCCGGGCTTGATCTCGAAGCTGATGCCCTTGAGGACGGGCTCGTGGCGGTTGTAGCCGAAGACGACGTTCTCGAAGGTCACGCCGCTGCCCTTGTTGGGCATGGCCGTGGCGTTGTCGACCTGGACGATCTGCGGGTTGGTGTCGAGGACCTCGAAGATCCGCTGGCTGGCAGTCAGGAAGCCCGTCAGCCAGTTGGTCAGTTGGGTCAGTTGTCCGAGGGGGGCGTAGAACATGCCCAGGTAGCCCAGGAAGGCCAGCAGGTCGCCCAGGTTCAGCCCGCCGGGTTTGTGCTGGAGCACCTCGCGCCCGCCGACGAACCAGGCCAGCATGCCGCCGACCTGGAACAGCACGCCCACGAGCGGATTGAAGGTGGAGACGGAGAATTCCACCGCCCGGAAGCTGTCGCGGACCTTGACGCTGGAGGTATCGAACCTCGCCTGCTCACGGGGCTCCTGCCCGAAGGCCTTCACCACGCGGATGCCCGAGAGGATGGTGTTCAGCACGCCCGAGAGTTTGCTGTTGGCGTCCCAGACGCGGTGGTAGCGAGGGTAGATGCGCTTCCAGAAGATCATGACCGACAGGAACACCAGCGGGGCCGGCACGAGCGTGATCGCCGCCAGTTGCCAGTTGAGCCCGAAGAGCACGATCCCCACGGTCACCAGGGTGATGATCTGGGCGAGGAATCCGCCGGTGAGCTGGTTGACGAAGCTCTTCATCTGCTCGGTGTCGCTGGCGACGCGGGTCATCAGTTGCCCGACGTTGTAGCGGTCGTAGTAGTCCACGCCCATGCGGGTCAGGTGGGTGAAGACGCGGTTTCGCATGTCGTAGGTGATCTGCGTGCCGACGACGCTGGAGAGCCGCCCGGTGAGGATGCCCACGCCCGCCGAGAGCAGGACCTGGGTAAACAGCGCCAGCACCAGCCACATCAGCCACACGCTGGCCTCGCCGAAGGGCAGGGGGCGGTTGCCCGCCTGCTCGGGGGCAAGCACGACGTTGGTGAGCAACCGGATGAGCTGCTGGGGCACCAGGGCCAGGGCGACGGTCACGAGGACCAGGAGCATCATGAGGATGGCCTTGCCGGCGTAGGGCCTCATGAAAGTGATGACGCGGCGGAAGACCGCCCCGCCCTTCATGCACTTCTGGCAGACGTCGCCCTTGAACTGCAGCGGCATGCCGCAGGCGGGGCAGCGGCGGGGGTCGAGGTCGTCCTCGGGCCCGATGAAGGGCGTCTGCCCGGCCAGCCAGTCCTTGAGCTTCGTCGCGACCTTGTGAAAGATGTCCGCCCGGGCGTTCGAGTACGCCAGCATCTCGACGTACATGTCCGCCACCCGGACCTCCAGGAACCCGCCGCCCACCCCCTGCCGGGTGCGGATCTCCAGGATCTCCCCGCGGGGCACGGTCTCCCGCACCGCCTTCTCCCCGGGCGCCTTGGGCCTGGCGATCGTGACGAGACGCTCGCCCTCGGCCACCAGGTACACCGGCTCGTAACTGCCGGCGAGGTTCAGGTCGGTCGCGGCGATCATCCACGCGGTCTCGACCCGCACGCCTTCGGCCCGGGCCAGGTCGGCCAGCTCCGCGGGCACGTCCACGTTCAACAAAACTGACTTCGCCTCAGGCATCGTATCCTTCCGTTTCAGCGGGGCAAAGAATACCACCGGCGGCGGGGGTTGGCAACAAACTACCCCCCGCGATTCCAGGGGCCGGCACGGGCTGGGGCACCCCCGGTTTCGGCCGAGAGCACATTGACGTAGGCAGGTACGGGCCCTTGCGGGCGGGGGCACGGAAGGCGTAGGATGGTTGGATGCCCCACCAACCCCCGCCATCCGAGAATCCGGCCCGGCTGGAGAGCTTTCGCAGCGAGGTCGTCGAGCGCGTGCGGGCAGGGGGCAACGTCTGGAAACTCCCGCGCGGGGAACTTCGCCTGCCCCGGGTCTTCGGGTTCTGCCGCGGGGTCGAGCGGGCGCTGGTGATGCTGGCCGAGGCCCTCGCCGGGCACGCCGCCGGCGGCGGACGGGTCGTCCTGCTCGGGCAGATCATCCACAATCCGTGGGTGAACGACTATTTTCAGCGCCAGGGCGTGCGGATCCTCTCGGGAACGGAGATGGAAGACCTCGAGTCGTTCCTGGGACCCGACGACGCCGCGGTCGTGCCGGCCTTCGGCGTCCGCCCGGACGTCGAGCGGCGCCTGCAGGCCATCGGATGCCGCCGGATCGACACCACGTGCGGCAACGTGCGGCGGCTGTGGCAGTGGGTGGAGCGGGCGGCCGCCGACGGGTACGGCGTGATGATCTTCGGGCGGACGCGGCACGACGAAACCATCGTCACCCGCAGCCGCCTGGGCGAGGCCGGCGGGCATTACGTGATCGTCGAGAGCATCGCCCAGGTCGAGACGTTCTGCCGGATTCTCGCCGGGGCCGCCGGGGGCGACCGCGACGAGGCCTTCCGCAAGGCCTTTGCGGGGGCGGCCACCAACGCCGCCTCGCTCGCGCCGTTCGCACGGCTGGCGCAGGTGAGCCAGACGACCATGCTGTACGACGACACGCTGGCCGTCCGCGACCGGCTGGGGCAGGCCTTCGCCCCCGACGCCGGGCCCGACCGTCTGCTCTTCGAACCCACCGTCTGCCGCGCCACCCAGAGCCGCCAGATCGCCGCCGTCGAACTGTGCCAGTCCGGGCTCGACCTCACCGTCGTCGTCGGCGGGTTCGGCTCGTCCAACACCCGCCACCTCTACGAATTGGCGGGCGAATTCTCCCCCGCCGTCTTCATCGAGCAGGCCGACTCGATCCGCTCCGCCGCTCAGATCCGCACGATCGACCCGGCCACCGAAACCCCCGTCCTCCGCGAAGGCTGGCTGCCCCGGCGGGAGAACCTCCGCGTGGGCGTGCTGGCCGGGGCGTCCTGCCCCGAGGTCGTCGTCGGGCAGGTGCTCGAACGCCTGGCCGCCTTGCTGGCGTGAGGCCGTCAGCAGGAAGAACACGAATGACACGAATGAGAACGAATGACACGAATGAAACTTCTTGTATCAAGAAAAGAGCTGTATTCGTGACATTCGTTTTCATTCGTGTCATTCGTGTTCTTCCTGCCGAGTTCTCCCTCCGGAGACGAGAAGAATGAAGAGATACCTGATCGGCCTGGACATCGGTTCGAGTTTCATCAAGGCCACGCTGTTTGATACTCGTGGCGAGGCGGTGGCTTCGGCGGCGAGGGACAACCACCCGCTGCATCCGCGCCCGGGGGTTTCGGAGTATTCAGGCCCGGGCATGCTCGAGGCCACCTACGCCGCCCTGCGTTCGCTGCGGGAGGGCGCCGACGTCGACTCGCGCGGCGTGGCCGCCATCGGGGCCGACGGAATGATCAGCGGCATCATCGGGCTCGATGAGGCCGGCGCCGCCGCCACGCCGTTCTCCAACACCCTCGACATGCGGTTCGCCGGGCAGCTCAACGGCGTGCTGGCGACGATGCACGAGGCGATCCGCCGTTTGTGCGGGTCGGGCCAGCCGACGATCGGACCGAAGATAATGTGGTTCCGGGATGCGTTCCCCGACCTCTACCGCCGGGCGGAGAAGTTCGTAACGGCCACCGGCTACGTCGCCGGCTCCCTGGCCGGGCTGGGCGGCGAGCAGGCGTTCATCGACCAGACCCACCTCTGGGCGACCGGGCTGGCCGACGTGCAGGCGGGCGCCTGGTCGGACGAACTGTGCCAACGCATGGGGGTGACGTTGGAGAAACTCCCGCGGATCGTCCCGCCGACGGAGGTCGTCGGGGGTTTGTGCGCCGCGGCCGCCGCCGCCACCGGCCTGGCCCAGGGCACGCCCGTGATCGCCGGGCTGGCCGATCAGTCCGCCGGGTTCATCGGCGCGGGCATTACCCGCCCGGGGCAGATGGCCAGCGTCGCCGGGACATACCCCGTCCTGACGCTCTGCACCGACGTGTTCCGCCCGGACATGGGGCAGGCCCTGACGGAGATCCTCGGCTCGGGCATCGGGGGGCTCTACCAGCCCAGCACGTTCCTGATCGGGGGCGGGCTGACGCATCACTGGTTCGGGCAGACGTTCGCCGGCGGCGCCGGCCCGGGCGTGTACGCCGAGTTGGACGAGCTGGCCTCGCACGTGCCCCCCGGCAGCGAGAAGCTGCTGTTCAACCCCCACGTAGGCGGGCGGGCCTGCCCCACCCGCACCAACTACAAGGGCGCCTGGGTGGGCTTCACCTGGAGCCACCGCCGCGAGCATTTCTACCGCGCCCTCCTGGAGGCCGTCGCCTTCGATCAGGTCGGCGCCCTCCGAGCCATGCGGCGAACCTACCCCGAAATGCAGCCGACCGAGATCGTCCTCTTCGGCGGCGGCGCCCGCAGCAGCCTGTGGAACCAGATCAAGGCCGACGTGCTGGGCGTGCCCCACGTGGCCCTGGCGCGGGACGACATGTCGACGCTTGGGGCGGCCCTGGTGGCCGGGGCGGCCGTGGGCATTTACAGCGACCTCACCGCCGCCGCCCAGGCCCTGCCTCGCCAGAGCACCCGCTTCGAGCCCGACCCCCGCCGCCACGACTTCTACCGCTCCTACGCCGCCTGCTACGCCTCCCTCCTGGCCGCCCTGGACAAGCCCTACGACGACTTAGCGTCCCTGTCCGACTGGACGCCCTCCCCTGCTTAGCCGGCGAGCCGCCGCGGCGGATCGCCGTGCGCCCGTGCCCCCCTCCCTATTTAACCCTCCCTCCCTGCCAGTCGAGAGGCGCTGTACAGGCCCATCGAAGGAGACCCGACCCATGACGCCCCAACCGCCTCGAGCACCCGAATGGTACACCCGAGCGACGATCGGCGCGACCATCGCCTTCCTGATCGGATTGGC
Organism: Planctomycetota bacterium; assembly: GCA_026693065.1. Taxonomy (GTDB): domain Bacteria; phylum Planctomycetota; class Phycisphaerae; order SM23-33; family SM23-33; genus JAPLNA01. The sequence goes on from JAPLNA010000248.1 coordinate 12,584, forward strand.
CCTGTGCCTCTGGGCGGCCCCGCGTCCGCAGAAGGCCCAGGCCGTCTCGACGCCCCCCGACGCCAACCTCCCCCTCACCACTCCCGGTCGACACTAAGCCCGCGCCCGTTTCCCCGCAAGAACTCGTTGACGAGCGGGGGCGTTCGTGCTAAAGTACTCCACTCCCGCCGGCCCGGCGGGACACGGTGGCTGTAGCTCAAGTGGTTAGAGCACCTGGTTGTGGTCCAGGGGGTTGTGGGTTCGAGTCCCATCAGCCACCCGTACTGCCCGCGAAAGCGGGTTGTTTTGTTGGTGTCGTTTTCATTTCGTGTCCCTTCCCCTCGTTTAGCCCGCGACGGAACGTCGCCGTCCCCCCGACCGGGAAAAGCCCCCGGCGGGGACACGAAGTGTCGTGGGGGTAATGGGAACGTCGTCGCAACCCGGACGCCCGCGGCGTCAGGAAGAAAACAACAAACGAAATCGAGAAGATGATTTCGTTTGTTGTTTTGTGTCCCCGCCGGGAGTTTTTCCCTGGCGGCGTGGTCTAACCTACCCCCCAAACCCCACGATCAGGTAGATCCCTTTCCGGACCATCATCACGGCAATGGAGGCCAGGATCAGGCAGGCGATCTTCGAGACCACCGTCACGCCCGTCTTGCCCAGCAGGCGGGTGAACCGGTCGCAGAGGCGGAAGAACACCCCGGCCAGGAGCACGTTGAGCACGAGGGCCGACAGCGTCGCCGCCGAGCCGCACGTTTGCGCCAGCAGCAGTTCCATCGTGAGCACGGCCGGGCCGACGATCAGCGGCGTGCCCAGCGGGACGGCCCCGACGGAGGCCCCGACCCGCCCGGTGGTGGTCCGCCCGCTGAACATGTCGCCCACGGCGATGAGGAACAGCAGCACGCCGCCGGCGATCATGAAGTCGGGCAGGATGAGCCCGACCCACTCCAGCAGTTCTTGCCCGAAGAACAGGAACGCCACCCCGACGATCAGGGCCGTCAGAACCATCTGGGGGATCGTCTTCCGCCGCGCGGGGGCGGGCAGGCCCTCCGTCAGGGAGACGAACATGGGGAGCACGCCCAGGGCGTCAACGGCGAAGAACAGTTGAACGAACGCCTTGGCGAAGTTGGGGAGAAACTCCATCAGGTCCATGGGCAGACTCCGCGGCCGCCGGTCGGCCTGGGTGCTACGATGCCGCGGCGGAGGCCTCAAGTCAAGCGGCGGCTGATTCCGCCGGTTCGGGCACGACCAGGGGGGCGGCGACTTCCACGTCCGCCGGCGCGGGGGCGTGGGCCTGTCGGGGCGCCAGAAGCCCGCGGGTCAGCCAACTGGTCTTGTGCGGCGTCAACCAGGCGTACAGGGCGATCCACGAAAGCCCCAGCGTCCAGAGCAGGTTGTAGGGAAACGCCCACAAGGCCTGGAGGCTGCGATACCGCAGGGCGTAGACGGCCGCGGGGAGGGTCCCGCAGACGGCCGCCCCCGCCAGCAACTGCGCCGCCACGTGACCGGGCATCCACGCCAACGCCGCCAGCACGGCCAGTTTGGCCACTTGCCCGAGGGTCAGGCCCACCCATTGGAGGAGGAGGTTGATTCTCGCCCCGGTAGCCGGTCCGGCCCGGAAGGGGCCGAACGCGAACCGCGTCAGCACGATCGTCTCGCGGATGTTGCTCCGCGCCCACCGAAGGAACATCCGGCAGAGCCCCACGTACCGGGTGGGCACCTCGGTGTATACCGTCGCGGTCTGCTGATACCGCACCAGGTGCCCCTCGCGAAGCACGAGGTTGGTAATCGCCCGGTCCTCGCCGATATCAGCCGGTCGCCCGCAGAACGTCTGAGCCAGCCACTCGGGCAGGACCTTCATCACCAGGTTTCGCCGGTAGGCCGACAGGGCGCCGGGGGTGCACAGGACGGTATCGAGGCGGCTCTGGGCGGCCCGGATGAAATCGAAGCTGTAGGCGAAGCTCACGTCGAGCATGCGGGGGATGATTCCCGCGCGGCGGTTGAGGATCCGCACGTTGCCGGCCACCCCGCCCACCCGCGCGTCCCGCACGAACGGGCTGACCAGTTGCCGCAGCGTCGCCGGCTCGACTTCCGAGTCGCTGTCGACCGTGACGAGGATCTCCCCGTGTGCCAGGGCGAACCCCTCGCACAGGGCGAGCCGCTTGCCCCGGTTGACCTCCATCCGCCGCACCTGCACCAGGTGAGGAAACTCCCGCGCCCCGCGGCAGATCCACTCCCACGTGTCGTCCTTGCTGCCGTCGTCGACGGCCACCACCTGCAGCTTGCCCGGCGGGTAGTCGCTGGCGGCGATGCTCCGCAGCGTCTTGAGCACCTGGGCGCCCTCGTTGTAGGCCGGAACGATCACCGTGCACGTGGGCAGTTCGTCATCGGGCACGGCGGGCACGGGTCGGTACGTCGTCACCAGCACGATCCACCAGAGGGTGGCGGCGAGGTTGACGCCCGCCAGGGACCAGCCCAGAATGGTCATCGCCCTGCCCCAGCCTCCCGCCCCCATCGCGTGGCCGGCCACGTCCTGTGCGATCCAGATCGCCCCGGCGAGAAGAAGAACCCCGCCGGCCGCCGCCAACGCCACAACCCAGCCGGCCCGCGTCCAACGCCTGGCCCGTTCGCCCGCCCCGCTCCCGTCATGCCGGGCCGGGGGAGCCTCCGCCGCTGGGTCTATCGTTGTCATTCGATTTCCGCGTCCTTCCCAGCAAGGCGGCACAGGTCGATCCGCAGACACGACCGCCAGCCATTTTTGTTGTGATCGTGCCGCTTCCGACGGTTACACTGGATATTACTTCGTTTGGGCGTTCAGGTCAAGCTCGCGGGCTGTCGCCCAGGCCGGGGGGCCGCTGCACCGAACCCATTCTAGGGCCCCCCGGAATGGCTTCCCCTCCCTTTTCGCCCTCAGATTCGCCGCCGCCGGAGAACCCACGCCCCCACCAGCACCAACGACAGCGTGCAGGGCTCGGGAACCACCTCATATCCGATCACATCCATCGCCGTCAGGTCCAGGTTCGAGACGACCCCCAACTCGCCCAAGACCAGCGTCGGGTCCATCAGGCCCAGGGGCGGGGTCTGCAACTTCCAATGACTGGCGCTGCGCCCGTCGCCGTACAAGGGCCCCGTGGCGAATCCGCCCAGGTTCGTCAGCCCATGGTCCAGCGAGAAGTACTTCGCCCGCGCGTCGCTCGTCCAGTCGATCACCCCGGAGGCCGTGCTGTCGACCGAGTAGCGGAACAGGTCCAGCGGCGTCACGTTCCAGCAGTTGTAGTCCAGCCTCGTCCCCGAGTCGAGCCTCTCGATCCCGCTGAGGAAACCCAGGACGTGTCCGATTTCGTGCATGGCCGCCCCGACGAAGTCGTAGGCGTCCGAGGGAACCCCGCCGGATCGCGAGAACGACCAGTTCGACGTTGAGTTGAACGTGATCGTGCCGTCCAGATTCGAACTGGCCCCCAGAACCCCGACGGCCTTGGCGTTGGCGCGGGACATCTGAAGGTAGGCGTTGTTCTGGTCCGTGCCCAGGTCCAGGTAGGGAACGTCGCTGCCGGCCCCGTTGGGGTTGTTCGCGGTCCGGTTGATCAACATCCCGAACGACGACGCCGGCAACGACCCGAGGGCCTGGGCATCGGCCGCCGACGTGCCCGCCGCCGCCAGGGCCGTCCGGAAGTTCGAGTAGGGCACCATCGTCAGCGAGGGCGAGGTCTGGCCCAGGTAAATGCTCTCCATCGGCGAGAAGGCGACCTTGATGTTGACCGTAATCGGCGTAACGATCCGCTGACTCCAGGCGTCGGCGGCAGCCTGGAACCCCGCCATCGCCGCCGGATCCATGCCCGGGTCGGACGTCAGGTTGAATGCGATCGCCCCGCCGGCCGGCGCCGTCAACCAACCCAGCACCGCCAACGCCCCCGCCAGCGCCAACGCCAGCCGGGCCACCGCGCTCACGGGCCAACCGGCCCGGGCGCGCGCCGCGATGGCCGGGACGACATAATTCCTGCGTGCAATGGGCATCGGCGACCTCCGAAAGCGAGTCTGAACTGAACGACCTCATTCTACCACGAAACCCCTGTTTTGACAATGCCTTTCCCCTCTAGGTCATCCCCCGTTTCAGCAGAGACCCGAACCATGAAAACCTGACGGGCGCCATGCTTCTACGCGCAGCGGGGTGCCGTGGTTTGCGGCGCCGCCGCAACCACGATCCCGCGGCCATCGGAAGACCTGGAACGTGGTTGCGGCTACGCCGCAAACCACGGCACCCGACCTTCGTTCTATCGCCGGGGACGTGCCTGGCGGCCCCGCCGGGCGGTTTACGGCCGGAGTTTCAGCACGGCCCGGACCGGGCGGTGGTCGCTGGCGAGCGACTCGTCGACCACGCGGGCGTTCTCCACGGCGAAGGCCCCGGGTGGGCGGTAGAGGATGTAATCCAGCGTCCGAAGGGGCGCCCGGGCTGGGAAGGTCGGCACATCGGCCGGGGTGGCCAGCGTCCACTGGGTCAGGAGTTCCTTCATGGCCGCCCTGCCGGGGGCGCCCGCGGGGGCCTCCAGCGTCGCCTCGATCAGGTATCGCTGCTCGTGGCCCTTTTCGAGCGGCAGGCGGTGGAAGGTGTGCTCCACAATCGCCCGGCGCGACAGCAGTGCGATACCGAACTCGCCCCCGTCGTAGTCCAGCGTCTTGCAGTACACCCCCTGCATGCCGGTCAGCCGCACCAGTTCGGCGAACTGATCCACGCCGGCGCTGCGGGCGGTGCGGCGGTCGACCTCCTGCAACGCGACAATGTCGGGCGCCAGCCGGGCGATAACGCGAGCCTGCCTCGCCAGATCCACCTTGTCGTCCATGCCCTTGCCGATGTGTACGTTGTAGGTAAGCACGGTCAGATGGACCTCCCGGGCCTGGCCCCCCTGCCCGCACCCGCCCAGGGCGACGCTCACCGCCGCCGTCAGCCACGTCGTCCATGTCTTCATGCCGACTCCTTCGGGCCGCCGAGGGCTCCCCCCGGTGCGCCGCCAGTGTATCCGATTCTCCCCCGCCGCGCCACCCCCAA
>JAPLNA010000249.1 GCA_026693065.1 Planctomycetota bacterium
AGGAATCGTGCATGGAATTGACGGCACCGCAACTGGTCGCCGTCGTCGCCGTCGCGAACAGGGCCGAGCCGCCGATGCCGAAGCGGACCTCCTTGCCCTCCATGTTGCCCCCGGGCTGGGTGGGCGAGGGGGCGATATCCGCCCCGGCCCGGGCCAGTGCCGGCGTGCCCGCCCGCTCGGAGAAGTAACACACCGACAGCAGGCCCAGGAAGATGACGAACATGGCCGTCAGGAGGACCCAGCCCTGGCGGGTGTCGCCGACCATCTTGCCGAAGGTGTAACACAGGGAGGCGGGGATGAGCAGGAGGGCGAGGATCTCCAGGAAGTTCGACAAGGGGGTGGGGTTCTCGAAGGGGTGGGCGGAGTTGGCGTTGAAGAACCCGCCGCCGTTGGTGCCCAGGTGTTTGATGGCGATCTGCGAGGCCGCCGGGCCCACGGCGAGCGTCTGCTCCGTCACGAGGGCGCCCTTGTCATCGTGGGCCGGCTCGACGAGGGCGACCTTCGGGTATGGGCGCAGGGTCTGCACGACGCCCTGGCTGACCAAGGCCACCGCCAGCACGAGCGAGAGCGGCAGGAGGATGTAGAGCGTGGTGCGGGTCAGGTCGACCCAGAAGTTGCCCACCGTCGCGCAATTTCGCCGGGCGAACCCGCGGATCAGGGCCGCCAGCACCGCCATCCCCGTCGCCGCCGACAAGAAGTTATGCACCGCCAGGGCGAGCATCTGCGAGAGGTAGCTCATCGTGCTCTCACCGGCGTAGGCCTGCCAGTTGGTGTTGGTCAGGAAGCTGACGGCGGCGTTGAACGACAGGTCGGGCGGCACGGCGGGCAGGGCCTGGGGGTTCAGCGGCAGGGCCGCCTGGAACCGCAGGAGGGTATACAGCGAGCAGAAGCCCACCACGCTGAAGGCCAGCATAGCCAGGGCGTATCGCTGCCAGCTCATCTCCGTCGCGGGGTTCACGCCCGCCAGGCGGTAGAGCAGTCGTTCGACGGGCCCGAGCACGCGGTCGAGCCCGCAGGGCCGGCCCTCGTACACCCGGGCCATGTAAAGCCCCAGCGGCTTGACCAGCAGCAGCAAGGCCCCCAGGAGCAACGCCATCTCTGTCAGGTCGTTGGCGATCATCAGAATTTCTCCGGTTTGAGCAGGGCCGCCATCAGGTACACCAGCAGCAGCCCGGCGAGCACTCCGCCGACCATATACGCCCAGGTCATGGTTGTTTTCCTCCCTGCAACCGCGACAGGCCCTCGACAAACGCCCACGCGGCCGCGAAGAACGCCGCGCCGATTCCGATGTAGTAGATGTCCATGTGTGCCTCGCATTCCGTTTCGCTATAGGAATGCTAACCCTCCTTGCGTATCGATGCTGCAAAAGCGGACGGGCGGCGCGTAAAGATGTCGTAAAGGTCCCGCCGATTATTTCCCATGGCCGGAAGGATAGAATTGACATGACGTTGGCCCATCGCCATGGGCGGAAAGGCGGCATTGCCATGCATCGCCGATCGAAGTGCACAATCGTGGTTGGGGCCCTGGCCTGTGCGATCGTCGTGATCGCGGGGGTTTGTGTTCCCTCCGGGGGGCAGAGCCGGCCCGCCCCGGCCACGCGGCCGCGGACGAGTGAGTTGCCGCAGGTCCGCTCGCTCAAGGAACTCGAGGCCCTCGCCGAGGTCGACGTCGGCGGGGGATGGCGGGTGAGGCTCGCCTGGGCCTCCGGCGGCGCGGAGGCCGGGCCCTGGGTCTTGGCGTACTGCCAGGCCCGCTACGTCGGCGAGGGCGCCCCGAGCGTGTCGTTCGCCGGGCCCTGGTTGGGGACGGCCCTCGGCCCGGTGTTCGCGAGGCTGACGCGGACGGACGTGGCGACTCTCCGGGGCCGGGAGAAGATTTCGTTCCAGAGGTCGCCCCTGCCCAAGGAAGCGGTCTATTGTTGCCTCGTGCCGCTGGCGTGGCAGGGGAGGTATCGCCTGGACATCGTGACCGCTCGGGGGCAGATGCTGGCCGTCGCGGGCTTCGGCGTGGATCGGCCCCAGGCGTGCCTGTGGCAGGAGTTCGGCTGGCGGGACCGCCGCGAGTCGGCGTATTCGGGCCCGGCCTGGCCTCTGGCGGCGGCGCCGAGTTACGACGGCCTGCGTCCGGTCTGGCCCCTCGAGGGCCCGAGGGCCCAACTCCCCGAGGGTCCGCCCAGTCTGCCCGGCCAGTTGCCCAGCGAATTCACCCGCCCGTTGCCCACGTCCCGGCGGGCGGGCGAGGCGATCGAAGGGTTGAGCCTGGCCTTGGCCGACGGGCAGTTCGTCGTCAAATCCGCCGCGTCTATGCGGACCTGGCCGGACCTGTACCTGCTGGCCCGCTGGTGGGTTAACGGCAAGCCCATCGCAGCCCCGCTGGCCGACGGAATGAGCATCAACATCAGCCGGGCGGTCACCACGGGCGCGGAAATGAAAGTCCCCTTCCACCTGCCGGCGACCCTGGGCCAACTGAAAGCCGGCGACAAGGTCGAAGTGCAGGTGATGTACTCGCCCGGCATGGTCGAGCTGCTCCAGCGCCATGGGCCCGACGGCGGCCTCGGGCGCGCCATCGCACCCGACGTACCGACGTCCGCCTCGCCGCTGTTGAGCAACCGTCTGGCGTTCGTCGTGGGGGCCGCGGCGGAGACTCGACCCGCGACGCGATCCGCGGAGGGGAAAGAAGGGAAGTAGACGTGGGGGAGGTGGGGAAAGAGAGAGCGTCGGCGCCCACGATTCACGGCCACGCCGTGGCCGTGCTTTGGGGGTCGCGCTGGGGCGGGGCGATGGTGGAGGGAGGAGGGAATGGCAAGGGGGACGGTGGATGCCCCGATCGGATCGTCTGTTCACTTCATATTCTAATCCCATAATCTGATAATCCCCTAATCCCCCTCTCTCGTACCTGCGAATACGAAGATAGGCCTCATTGCCAGGAGCGCGAGGGAATTGACAACCGACGGCAGACCGCCGACACTGCCTGCACCCCGCCGGCCTCGGCGAGAGGAAACAGGAGTTGTGACCATGACGAAGCCCCTTGCGGACGAGTTCTCGAACATTCTGACGGCCTTGTCGCGGGAAAACCGCCACCTGCTCGAGCGGTTCGGCGGCGAGGTGGCGTTCGTCGAGGGCCTGTGCGACCTGCACAAGGACAAGGCCCCCGCGTGGCGGAAGCTCCTGGACCTGGCGGGCCGGCAGGTCAGGCCGGCCGTGGCGAAGGGGGGCAAGGCCCTGGCCGCGGCGATCCGCGCCGCCGAGGCGACCCTCGCGCCCATCGCTCGCGTCGCGAAAACCTACACCGTCTACTGTGTCGGGCACGGGCACATGGACATGAACTGGATGTGGTCCTGGCCCGAAACCGTCGCGGCGACGCACGACATGTTCCGCACCGTGCTGCGGCTGATGGACGAGTACCCCGACTTCCACTTCTCCCAGAGCCAGGCCTGCATGTACGAGATCATCGCCAAACACAACCCCGCGATGCTCGCGGAGATTCGCGCCCGCGTCCAGGAAGGCCGCTGGGAAGTCACCGCCAGCCACTGGGTCGAGGGCGACAAGAACATCGTCGTCGGCGAGAGCCTCTGCCGCCACCTGCTCCAGAGCCGGGCGTACATGAAGGAACTGTTCGACCTCTCGCCCGAGGATGTGGCCATCGACTGGTCGCCCGACACGTTCGGGCACGCCGCGACGGTGCCCAGCTACCTCGTCCGCGGCGGGGTGAAACACTACTACCTCTGCCGCCCGGGCGACGGCACCTCGCGACCGATGGCGTTCTGGTGGCAGGCGCCCGACGGCTCGCGGGTTCTCGTCTGCCGCGAGACGACCTGGTACAACGGCATCTTCTCGCCAGGCGAGATCGTGCCGGCCCTGCTGGACTTCTGCCAAGGCACGGGCCTGAAGTTCTGGATGTACCTCTACGGCGTGGGCGACCACGGCGGCGGACCCACCCGCCGCGACCTCGACCGCGCGGTCGACATGGCGACCTGGCCCGTCTTCCCGACGATCCGCCTCTCCGCCAGCCGCGACTTCTACCACGCCCTCGAACGCCAAGGCGACCGCCTCCCCGTCGTCAAGGGCGAACTGAACTTCTCCCTCACCGGCTGCTACACCTCGCAGTCGCTGATCAAACGCTCCGTCCGCTTCGCCGAGGCCCAGTTGCTGGACGCCGAAGCCTCGGCCGCCCTGGCCTGGGCCGTCCTCGGACGCGACTACCCCGCCGCCACCCTCCAGGAGTGCTGGCGGAAGGCCCTGTTCAATCACTTCCACGACATCCTCCCGGGCTCCTGCGTCCACGACAGCCGTACGTTTACCCACGGGCTCTTCCAGGACATCGTCGCCTCGACCGGGCTGATCGAGACCAATGCCCTCCGCGGTCTGGCCGGCGAGGTCGACACGTCCTTCGCCGCCGAGCCCGCCGTCCCCGTGCCGCCCAGCTTCGTGCGCTCCGCCCTCGGGGCGGGCGTGGGCTTCGGCGCCGGCGAGGGCCACGCCTCCGAGGCTGAGCAGAGCGACGGGCAAGGCCCCAGGCCCTTCGTCCTCTTCAACACCCTCGCCCACGACCGCGCCGGCGTCGCCGTCGTCACCGTCTGGGACTCCCCCGCGCCCGGCGAGACCCGCAAGCTCGCCGACTACTCCTTCTCCGTCCTGACGCCCTCGGGCAAGACCGTCACCGCCCAGCGCCTCGCCTCGGCGGGCTTCTGGTTCCACGACTACGTCACCCTCGCCTTCCCCGTCGAGCCCGTGCCCGCCCTGGGCTACGCCACCTACGTCGTCAAGGAAGAAAAAACCCCCGCGGGCAAGCCCATCGGAGCCCACGGCGGACGGCTCGAGAACGACCTCGTCCGCGTCAAGATCGACCCCCGCACCGGGCGGATCGCCAGCCTGGTCGACAAAGCCTCCGGCCTGGAGCTCGTCGACCCGGCCCGGCAGACCGGAAACCTCCAGGTCGTCACCGAACGCCCCCACGGCGCCAGCGCCTGGGCCGTCGACGAGACCCTCAAAACCGAACCGCTCGAGATCACCAGTTGCGGGCTCTCCCAGAACGGCCCGTACCTGGCCCGCATGGAACTGGCCTGTCGATACCGCGAGTCGACCTTCACCGTCCAGTACGAGCTCCGCGCCGGCGACCCCTGCCTGTACATCTCCCTCGACGGCACCTGGCTGGAACGCGGGGCCGCCCACATCGGCGTGCCCAGCCTCGTCATCGACTTCCCCTTCGCCCTCGCCGACGCCGCCGGCCGCTACGAGATCCCCTTCGGCGGGATCGACCGCACGGAAAACGCCGGGCAGGAAGTCCCCGCCATCCGCTGGGCCGCCGTATCGGGCTCGCTCGGCAAAAAGCGAGGCGGCTGCCTCCTCCTCAACGACTCCAAGCACGGGCACTCGCTCGAGGGCGACACCCTCCGCCTGCGGCTGATCCGCAGCACGTATGAGCCCGACACCCTCCCGGAGATCGGGCGCCACCGCGTTCGCCTGGGCCTGGTGCCGTTCGCCGGAACACTCTCTACCGCCCAGGCTGTCAACCTCGGGGCGAGCTTCAACCAGCCCCTCCGCCCCGTCGGCACGAGCGTCCACGCCGGGGCACTCCCCCCGGCCGGGCAGTTCCTCTCCGTCGCCCCGGCGGGCGTGTCCTTCTCCGCCCTCAAGCAGGCCCAGGACGGCGAGGGGCTCATCGTTCGCCTCTTCGAAACCCAGGGCAAGCCCGTCCAGGCCCGGGTCACCATCGACCCGCTCCTGGGCAAGCTCGCCAGCGCCCTCGAGGTCGACGTCCTGGAGCGCCCCATCCCCGCCAGCCGTCTGAAGAAGGTCGGTGCCAACACGGTCACGCTTCCCATCCCCGCCCATGGCCTGGCCGCCGTCCGGCTGAAACTGACCCCTCCCCGGCGTAGGCCCAGTAGCCGGTAGCCGGTAGCCCGTAGCCGGGCGGAGGTACCCTTGAAATCGCGTCGTCCTCCGTCGCGATTTGATAACCTCTTCCATTGCCCATAGTTGCCATTTTCGCCCATCCCGCCACCCCCCGATTTGGGGTACTTCCCGGGTACTTAAGGGGTACTTCCCGGGTACTTAACGGATACTTAATGGATACTTAAAGGGTACTTCGCGGGTACTTGGAAAACACCTGCGTCGCACTCGGGATTTGCGACCGCCGCCAACAAGCCCCCTGCACGGCAGGCGGATGCCGTTTCGAGGCCTGACGACGGCCGTCGGACTGATCCCCCTGCGGTCAACATTATGCATGGGCCCTCTGACGATCCCGGAGCAGGATTCGTCGGGTGTAATCCAGGATCAGTTTGGCCGCCACCCACGTGGCCACCCGGTGCGGTCGGCGAACCCAGGCTGGCAGCGGCCCGAG
>JAPLNA010000250.1 GCA_026693065.1 Planctomycetota bacterium
GCCCTCGCCGAGGAGTTCCCCGAGAACCATTTCGACCTGGTGTTTTCCTCCAGCCTGCTGGAGCACCTGAACGACTGCCCCCGCGCCCTGGCGGGCGTGCTCAAGGACGACGGGCTCGCCGTGCACTACCTGCCCAACCGGCTCTGGAAGGTCGTAACGATCCTGCTCCACGGGCCCAACAAGATCGTCAAGACCGTCGACAAGCTGTTGGGGGGCCGGCGTTCGGGCGGCCGCGCGGCCCGAGGCCCGGCCCGGGAGTGCGAGCACAACAATCTGAAGACGCCCCGCCGGCGGCGGAACGTGCTGGCCAAGCTCTTCCTGCCCCGGATCCACGGCGTATCGCGGACGACGCTGGGCGAACTGGCGGCCTTCGGACGCCGGCGGTGGATCGCCCGGTTCGAGCAGGCGGGCTTTGTCGTCCTGGCCGTGTACAAGGCCGGGTTCAACTCCGGCTACGGATTCGGCTGTCGCCGCCTCCGGCGGCTACTGGAGCGGGCGGGGCTGCACACGTCGTTTGCGTACGTGCTGGCAAAGCGCGGGCGGTCGCCCGCGGCCGCGGGACTGTTGGGGCCCGCCCACGCGCGGTGCAAGTGCCGCCGTTAAATGCCACAGGGCCCTCGGCGGCGATGCGCCGGGGACCCTGGTGGAGTCTGCAGCCCCTTCGTAACCGGGGACTCAGGCCCCAGCCACGCCGAACAGGCGGGCCAGGAGAGCCCCCATGCCCTGCAGGGCCTGGGAAGTCTGCTCTGTCGGAATCTGCGTCAACGTCGGCCGGGCCGAGGCGATCTCGCTCCCGTCCACGACGGGGGCCGCGTGTGGGCCTCCGCTCGTCAGGAACACGTGCCCGCCGGTCAGCACGGCCACCGTCGCCCGGGGGGCGCCCTGGGTGTTGACCGCCGCGCCGCACAGATTATCGTGTGGTACGCCGCCACCGGCCACCGCGGCCAGCCGCACGAGCAGGCCGGCGCCACCGGCCACCGCGGCCAGCCGCACGAGCAGGCCGGAACCATCGGCCAGCGTCACGGTTGCCTCGGGAAGGGCCGGCGACTGGGCGGCGGCCGGGGCGGCATACAGGCACACGAGAACACACACTATCGGATGTAATTGGCACATCATCTGCTCTCCACAGGTCGTCCCGAGTCGGACAGCTCACCGTCGTCTTCAGGACCGGCTCGTCGGAGGCGGCTCATCCCGTCTCCGCTTACAGGGGGACAATACGATTCAAAAACCCCGGGGCCAATTCCCCGGAAAATTCTTCCGCCCCCGTATGCCCGACTCATCCCCAGTTACTGCGGAGGCCTTGACGCCGTGGCCTGCGATGCAACAGCAACCGCCGGGACGCCAAGGACCGCGTCCCTATCGGAAAGGCACCCTCCGATGGCCTCCGGAATGCAAACTGGGAATGAGTCAGCCCATATGCCCCTTGACAGATGGGGCCTTTCTGGTACGATAGTTACGTTCACTACGGCCCGGCTCGCGGGCCCATCAACTCGCTCAACGAATGAAGAACACAGCGACAATCTGTGCGGTCGTGACGCTCCTGGCGGGCGTCTGCGCCGCCGACGACATGAACCCCCTCCGCGTCGCCGGCTCGGCCGCCATCTCCCACGAGGGCGACCACTGGACCGTCACCACGACCTCCCGGCGGACGGTGATCGACTGGAGCCGTTTCGACGTGGCGGAGGGGGGCAGCGTGTACTTCCAGCAGCCCTCGGCCCGGAGTTCGGTGCTCAACCGGGTGACCGGGGCGAGCGTCAGCCACATCGACGGGCTGTTGAGTTCCAACGGGCGGGTGTACCTGCTCAACCCCAACGGCATCCTCATCGGGCCCGACGGGGTGATCCGCGTGGCCCAGTTCGTCGGCTCGACGCTGGCGTTGTCCGACACCCAGTTCCTCGCCGGGCGGGACATGCACTTCACGGGCGCCTCGGAGGCGAGCGTGATCAACTACGGGCGGATCGACGCCGTCGGCGGGGAGGTGTATCTCATCGGCGCCCACGTGGCCAACCGGGGCACGATCGCGGCCGCGGGAGGGTCGGCGAACCTCGTGGCTGCCAACGACGTGCTGCTGACCCAGGACCACAAGATCTTCATCCGCCCGGGCACGGGCGCCGGCGTCGGCGCGGGCGTCGAGAACGGCGGGACGATCGACGCGGCGGTCGCGAGGCTGCTGGCCGACGGGAATATGTACGCCCTGGCGATCAATAACGCCGGGGCCATCCGCGCCAACGGCGTCGCCAGCGCCGGCGGGCGGGTCATGCTGGTGGCCCAGGGGGGCTCGATCGTGAACACGGGCACGGTCTCGGCCCGGACTCTCACCGGCGGGGGCGAGATCCGCATCGTCGGGGCCGACCTGGCCCTCCACGGCGAGATCAACGCCGCCGGAGCCAACGGAGGCGGGCTCGTCGAGACCTCCGCCCCGACGATGGACCTGGCGGGCCTGACGCTCTCGACCGGGGCGGGCGGGACGTGGCTGCTCGATCCGCCGGTCGTGATCGACTCGGGCCTGGCCGGTGCGATCGCCGGACAATTGACGGCCAACGGCAACGTCAAGTACACGGGCGAGTCGAGCATCACGGTGGCCGCGGACATTATCGCCTCGCCCTCGAACGCGGACACGTACCTCTGGCTGGGCTCGAACACGACGATCGCCCTCAACGCCGACATCCGAGTGGGCCAGGGCCAGTTGTTCCTGGAGTCGGGGTCGGGGATATCGCAGGCCTCCGGCAAGGTCGCCCAGGCCGGGCGGCTGTGGGTGGGCGGAGCGGGCGGCGCGGACCTGACGATCGACGGCCCCCCCGGCCCGCCCGGCCAACCGAACGTCACGCCGCGGCTCGCCGTGGGCGTCGACGGCAGCGGCGGGGCCAGCGTCACGATCCGGTCGGTTAACGACATGCGGATCGACACGGTCAACGGCACGAGCGGCGCCGGTGTGCCGGGCGGAGAGCTGAACCTCCTCGCCGGCAGACACGTGCTGGCCAACGGGTGCTTCCTCGACGGGATCGTCAAGGAATACCACGCGCTGGGTAACGTGGCCATCGTCGAGAGCAGCCCCCAGAGCGGCATGTATGAGATGCAGATCTCCGGGGCCTCCCCGCTGGGCCGGTCGGCGGCCCAGGCGGCCGCCTTTGCCGGCACGACCACGGCGGACCTGGCGAACCTCGGGATCTCCGGCACGAGCGGGTCGGCCGTCCGGATCGTCTTCGGGGCCGTGTCGCCGGGAGCGGTGCTGGGCTATTCGTGGAACTACCCGGAGGTTCCGACCGACGGCCTGGCCTCGGGGGCCTATGGGGGCTTCGTGGTCGTTCGCCCCCAGGGCGGCGCGGGGGTGACGCAGGCTCTAAGCGTCCACGCCCAGGGCGACGCCGTGGCGAACCTGGACACGGGCGGCGCCCACGTGTACGAACTGGGCCTGGGCTCGCTGAGCGGCGAAGGCTCGGCCAGCACGCTGCCGGTGTCCGCGCGAAACGTCTTCCTCGAGGGGTCCGTCCCCCCTGAACCGTCCTCCGTAGCGTTCGTCTTCGACCGGGTGTTCGATCACGTGGAGGAGTTCCCTCACCTGCGGCCGCTGGCGCGGGCGAGCACGACCAGCACGGACCTGCTGGGCCCCGTCCTGGACGAGCTGAACGCCTACTTCGACCGCGCCACCCGGCGGACCGACCACCGCGGCTACTACCAGCCGGCCGGGTCGGTCTACCAGGTTCCGCGATAGCCGGGTTCGCGGCGGGACATCGCCGCTACGTCGGGGCCTGCGCGGCGGCGGGTACGGGAGAAAGGGATTTCTGGATCATGGGATTCAGGGATTACAGACAAAAAGAACAGAGAAAACCGCAAAAACCGCGGGAAACAAGCCCCCTGCACCGCAAGGGGATGCCGTTCGTGGGCGTGGCGGGGCCCGTCGGCCCGACTGTTGATCGTGAACCCGAGGCGTTCGTCGGCCCGATCCCCCGGCCGTGCCGGGGGCTTGTTCCCCGTCTGTAATCCTCTAATCCCATAATCCCTGAATCCCCGTCTCGTTGCCACGAACACCGACGTGGTTGCTGTCGCATCGCAAGCCACGGCGTCTAGGTCTCCGCTGAAACTGGGAATGAGTCAGGGCAATTCCATCTGGACGGGCGGTGGCCGGGCCGGTAGAGTCCGAGGGTATGGCACGGATTGGCCAGGTCGGGGCAAGGACGCTTTCGCCCGCGCGTTTGGGCGCCGTGACGGTGCTGGTGGCGCTGGCGGGGTTGCCTTGCCTCCGCGCCGCCGAACCGATCCGCGTCATCCGCCCCGAGGATTACCAGCGGTCGACCGTCCCCAAGGAGCCCGACAACCGGGCCGCCCCGGTCGAACTCCCCCAGCGGCGGGTGGACGTCTCCGACGACAAGACCGTGCTGGTCAAGAGCCTCCTGGGCGTGCGTCTGGTTCCGCTGCCCAAGGACGTAGTCGCCAACCCGGCCGTCCGGGGCATCGAGGTCAAGAACATCCCGCTGCTGGAGGCGCCCGAGTTCCACGGGGTTTTGCAGCCGTACCTGGGCAAGCCGGTGACGATGCGGTCGATCAGCCTGATGATCCGCGACACGGTGGCGTACTACCAGGGCAAGGACCGCCCGGTGGTGGACGTGTTCGTGCCCGAGCAGGAGATCACCGGGGGGGTGGTGCAACTGCTGGTGGTGGAGGCCCGGGTGGGGCAGGTGAAGGTCACGGGGATGAAGTACTTCAACGAGGGCCAGATCCGCCACCAGATCTCCCTCAAGCCCGGGGACGTCATCCAGGCCGGCAGACTGCTGGCTGACATGGACTATATCAACAGCAACCCGTTCCGGTTCGTCCGCCCGGTGCTCCAGCCGGGCAAGGAGTTCGGCACGACGGACGTGATCGCCGACGGGCGCGACCGAATGCCGGTGCGGTTCTACGGCGGATATGAAGACACCGGCAGCCGGGACACGGGGCTCCAGCGCGAATTCGTGGGCTTCAATGCGGGCAACTTCCTGGGCCTGGGGCACGAGGCGGGCTACCAGTACACCACCAGCCGCCACGTGGCGGACTTCGGGATTCACTCGGCCTATTGGCGGATCCCGCTGCCCAACCGGGACAGGCTGTCGTTTTACGGCAACTGGGCGGCCTACGAGACCCACCACAACGCGACCGACCTGGACAGCGACAACTGGATGGCGAGCGTGCGGTACACGACCGCCCTGCCGGCGAGGGGCACACTCCGCCACGAGCTGGAGTTCGGCGTGGACTTCCGCCAGGCCAGCAACGACTTTTCCGTCGGGGGCCACACGGCCTACCGGGGCACGGTGGACGTGACCCAGTTGGCGTTTCAGTACGCCGGGCGGGACCAAGACCGCGCCGGCGAGACGTCCTGGACGGCGAACTTGTACTGGAGCCCCTTCGAGGGCGTGACGGGGCATCAGAACGACCACGACTACAACCTCGTCCGCCCGGACGCCCAGGCCCAGTACGCCTACGCCCGCACGAGCGTCGAGCGGACGTGGTGGCTGCCCAAGGACTGGACGTTTTACAATCGTTTCACGGGCCAGGCCGCCAGCGACAGGCTCATCCCGACGGAGCAGTTGGGCCTGGGCGGGTACGACACCGTCCGCGGGTTCGACGACCGCGAGGTCAACTCCGATGAGGGCGTGACGGCGACGCTCGAGCTGCGGACCCCCGAGGCCGACCTGGGGCCCTTCGGTTTGTGCGGCGACAAGGACCTCCGCCACTACCTCCAGTTCCTGGTCTTCACCGACTACGGCCACGCCTGGAATCGCGGGCACGCCGAGGGCGAAATGAAAGACGCCGACATGCTCAGCGTCGGCGTGGGGCTGCGCTACCGCATCAACAACAACGTCAAACTCCGGCTCGACTACGGGCACAAGCTCGAAGACGTCTCCGGCAGCCCCTCCGGCGACGGACGCATCCACCTGTTCCTGATCGTCAGCTACTAACAGTGGCTCCTCGCTGTCGGGCGCGGGGAGAACGCCGGCCGAGCATGGGTTCGGCGGATGCGTTTATCGCTTACCGGATGCCAGCGGGAAGGAGAAAGGCCCGCAAGAAAGCCCGGGGCCTTCCCGCTGGACGCCGGCAAAGCGATAAACGCATCCTGCGACGGAATCGCCGCCGGCCAGGCCGGCGACATTTCCGGCGGTGACTTTCATGGGTGTCCCGATCGTTCTCTTCACATCACCCGGGGGTCGCCCTTGAGCAGCGGCAGCGGGTGCGGGCGGACCATGGCGCCGCCTTGTTCGTAGGATTCGATCGCCGCCCAGGTGTACTCCAGCACGGCCAGGGCGTCGCGGCCGCTGGCGCGGAGAGATTCCTTGGGAACCCCGGCGGTCACGTCTTCCATGAACGCCTGGATTCGCCGGGGGAAGGTCTGCCCGAAGTCGCTGATGCCCGAGTTGCTGACCTCCGGCGTCGGCGCGGGAGTGTTGGGCTGCGGGGCCGCCCAGTACGTCATCTTCTCGATGCAGTTCTCGATGCAGAACGTGCCCTTCGTGCCGGCGACCTCGACGCTCCACCACCCGCCCAGCCCGAAGCTCATGTCGCCCCGCTGGCTGAGCAGGTAGCCGATGGCCCCGTTGGCGAACCGCACGTGAATGCCGTTGATCGAGAGCATCACGTCGCCGGCCATGCGACGGCAGGCCGGGCGGTCGGCGAAGCACTGCACGTGCGTGATGTCGCCGCAGAAGTACCGCATCACGCTGAACGGATGCGTCAGGAAGGCCTTCATGTGGAAGTACGGGTGCCCGTCGGCCTTGGGGTTGCGGTCGCGGCCGTACGTGAAGTCGCCGCCGTTGAAGCCCATCTTGTGCAGGACGTAGCCCAGTTGCCCGATCTTGTCGTCGTCGATGAGTTTCTTGGCCTGCTCGGCCGGCGGGGTGAAGTAGTGGTTGAGGTTGCAGCCCAGGTAGACGTCCTGCTTGGCGGCGTAGGCCACCATCTCGCGGGCGTCCTTGATGTCGTTGGAGATGGGCTTCTCGACGAGCACGTGCTTGCCGGCGGCCATCGCTTCCATCGCCGGCTCGTAGTGCCAACTGCCGTTCTCCATCCCGCCGGTGCAGACGTCGATGATGTCCAGGTCGCCGTGGGCGTCGAGCATGTCCTTGAGGCTGGCGTAGGGTTTGACGCCCAGTTCCTTGGCGGCTTCCTGGGCCCGGGCGGGCACGACGTCGGCCACCGCCACCAGTTGACCCAACGGGTTGTCCTTGTACCCGGGGGTATGCGACCGCGCGATGCCTCGATATCCGACCATCCCTATCTTCAGGGCCATGTTGAGTTCCTTTTCTTCCCGGCCTTGGCGTGACGGACCCACCGGCCCGGCCGCTCGCGGGAACCGGTACTCTACGCGCGCCCCGTCGGCGGCGTCAAGGGTTGTCCGCTCTTGCCCAGGGCAATCGCATTCTCTAGGACGGCGTAAATTTTCTTGATGTTCGGCGCATGTTCGGGTTGCGCCCGGGTGACGCGATGGGTATCGTGCATTTCCTGGAAGCCTGCTGTGGCCACGCAGGGAAGATTTCGTAACATGGA
>JAPLNA010000251.1 GCA_026693065.1 Planctomycetota bacterium
GAGAGCCGGTCAGACACCGGACTTGCCGCCGCTGGCCCGCGACGTCGCCGATCTCGCCCGCTCCCAGCGCGCCGCACTGGAAAGCTGCGCCTTCGACGTTCTGCTGGAGCGGGTGCGCCGTTCGCTCGAGGGCTATCCGACCCAGCTCGATCTGCCAACCGACCGTCCGCGCAGCGTCATCGCCGACGGACGCGGCGCGACAAGGGCTCGTGGAGTTCCGCCTGGGCTCACCCGCCGGGGAGGTCCTCGGCGTGCTGCAGGCCGACCAGGACGCCTGCGCCATCCGGGATGTGCGAGGGATCCACTCTCTCTACATCTGTTTCCCGGAAGGGCTCAGCAACGCCATGATGGACTACTTCCTGTTCGAGAACGCCCCGCAAGGCCGTTAGAAAGCTCTACGATGAAATACCCACAGTTGTCGCAACTCGTGGCACGGATGACGGCGGGAGACCGAGTGAATGTGGTCTTCCTGGGCGGCTCGATCACCTGGGGCGCCGCCGCCACCGATCCGCCGAAGACTTCGTATCGGGCCCTGGTCACATCCTGGCTTGAAACCCAATTCCCCAAAGCCCACGTCAACTCGATCGACGCCGCGATCGGCGGCACGGGGTCCAAGCTCGGGGTCTTCAGGATGGACCGCGACGTGACGGCCTACGATCCCGATCTGGTGATCATCGAATTCGCCGTGAACGACTCCGAATCCCCGGACACCACGGAGACGATGGAAGGCATCCTGCGGAAACTCCACGCGCACAACCCCGAAACAGCGGTCGTCATTCTCGTGCTGGGCGCCGGCGGCGACTATGCCGCTCTTCCAACCTGGACATCGCACCGCTGCCTCGCGGCCTCGTTCGGCCTTCCGTGCATTGACGTGGTGTCTCCGATCCAGAAGTTGATGAAAGAAGGGCTGTCCACCACGGAGTTCCTGAGCGACGGCTGTCACCCCAACGACACGGGATACCGCCTCTACGCCGACATCATCCGCGGGGAACTGGCCAGGCTGGCGAAGGAACAAGGGCCCCCAGTCCCGTTCCCGCCCAGGCCGTTGACGGAGAACCGATTCGCCTCCGCCCATATGATCGAACTGTCGACCGTCGCGGGCCCCGGCGAATGGACTCCCGAAGCCCCATCCCCCCAGGGCACCTGGTTCGACCACCAGCCCTCGCGCTGGCACTCCTCGGCCGTCGTGCCCACCAGGGCCGGCGCGACCTTGAAGGTGCGCCAAACATGCTCTGGAATCGGGCTCTACTTCGAGCTGACCCGCGACGGCGGGCCTTTTGTCATCAAGGCCGATGGCGAAACCGTGCTTGAAATCAGCACCTCGATGGATTTTCCCGGCCAGCGCGTCGGCTGGACCTTCTCCCCCGTCGGTGCCATGAAAGACAGGCTGATTGAGCTTATCGCCCCAAGAGCCGAGAAGACGAAGGCCGCCTATCTTCTGTTGACGTGACACGTTGATATGGTCCGAAGGGCTCGCCGTTTCGAGATATCACACTCGTGGGGATGGATTGGTCTGAGCTTCTGGCACGGCGTTGACGCGCGACGACACGTCGTATCCGTCCGGCGAACCTTGTCATTACCCACATCTTTCACTCCGCGTAAGAAGGAATCCCCGCTCCGGCGAGTGAGGGTGGGTTCGGGGAACCGAGAGTTATCTCTGCCTTCGAGAGACGCAGGGCGCCATCGAATCCGGGGCGAAAGGGGTGGGCGATTGGCGTTCAGGTGGGCGGGGCCGTCCCAGCATGGCCGGGACGAGAAGGGGGAGCGGTGGAGTAGGAGAGCAGTAGAACCCGGAGGGAGAAGGGGGGCAGGCGACAGCGGGCACGGTGAAAGCAAGGAATCGCGTTATTGTCGATATTGGCCCAAATCGAAAATAGCATAAGCGTCCATGTGTGGCCGTGGTTCCGCGGTGGACCTGTGGTCGTCGCAACAGCATCCCCCCGCGGTGCGGGGGGCTTGTCGATCGCGGGAATTGCAGACTATTCGTTCATCTTCGCCTTGAACTCGTATTGGCCCGAGCCGACCTGGAAGACGGTCGCGCCGGCTTGTTTGCCGAGGAACTTGACGCCGGGGGATTGGGTCGCGGGGCGGCCGCTCTCTGTGACGGGCGAGGTCGAGGGGATGTGGAGGGTGGCGGTACAGTTGGGGGGGATGACGACCGAGAGAGTGAACGTCTTTCCCAGGGAGGAGGCCCGGCCGGTGATTCGCCAGTGGGTGGAGAGCAGGCCGTGGGGGGAGAGGAGGGCGGCGCGGGCGTGGGTGAGGCCGCCGCCGGGGAGAGGGCGGATGAGGGCGTGATGGTAGCCGGCTTGGGAGGGAGAGGGAGAGGGGCAAAGGTCCAGGCCGGCGATGGTGCGGTACATCCAGTCGCCGACGGCGCCGTAGGCGTAGTGGTTGAAGCTGTTCATGGCCGGGTCCTGGAAGCCCTTGTCGTGCCGCCAGCCGTCCCAGCGTTCCCACATGGTGGTGGCCCCGTGTTTGACGGGGTAGCCCCAACTGGGGAAGTCTTCGTTGAGGAGGAGCTTGTAGGCCAGGTCGAGGCGGCCGTTGTCGGCAAGGACGGACAGGAGGTAGGGCGTGCCGAGGAAACCGGTGGACAGGTGGTCGTTGCACTCGCCGATGCGTCGGACGAGGCGTGCCAGGGCGGCCGGGCGGAGGTGCCGGGGCAGCAGGCCGAACTGGAGGGCCAGCACGTAGCCCGTCTGGGACGGGCTGGTGAGTCGGCCGGCCGGGGTGACGAACTCGCGGTTGAAGGTGTCGCGGACGTCGGCGAGGGTGCGGGCGAAGCGGGCGGCGTCGGCCTTTTTGCCCAGCACGCCGGCGACGTGGATCATGATCTGGGTGCACCAGGCCCGGAAGGCCGTCGCGATCAGGTCGTTGGGCGTCGGGTCGTTCTGGTTGAGCCAGTCGCCGAAGCAGTGGCGTTTCGTGACGTCGTCGGCGGCCAGGTGGGCCAGGTATTTCACCATCGCCTTGTAGTGCCGTTCGAGCACGCGGGTATCGCCGTAGGCGAGGTAGACGGTCCAGGGGCAGATGATGCCCGCGTCGGCCCAGCCGGCGCCGCCGTCGCCCTGGCGCTTGGCGAGCACGTCGGGGGCGACCATGGGAAACGCCCCCGTCGGGCTCTGGGCGTCGGTGAGGTCGACGAGCCATTTGTTGAAGAACCCCGCGACATCCATGTTGAAGCAGGCCGTGCGGACGAAGACCTGGGCGTCCCCCGTCCACCCCAGCCGTTCGTCACGCTGGGGGCAGTCGGTGGGCGCTTCGAGGAAGTTGCCCTTCTGCCCCCAGACGATGTTATGCTGGAGTTGGTTGAGCATGGGGTTGGAACACTCGAACGAGCCGGTGGGCGGAGTGTCCGAGTGCATCACGACGCCGGCGACGGCGGCGAGTGACGGTTTCTTTCCCTGGGAAAAACCGCGAAGTTCGACGTACCGGAAGCCGTGGAAGGCGAAGGTCGGTTCGAACACCTCGGCCCCGCGGCCGCCCTTGACGACGTACGTGTCGATGGACTTGGCCGCCCGGAGATTGGCGGTGTACATCGTGCCGTCGGGGTTGAGGACCTCGGCGTGCCGGATGACGATCTTCGTGCCGCGTCGGGTGCCGGCGGGGACGGTAAGCCGGACGCGGCCGACCATGTTCTGGCCGAGGTCGAAGACGAATGCGCCCTTCTCCGGCTGGGCGAGGGTGCGAGCGGGGAGCAGGTCGATGCGTCGGACCGGCGGGGCGGCGGAGGCGACCAGGCGGGCGGCGGGGGCGGGGTGGACTTTGGCCTTCTTCCACGCGGCGTCTCGGAAACCCGCCCGCGTCCAGCCGGGCTGTTCCAGCCGGGCGTCGTAGCTCTCGCCGTTGTAGAAGTCGCTGCCGAGGATGGGCCCGAGGGCGCACTTCCACGAGCGATCGGTCGCGAGGGTTTCCTTCGTGCCGTCGGCGTACTCGACTTCCAGTTGGGCCAGGAGCTGGATCTGGCTGCCGTAGAGGTTTCGGACGTGGCCCCAGGCGAGGAAGCCGGCGTACCATCCGTCGGCCAGCACGCCGCCCAGGGCGTTCTCGCCGGCGTGCAGCAGGGGCGTGACGTCATAGGTCTGGTAGGGGATGCGGATGGCGTAGTCGGTCCAGCCGGGGGTGAGGCAGTCCTCGCCGACGCGGCGGCCGTTGATCCACATCTCGTACACGCCCAGGGCGGAGGCGTACAGCCTCGCGCGGGCGACCGGGCCACGGAGGGTGAAGGCCTTGCGCAGTTGCGGGCAGGGGGAGATGGCCGTCGGGTCGAGGGGGAAGGGCGAGCCGATCCACTGGGCCTTCCAGTCGCCCGGGGCGAGCAGGCCCATTTCCCAGAAGGCCGGAGTGGCCCAGCGGGTGGGCGTGCCGGTTTCGTCCCAGGCGCGGACGGTCCACCACGCGCGGAGGCGCGAGCGGAGGGGCTTGCCCGCGTACTCGATCTGGGTGGTGCGGTCGGAGCGGACCTGGCCCGAGTCCCACAGGTCGCCCTCGCCGGCCAGGAGTTTGTCGGCGGTGGAGGCCACGAGGATCTGGTAGGCCGACTGCTTGAGCCCACGACGGCTCGCGGGGGCGTCGATCCGCCAGGAAAGCCGGGGGGTGCGTTCGTCCAGGCCCAGGGGGTTGAGTTGGTATTCGCATCGCAGGTTGGCGGGGGCGATCCGGGTCATCGTGGGTTCCTCTGTGGTTACGGGTCCGGGGCATTTTAGCCCCGTTCGGGCCAAAGGAAAGCGATATCAGTCCCGTCCCCTTGGCCCGCTGAGCCATCCCCAGTTTCGGCGCGGCAAGAGCCAACGGCGACTCATTCCTGACCGCCATGGTGGAACGGTCGTATCCTGGCCGCTCCGTGCCGGTCGGCGCGGGGGGCCCGCCCCCCGTGCCCCCCGCG
Source organism: Planctomycetota bacterium (assembly GCA_026693065.1). Lineage (GTDB taxonomy): Bacteria > Planctomycetota > Phycisphaerae > SM23-33 > SM23-33 > JAPLNA01. The sequence continues at coordinate 4,889 of JAPLNA010000251.1, forward strand.
GAACCTCACCCGACGGGCAGGCGATGGAGAACGGGCGTGGAGCCAGAGACAAGGCCACAGTTGGAGATGCCCCCCACTGCACTTCTCTAGCGGAGATCCTGAAACCGGGGATGAAACAGCCCGGCCCGTGCTTGACATCGGGGCCCGGTGGTGTAGAATCAATACTGTCCGGCTAAAAGTCGAACAACGACAACTGGTTATGGGACACAACGTTTTCCGTTTTGGAGGAATCGTTCAAAAATGCCTGCAAAATGGGCGTTTTCTCGAAAAGTCCGATGCTGAGAATTTGCAGGATTTCGCTGA
>JAPLNA010000252.1 GCA_026693065.1 Planctomycetota bacterium
AGGGGGGGGGGGTTGGCGCGGGCGTCGAGCAGTTGGAGGAGCGTGGCCGTGCCGGCGGCGGCGCCGGCGTAGGCGCCGGCAGAGACGACGGCCTTGTCGGAGACGGTGAGGCGATAGGCCTCGCCGACCAGGGCCTTGTCCAGGGCGAGCTCAATGTCGCCGGGGGCGGCGGGGCCCTGCGCGACGGCCGGTCGCCGGCCCGTGAGCTGGGCGATCTCGTCGGCCAGCACGCCCGCCAGCGGGGTCAGCGACGCGTCGTCGGCGACGATCCGGGCGGAGGGCGCCAGGGCGAGCGCTCCGCCGGCGTCCTTGACGTCGGCGATGTACGGGACCAGGGGCCCGGCGGCGGCGGTGCAGCAGACCCCCGCGCCCAGACAGGCGAAGACCAACAGGGAACCGAGGACAGGGGACACCGTGGACCAGTTCGTTGTCATTGTGCGTTCTCCGGTAGAACCTGGGTGGACGTGATGATTGTATACCAGGGGGGATGGGGAGGGCGACGTTCCGTCGCCCGCTAAACCCGGTAAACGCGCGCACCCGGGTCTTACAGTATCCCCGTTCCTCCCTTCCCCGTTCCTCAGTTCCCCGTTCCTTTCCTCTCCCCCGTCGCCTCCGCGATCGGTTCGGGGGCGCAGCGACCCGTCTGGGTCCAGGCGTCGTAGAGACGTTTGCTCCAGTCGTCGGTGCGGTTTTCCTCGACGAGGAACTTGAGGTACTCCCAGGAGACCGACTGGTACATCAGGCGGACCTTGACGGCCGTCGTGCCGGCGGGGGCGGGCAGGAGGAACTCGTCCCAGTTCTGTCCGTCTTTGTACTGGGCGCCGACGGGGGCGGCCCCGTGCGAGGCGAAGGCGGCGTTGGCGAAGCCCTTGGGCGGGATGCGATTGTCTTTCACCATCACGTCGTTGAGGACGAAGTGGAAACTGGCGCCCGCCGGCTTGCCGAACTTCGCCGCCTGGGCGGCGCTCAGCCCGGGCAGGCATTCGTATACCCGCGTCTGCTCGGGGTCCAGGAGGGTGGGGGCCTCGACGGCCTTGCCGGCCAGCGTGTCGGCCTTGTTGCCGTACCGCCCGATCTCGCCCAGGCTCTTGCCCGCCGCGTCGAGGAACGTCACGTTCAGCCACATCCGGCGGCCCTCGGGGTAGCCGGTGGGCAGCTTGTGACCCGTGAGGTTGGTCACGCGGACGCGGACGGTTTTTCCATCGGCGTCGGGGAAGTCGGCCCGGAGTTCGGCGGCGGTTCGCAGGAGTTTTCGCGTGCGGGCCTGGGCGTCTTCCAGGGCGGGCTTGGACATCCCCACGCCGTCCCACAGCGTGAAGGTGGCGTCCTGCACCCACGTCGAGCCCCCGACGGGCCCGTGGGTGACGAAGTACGGGCGGGCGGCCATGCTGAATCGCGTGGGTTTGCCCCCGCCCGGCACGGCCGGGTAGTGGCAGGACTGGCACGTGCCCTTGGGGCCTTGCTGGGCGAAGTCGCTCAGCGACCACTCGCTGTAGGTCCGCTCGATGGGCCCGTAGGCGTAGGGGGGTTGCTTGGCGGCGTCGGCGGCCTGCAGGGGGTTGGAGACGTCGTGGCAGTTGGCGCACAGTTGGCTGGTCGCGTGCAACGTGCTCTTGGCGACCTGGTGGGGCTTGGCGCCCTTGCCGTCGCCGTAGGGCCCGCGGACGGTGTTGGCCGGGTCGGCGACGAACATCCCGTTGCCGTATCCGGGCGGGACGGCCTTGACGAGCTTCTTGGCCTCCTCCGACAGCGGGTCCACCAGGTGGTGGCAGAAGTCGCAACTGACGCCGTGCAGGTCTTCGGTGGTCAGGGCGGAGGCGTCGGGGGCCTTGGTGGATCGCCCCTCGAGCCACCCGCGGGGCGAGTGGCAGCGGATACAGTACTCGCCGACGCCCTTGACGTCCTGGTTGGCGACGGCGAGGGCGGCCCGGAACACGCCGTCGCGGGCGGCCTGGGCCATCATCCCCCCTTGCCAGGAGGCATACGGGTCCGCCGGGCCGTTCTCCGTGTCGCCGTGGCAGATCTGGCACTGGGCGACCTTGCCGAACTCGATGCCGCCCTCGAGCGGCTGGGTGCCCGGCAGGACGACCTCGCCGCGAAGGGCTCCCCACGTCGCCGCGACAACGAGGATGCCCGGTAGGAATGCGAGTTTGCCATGCATGGTCATGCTCCCGAAACGGTCTGAGTGTCTCGAACCCCCGCGCCAACCGCGGGGGGTCATTCCAGATTCTAGCGCCCTCGCGGTCGGGAATTCCCGGTTTTTCCGGGGATTTGCACCCCGTCGCGCTATGTTTAGCGGCGGCGCTCGCACCGCGTGTTTCCCCCAAGAAACGCGCTCCGCTCGTCCGCCTTCGGCGGACCGCTACACAGGGAAGACAACTTCGTCGATCTTCCCCGTTCCCCGTTCCTTTCCCTCTTTCCCCTCGCGGACGCGGGAAACCTAGTGCGTTTTCCGCCCCGGCGAGGTATAGTGCGACGTTTTGATCCTCGACCGTTTCTGGAGCAACAACCCGCAATGGACGAACGCCAGAGCGTTTGGCGAACCCTCAAGAACGTGATGATCGGCGGCAGCCGCAACCCGACCGACAAGCACGTGTTTCACCAGATCTCCCTGATCGCGTTCTTCGCGTGGGTGGGGCTGGGCGCCGACGGGCTTTCCAGTTCCTGCTACGGCCCGCAGGAAGCGTTCATGGTCCTGAAGGACCACATGTACCTGGGGCTGTTCGTGGCCCTGGCTACCGCGGTGACCGTGCTGGTCATTTCCAAGAGTTACAGCCAGATCGTCGAGCTGTTCCCCGGCGGCGGCGGCGGGTATCTGGTGGCCAGCAAGCTGCTCTCGCCTTCGCTGGGCATGGTCTCCGGCTGCGCGCTCCTGATCGACTACATGCTGACCATCGCGATCTCGATCGCCAGCGGGGCCGACGCCATGTTCAGCCTCCAGGGCCTGGAGGCCTGGCAGCCCTACAAGCTTCACGTGGCCGTCGGGGGTGTACTGCTGCTGACGATGATGAACCTCCGCGGCGTGCGGGAGTCGGTCCAGCCGCTCGTGCCGATCTTCCTGATCTTCGTGATCACGCACGCTTTCGCGATCGTGTATTCCTTCGTCGTCAGCCCCAACGGCGTGGGGGAGGTTATCCAGGCCACCGGCAACGACATCTCCAAAGCCCACACCCAGTTCGGCATGCTGGGCATGCTGCTGATTATCCTTCGGGCCTATAGCATGGGCGCGGGTACGTACACGGGCATCGAGGCCGTCTCCAACGGCCTGCCCATGCTCCGCGAGCCCCGCGTGCAGACGGCCAAGAAGACCATGCGATACATGGCCTTCTCGCTGATGTTCATGGCCGGCGGGCTGATGGTGGCCTACGTGCTCCACACGGTTCATCCGACGGAGCACCAGACCTCCAACGCGGTCCTGCTCGAGAAGATCACCGCCGGGTGGGGCCGCGGGCCCAGTCACGTGTTTATCCTTATCACCCTGATCTCCGAGGCGACGATCCTGTTTGTCGCCGCCCAGACCGGCTTCCTCGACGGGCCTCGCGTGATGAGCAACATGGCGTTGGACCGCTGGCTGCCTTCTCGCCTGGCCCTGCTGAGCGACCGCCTGGTGACCGGGTACGGCATCGTGCTGATGGGCACGGCGGCCCTGCTGCTGGTGGTCCTGACCGAGGGGAGCGTCGGCCTGCTGGTGGTGCTCTACTCCATCAACGGACGTGGGCGTCCTGATCGTTCTGTACTCCATCAACGTCTTCATCACCTTCGTCCTGAGCCAGTTGGGCATGGTCCGCCACTGGTGGCAGGTCAAGGGCAAGGAACGCAACTGGCTCCACGGGCTTCTCATCAACGGCACGGGCCTGGTGATGACCGGGTTCATCCTCGTCACCATGGTCATCCTGAAGTTCGACGAGGGCGGCTGGATCACTCTGCTGATCACCGGTTCGCTGATGGTGCTGGCCGTGGCGATCCAACGCCACTACCGCCACACCCAGGCCATGCTCAAACGCCTCGACACCCTGGTGGCCGTGGCGGAGGTGGACAAGCCCGCCGCCCCTGCCACACGCCCGTCGATGGTTCCCAACGGCAAGACCGCCGTCATCCTCGTCAACGGCTTCAACGGGCTGGGGCTGCACTCGCTGTTCGCCGTGACGCGAATCTTCGGCGACATCTTCCAGAACTATGCCTTCATCCAGGTCGGCGCCATCGACGCGGGCACGTTCAAGGGCGTCGAGGAAGTGCGGGATCTCGAGCAGCGCGTCGGCGCGGACGTGCAGAAATACGTCGACTACATGGCCCGCCAGGGGCTGTACGCCGAGGGCCTCAACGCCGTCGGCGTGGACGTCGTCGAGGAGATTCTCACGCTCGCCGATCAGGCGAACCGGCGAATGCCCGGGGCGGTCTTCTTCGGCGGACAACTGGTCTTCGCCAAGGACTCCCTCGTTAACCGCCTCCTTCACAACCACATCGTGTTTTCCGTCCAGCGCCGCCTCTACATGGAAGGCATCCCGTGTGTCATCCTTCCGATCCGTGTCTGACGCGCCGGCGCCGGCGGCGGGGAAATGAAGTGATCGGCGCTCCTGCCGGCGGTATAGTCTGCCACCTGAATCGCGCGGCTGACAGCCGTGAAACCGCCGCCCCCGGTGACCGTTTGGAGTAGGCTTGGCGATGGACGAACGTCAGAGCGTCTGGCGAATCCTGAAAAACGTGATGATCGGCGGCAGCCGCAACCCGACCGACAAACGCGTGTTTCATCAGATCTCCCTGATCGCGTTCTTTGCGTGGGTCGGGTTGGGGGTGGACGGGCTCTCCAGCTCCTGCTACGGCCCGCAGGAGGCCTTCCAGGTCCTGGGCAAGCAGCACATGTACCTGGGGTTGTTCGTAGCGATGGGCACGGCGATCACCGTCTTCGTCATCAGTTCGGGGTACAGTCAGATCGTGGAACTGTTCCCCAGCGGCGGGGGCGGATACCTGGTGGCCAGCAAGCTCCTTTCGCCTTCGGTGGGGATGCTCTCGGGCTGCGCGCTCCTGATCGACTACGTGCTGACGATCGCCGTCTCCATCGCCAGCGGGACGGACGCGCTGTTCAGCCTGAGCATCCTGGCGCCCTGGCAGGAGCACAAGCTCGCCTTTGCCCTGGCCGGCGTGGCCCTGTTGACGATCGTGAACCTTCGCGGCGTGCGGGAGTCGGTCGTCCCGCTGGTGCCGATCTTCCTGATCTTCGTCCTGACGCACGCGTTCATTATCATTTACGCGATCGTGGTCAGCCCCGACAACCTCCCCGCGGTGGTCGAAAAGAGCGGGCACGTTCACGGGCATCGAGGCCGTCTCCAACGGCCTGCCCATGCTCCGCGAGCCCCGCGTCCAAACGGCCAAGAAGACCATGCACTACATGGCCTTCTCGCTGGTCTTCACCGCCGGCGGGTTGATGATCGCGTACGTGCTGCACTCGGTGCAGTCCACGCATGAGCAGACCTCCAATGCCGTGCTGCTTCACAAGATCACCGACTCCTGGGGCGGCGGCGGGAAGGTCTTTGTCCTGGTGGCGCTGATCTCGGAGGCGGTGATCCTGTTCGTCGCCGCCCAGACGGGCTTCCTGGGCGGGCCTCGCGTCATGAGCAACATGGCGCTGGACCGCTGGCTGCCCAGCCGCCTGGCCCTGCTGAGCGACCGCCTGGTCACCTCCTACGGCATCGTGCTGATGGGCGTGGCCGCGGCGATCCTGGTCGCCACCACGGGCGGGCACGTGGGCATCCTGGTGGTGCTCTACTCCATCAACGTGTTCATCACCTTCGTGCTGAGTCTGCTGGGCATGTTCCGCCACTGGACCAACGTCCGCGGGCAGGCCCCCAAGTGGCGGCGGAAACTCTTCGTCAGCGCCCTGGGGCTGGTGCTCTGCAGCTTCATCCTCGTCAGCATGGTCGTCCTGAAGTTCCACGACGGCGGCTGGATCACCCTCCTGATCACCGGCGCGCTGGTGGGACTGGCCGTGGCCATCCGCCGCCACTACCGCCGCACGCAGGAGATCCTCAAGCGCCTCGACGCCCTCGTCGACGTGGCCGAAATGGACAAGGCCTCGGTTCCCTCCGTCCGCCCGGCGATGATCCCCAACGGCAAGACCGCCGTCATCCTCGTCAACGGCTTCAACGGGCTCGGGCTGCACTCGCTGTTCGCCGTCACCCGCCTCTTCGGCGACACGTTCAAGAACTACGCCTTCATCCAGGTCGGCTCCATCGACGCCGGCACCTTCAAGGGCGTCCAGGAAGTGCAGGACCTCGAGCGGCGCGTCGCCGCCGACGTGCAGAAGTACGTCGACTACATGGCCCGCCAGGGCATCTACGCCGAAGGGTACTCCGCCGTCAGCGTCGATATCGTCGAGGAGATCATGAAGTTCGCCGTCGCCATCCAGCAGCGAATGCCCGACGCGGTCTTCTTCGGCGGCCAGCTCGTCTTCGCCAAAGACTCCGTCGTCAACCGCATCCTCCATAACCACATCGTCTTCTCCGTCCAACGCCGGCTCTACACCGAAGGCATCCCCTGCGTCATCCTGCCTATCCGCGTCTAAGACGACAGACGCGCGATCCGTTCCCCGTTCCTAGTTCCCCGTTCCTATCGGCCCAGGCACGCCCACCACGTAGATCCCGAACACCGGCTTGTTCCCCTCGACCTTGGGCGGCAGATTCGCCGGCACGTAGAACCGGTGGGTCTTGGCGTCCAGCCCGATCGTGCGGGCGCCGGCGACGGTCTTGATCGTCTGCGTGACGGCGAACGTGCCCGGGCGGGTCTCCCGCACGACGGCGATCGTGCCGTCTCCGCCGCTGGTGCTCAGGGCCGCCTGCAACGTCGGGTCGTACGCCACCCCGTCCACGCGAGGCCCGATGGGCAGATCCGCCAGCACCTTGCCGCTCTTGACGTCCAGGACGACGAGCTTTTCGTTGGAACAGCCCACATACAGCCGCCCGCGAGCGGCGTCGAGGGCGATGCCGGTGGGCAGGGCGCCCGGGGCCAGGGGCCACCGGGCCGACACCGTCATCGTCTTCGTGTCGATCACCGCCACCTCGGCCTTGTCCTCGACGTTGACGTACACTCGCCCGGCCTCGTCGCTGACGCCGGCCTCCAGCTTGCCCCCGATGGCCACCGTCCCCGGCGCCGACTGCGGGGCGGCCGGATCGATCACCGTCGCCTCCCCGCTCCGCCCGTTGAAGGCGAAGATCTTCTTGCTGGCCGGGTCGTAGCAGACGGCGTCGGGTTTCTGCCCGGCCTTGATCTGGTGGAGCACGGCGAGGGTCTTGGTATCGAAGGCCAGCACGAGGTTGTCCAGTCCGCTGGTGGCGAAGGCGATCGCCCCGCCGGGCACGAGGGCCACCCCGTGGGCGCCTTTCAGGCCGGGCACTTCGCCGGCCAGTACGCCCGTATCCGCGTCGAAGACCATGACGCGAGTCGCCCGGGCGACGTAGATCCGCCGCCCGACCGGGTCGACCGTCACGTAATCCCACTGCCCGTCTCCGCCGCCCTCGATCGTCTTGACGATCTGGAGCGGGCCGGCCGGCGCGGGAGTCTTCTCCGTGTCGCCCTGCACCCGCAGGGCCCACATTCCTGACAGCACCGCGGCCAGCCCGATCCATACGCGACGGTTCATAGAAGTCTCCTTCGTGCCATACCCATACATCGGCCATCCGGAAGGAAGTCCAGCGTCAGTAGGCACGGAATTCTACGTTGCCCAATCCCCTCTTCAACTCGGTGGGAAGGGGAAAGCCACAAAGGCCACAAAGAGCACGAAGGAATAGAAGAGAAGAAGTAGAGGAAAGGGGACAATGACGGATGGCTTGGCAACACCCGCCGCCCCCGGTTCTTCTTCTACCCCTTTGTGCCCTTTGTGGCCGGCCCCCTCTTGCCTTTTGCCGAGGGGCTACGATCTCTCGCGGAGCCAGGCGGCGAGGGCCTTGCTCTGCTCGGGCGAGGCCGTCGAGACGGCCTTCACGAGCCCGACCAGGTCGGCGATGCCCAGGGGAAAGATGCGCCCGGTGGTCTTGGGGCCGAAGCATTCCGGGTCGGCCCCGGCGGCGCGAAGCTCCGTCAGCGTGACCGGGCGGGCGAAGCGGAAGGCGGTGGCCGCCGGTTTGAGGTAGAACGAATCGAACGTGCCGGAGCCCTTTTCGGATTCCAGCCCGGGCGAATCGGCCTGGGTGAGCCCGTAGAACGACTCGTCGTCGGTCTGGTGGAGCACGATCAGGTCGCCCGGGCGCATCTGGCGGATGCACCGCAGGCTGATCGGGTTGCTCGTGCTCCGGCGTCCGCCGGAGAGATACGGCTCGGTGGGTTTCTTGCCGTCGAAGTAGTCCTTGCAGTGCCAACCCTTCCGCCCGGCCTTCAGTCCGAATCTGCTTTTCTGAACCCAGATATTCACGGCGTCATCCTCGTCATCGCCGGGTCGGCGGGGGGGATCTGTCTCGGCTCCCACGCCGGGGCCGATTCTGACTGTTGATTGTCTATCCTTTCGCCGGTCTTGCAAGCATCTTCCGGCGGGGCCGGCGCCGGGTCCGGGCGGCGCAACAGATAATCCTTGCCAACCTCGTAGGGTATTCTATCATATCAGGCGTCGGTGGGTTGCCTCACATTATAGAAAGGGAAGGCCTGCCATGGGCGAAGACTCCAATCCCGTACCGGCGCCGGGCCCTCTGGAAGAGGCCGGCGCGAGTTCCCCGCCCGCGAGGATCCGCGTGTTTCTGGCCGACGATCACGCCGTCGTCCGGGAGGGCCTGGCGCTGCTGCTGGAGGAGAGCGGGCAGTTCGAGGTCGTAGGCCAGTGCGGCGACGGGCGGGAGGTGGTCGCCCTCGTCGAGGCCGTCCACCCCGACGTGGTCGTGCTGGACATTCACATGCCCGGGCTCAACGGCATCGACGTCTGCGGCGAGCTGGTGCGGCGGAACCGGCGGACATTGGTCCTGATGCTCAGCGTGCGGGAGGAAGAACCCTTCATCCTCCGCGCCCTGGAGAGCGGC
>JAPLNA010000253.1:0-17194 GCA_026693065.1 Planctomycetota bacterium
TCCGCGGGCAGCGCGGGGCCATGTGGCCCATGCCCGGGGCCTCCGGCGACTACCGCGGCGACATGAATCCATTGCCTGACCTCGAACGCCCCCCGCTGCCCGAGGCGGTGGACCCGGGCCACCACGGCGGCTCCAGCGGCCACCTGATGAATGAGTTCATTACCGCCATCCTCGAAGACCGCCGCCCCCTCGTCGACATCGTGCAGGCCCTGAACATGACCGTCGCCGGCATCGTCGCCCACACCTCCGCGATGCGTGGCGGCGAGACGCTGAAAGTCCCCCAATACACCAGGGCCTGACCTCAGGCGGAGAACGTCGTGGAGATGAAGAGGTAGCCGATGATTTCCGGACGGCACTGCCCATGACGGTCGTGGGCAGAGCTATCTGGGAAACCCCGGGGGCGATCCTTCGCCTGGCAGCAGGGAGAACGATGACACGACATCGCTTCACCGTTCACTTCCGGGCCCGGTGGCCGGTAGAATACCCGTCGGCCCCGGGCGCGAGGTGTGCGGCGGGCCGGAAGAAGAAAGGCCGGCGAACATGAAGATTGATCTGAGCGGACGCGTGGCGGTCGTCACCGGAGCGGCAGGGGAACTTGGGCGGGTGATGGCACGCACCCTCGCCCAGTGCGGGGCCTGTGTGGCTGTCGGGTATCACCACAGCAGGGAAAGGGCTTTGGCTCTGCGGGATGAACTGCGGGCCAAGGGCGCCCGTGCGACGGCCGTCCAGGTTGACGTCGGCTGCGAGGAGTCCGTCCACGCGATGCGCGATGCGGTGACGGCCGAGCTGGGCGAGGCGGGTATCGTCGTCAATAACGCCATGGCCGTCTACGAGTGGACGACGCTGCTGAAACAAGATGTGAAGGACTTCGAGAAGGTGTTTCGGACGTGCGTGTTGCACAACGTGCTGATGGCCAAGGCGTTCGTGCCGGCGATGATCCGGGCGAAATGGGGGCGAGTGATCGCTATCAGCACGGAGTGCGCCCTTGCCGCCGGGGCCGGCACGGGGGCGCTGGTCTCGGGCAAACGCGGGATGGACGGCGTGCTGCGCGTGCTGGCCAGGGAGGTCGGCGAGCACAACATCACGGTCAACCAGGTGGCCCCCGGTTGGACGATCAGCGACCGCGACCGGGCCGCCGGCACGGAGCGGAACGAGGCGTACGAGAAGAATGTGCCGCTACGGCGTCGCGGGCTGGACCAGGATATCGCCAATGCGGTGGCGTTCCTGGCCAGCGACCTGGCCGGGTTCATCAGCGGGGCGTTCCTGCCGGTGTGCGGGGGCAATGTGATGGTGAGCATCTGATGATCGCTGATCTTCCATCCCAGTCAGGTCGACGGCGAGAAGAAGACGGACCCTCTTCTCTGCGGACTACCCGGAACATACTCAAGAACAGCGACAACCCGGCGACGCCTTGGGTGCAGGTGCGGGTGCACGAGGCCGGCAGACAGGAGGCCCGATGATGACAGACACGCGAGAAAAGGTCCTGTTGGACACCGACATCGGCACGGACATCGACGATGCCGTCGCCTTGGCTTACCTGCTGAGCCAGGAGCGGTGCGACCTGGTGGGCATTACCACCGTCACGGGCGAGCCGCAGAGGCGAGCGGAGATGGCCTCGGCCATGTGCCGCCACGTCGGGCGCGACGATATTCCCATTCACTCCGGGGCGGCCCAGGCGATGCTGATCGACATGAGTCAGAAGACGGCCCCGCAGGCCGCGGCGTTGGGCGCCTGGAGCCGGCGGACCGATTTCGCGCCCAACGAGGCCGTCGAGTTCCTGCGGCGGACCATCCGCCGCCATCCGGGCGAGGTCACGCTGCTGACGATCGGGCCGCTGACCAACGCGGGGCTGCTCCTGGCGACCGACCCGGAGATCCCGGCCCTGCTCAAGCGGATGGTGCTGATGTGCGGACAGTTCTTCACGAGCATGAGCGGCGAGTGGAACGCCGTTGGCGATCCGCACGCGACGGCGATCGCGTACGGCAACGGGCATCAGTCTCGCCCGCCCCGGCACGTGAGTTTCGGGCTGGACGTGACGCTCCGCTGCGTGCTGCCGGCCGACGAGTGCCGCCGGCGCTTCGCCGCCAGGGCGCTCCAGCCGGTGCGCGACTTCGCCGAGGTGTGGTTCGCCCACGGGGCCCAGGGCATCACGTTCCACGACCCGCTGGCGGCGGCGTGTATCTTCGAGCCCGACCTGTGCCGCTACAAACAGGGCCACGTCCGGGTTCTGCTGCACGACCCGACGGCCGGGTGGACGGTCTTTCGCGACCAGGCGGACGGCCCGCACAGCGTGGCGGCCCAGGTGGACGCCGGGCGGTTCTTCGAGCACTACTTCAGCATCGTGAAATAGGCTCCCCCGCCCGCGGCAGTGCCCTTCCCGCTCCGTGGGGGTGTGTGGGCCGGGATGAGGGGTTTGGGGAGAGCGTTCGCACGCTCTCCCCATGTTTGTGATTTGTGGGGCCGCGGCTAGACCAGGGATTCTCGCTTTTACATGCCGCCCGCCCGTCGGCTCACCGGCTCAAGGCGGCGTAGACGGATTCGGCCATGGCGAGGTGCCCCGTCAGATTCGGGTGCACCGGCTCGGGGCAGAATGTGTCCGCCTCGTGATGCCGGAGCAACTCCTGGAACATCGCGTGCGTCTTCACCAGCCGGGTTCCATACTTCCGGCTCATGTGAGCGACGATGCTCAGGTAGGTTGGCAGCAAGTCCTGTACCTGCTTCCGCCAGGTGTTGGGCGAGGATTCAATGCTGATGTAGAACGGCTGGATCAGCAGGAGGCGGCATTTCGGCAGGGCTTTGCGGGTCCGCGACAGGATTTCATCGTATGCCTCGGCAAACACCTTGGGGGTTACCCCGTTGGGATTGCCGAACGTGCTGTGCAAATCGTTGATGCCGATCTTGATGGAGAGCCAGTCCGGCCGATGACGGAGAACGTCGTCGCTCCAGCGGTTCTTCAAGCCGACGACGTTGTCCCCGCTGATCCCCTTATTGATGATGCTAACTCGCTTCGCGGGCTCGCGGGTGATCAGCATGTCCGCGAAGAGCTTGACGTAGCCGTTGCCAAGCGGCGCGGCGGAGTCGCGCCGGCCGCAGTCGGTAATACTGTCCCCGATGAAGAGGATCTTCTGACCGTTCTTGACTTTCAGTGCCATCTCGCCTCCCTGGTTTCGTCCGGTATTCATGCCTGGCCAAAGTGCGCCGGTTCTCCGGATCATCGTCCGGCGCGTCAATCCTTCGCTCTTCACTGCTCAGGTGGCGCCACCATGGCGCCGTCCACGAGCGAAGGATAGCTTCCTCTCGCCAAAGCAACAAGGACAAACGGCCCCGTATCGTCGTCAATAACGCAATGGCTGTCAACGAGTGGACGACGCTGCTGAAACAAGATGTGAGCCGCCGAATGGCCTTCCCGCGTCATTATAGCGATTGTGGGCAATGCCACGATGGACAGGCGTTCAGAAAGCCCCTGGCGGCGTCTGGAAGACGTGATAGACTTGTTGAGAAGGCCCGCGACGGTCGTGGGCATGAGGCTATCCGGGCAACCCCAGTGTAGCGGATAGGGAAGGAACTCCCGTGCGATACATCTGCTTCGTCGGCCTGTGGGTTGTTGGCACAATGGCCTCCTGTGTCGGCGAGAAGGCGACGCCAGACGTGGCAGCGACCCAGTTGCGGTGCGAATACCGCCCAGACCCTCAGGGGATCGACGTCGAGAGGCCCAGATTGAGCTGGATGGTCGAGTCGGGCCGGCGGGCGCAGGTCCAAACGGGCTACCGGATCCTGGTCGCCGGGACGGAAGAGGCGCTGGCCAGAGATCGGGGGGATCTGTGGGACAGCGGCAAGGTGGCTTCCGACCGGTCGGCGCAGGTGGAATATGGGGGCTGCGCGCTCCCGTCGCGGCAACCGTGCTTCTGGAAGGTGCGGGTATGGGACAAGGATGACAAGCCGTCGGTCTGGTCGCCGCCGGCCCGGTGGTCGATGGGGTTGCTCAAGGCGGAAGACTGGAAAGGCAAGTGGATTGCCGCCCGGAGAGCGCCGGGGGCGCCGCTGCCGCTGTTCCGAAAGGCCTTCCGGACGGCCGGGCCGGTGCGGCGTGCGACGCTGTACGTGACGGCCAAGGGGCTCTTCGAGGCCTCGATCAACGGGCAGCGCGTCGGGGCGGACTTCTTCATGCCCGGCTGGACCGAGTACGAGAAACGCATCTACTACCAGACCTATGACGTGACGGGTCTGCTGCGGGGCGGGGAGAATGTGATCGGAGCGATCGTGGGGGACGGCTGGTGGGGCCTGCACCACGGCGGGCGCGGGCGGTTGGCGTTGCTGGCTCAGTTGCACGTCGAGTACGCCGACGGCGGGGAAGATGTGATCGGGACGGATGAGTCCTGGAAGGTCGCCTCGGGCGGGCCGATCCTGTCGTCGGATATTTTTGCCGGGGAGGCCTACGACGCCCGGGCAGAGATGTCCGGTTGGAACGCCCCCGGATTCGACGACACCGCGTGGGGGCATCCGACGTCGGGGGAACAGGCGCCGGCACTGGACGTGACGGCGAAGGTAAAGGCGGCAGTTCATGACAACGCCCTGTCGATCGCCGCCTCCAACGCGACCTTCGGCGACCCGGCATACGGCCTCGCCAAGCAGCTTCGGGTGGCGTACGCCTCCGGCGGGCGGAAGGGGTTGCAGGAGGCGAAAGAAGGGGACATGCTGGTGCTCCGGGGCGAAGGCGGGCCGTTGGAGATCCTGTCGGCCTGGTATGGGGCGGCAGGCCTCGCCAGTCAGGGACCGGCGGTGCTGGCGGCGTATCCGGGCGAGCCGGTGCGGAAGACGCAGGAGATCGAGCCGAAGTCGGTCGCGCAGCCCCGGCCGGGGGTGTTCGTGTTCGACATGGGGCAGAATTTCGCCGGCTGGGCGAGGCTGAAGGTGACCGGCCCAACGGGCGCTCGGGTGACGCTGCGGTTCGCCGAGATGCTGAACCCCGACGGGACGATCTACACGGCGAATCTGCGCGGGGCCAGGTGCACGGACACCTACGTGCTCAAGGGCGGCGTCCAGGAGGTCTGGCAACCTCGGTTCACGTATCACGGGTTCCGCTACGTGGAGATGACCGGCTGCCCGGAACCGCCGACGAAGGCGAGCGTCACGGGCGTCGTGCTGCATTCGGACTGCCCCCTGACCAGCACGTTCGAGTGCTCCAACCCGATGCTCAACCAACTCCAGCGGAACATCGTGTGGGGGCAGAGGTCGAACTACTTCGAGGTGCCCACCGACTCCCCGCAGCGGGACGAGCGGTTGGGCTGGAGCGGCGACGCCCAGGTCTTCATCGGCACCGGGGCGTACAACATGGACGTGGCGGCGTTCTTCACGAGTTGGTTGACGACCTATAACGACACCCAGGGCCCCGAGGGCGGCTACCGCGACGTCTCGCCGCGGGGCGGCGGCGTCTCGCCCGCCTGGAGCGACGCCGGCGTCATCTGCCCCTGGACGATCTATCGCATGTACGGCGACACGCGAATGCTCCAGCGGCACTGGGACGGCATGACGCGGTGGATCGCGTACCTGGAGAAGCGCAGCACGGGCCGCCTGCGGCCGGCCGAGGGGTTCGGCGACTGGCTCAACATCGGCGCCGACATGCCGCCGGACGTCATCGCCACCGCGTATTTCGCCTACAGCACGAGCCTGATGGCGAAGATGGCCCAGGTCCTCGACAAGCCCGCCGACGCCGCGCGGTTCGAGACGCTGCTGGGCGAGATCAAGGCCGCCTTCAACAGGGCCTATGTCGGCAAGGACGGCCGCATCAAAGGCGACACGCAAACGACCTACCTGATGGCGCTGGGGTTCAACCTGCTGCCCGAAGACGTGCGTCCGCTGGCGGTGGCGCGCCTGGTGCAACTCATCAACGAGCGGCGTGGGCACCTGTCGACCGGCTTTCTGGGCGTCAATCTGATCCTGCCGGTGCTGACGGAGGCCGGGCGGCTGGATCTGGCGTATCAGCTCATCCAGAACGAGGATTACCCGTCGTGGGGGTACGCGGTCAAACACGGGGCCACGACCATCTGGGAGCGGTGGGACGGCTGGACGGAGAAGAACGGCTTCCAGGATCCCAGCATGAACTCGTTCAACCACTACGCCTACGGCGCCTGCGGGCAATGGATGTTCTCCACGATGGCCGGCATCGACACCGACGGCCCGGGCTTCCGGCGGATCCGGATTCGCCCGCAGCCGGGCGGGGGGATCACCTGGGTCAAGGCCTCCTACGACTCGATCCGCGGGCGGATCGCGACTTCCTGGAAGCTCGAGGGGGGCCGCTTCCTTCTGGAGGCGACCATTCCCGCCAACACGATGGCGACGGTCTACGTACCCACGAGCGACGCCGGTTCGGTCACCGAAAACGGACAACCGGCCGCTCAGGCCGAGGGGGTGAGATTCCTCCGCGCCGAAGCCGGCGCGGCGATCTTCGAGGTCGGCTCGGGCCACTACCGTTTCGTCGCCCGTTCCGAACGGCCCACGCGAACCGCCGGCGGCGACGCAATCGGCGCGGGGCCCCACCCACGGGGATATCCATTGTGAGCAGGCGGAAGGGGATGCCTGGCCGTGGGGCAGGGCATTGACGAGGACGGGGGCGTCTCACGGGGCCAGGACGGAAGAGACGGCTGACGGCCTGAGTCGTTTGAGATACTCCAACTGGTCCTCGATCACCCAGTCCTGCCCCCCGCCCTGCCGCCGGTTGGGCTGCCACCCGTTGTCATTCTCGTTGGGGACGGGAAGGATGCAGCGGGCGACCAGTTGGGCCATCTTCCTGTAGCCGGGGTCGTCCTTGCTCTTCCAGGCGGCCCGTTGTCCCCATCCGCCGGCCTGGCTGGCCAGGGGCGCCATGAGGACGCGGCTTTCGGCCGGCTGAGCGACGTTCACCAGCGCCCGCTCGGGCTGGCCGGCGAATGTCTCGCCCAAGAGCTGCCTCGCAAAGGCCCGCAGTTCCTTCACGGCCTCCGCGTCGAGGCGGCGCTGCTCGACCTTGTTGGGGAAGAGGTCTCCGTAGCACTGGGCATTGAGGTCCATCCAGTCGATGACGCGCTGGCGGCTGTCGCGGTCGATGTTCACGTGGCCGTGATCCTTCAGCAACAGCTCCGAAACGCGGTTGCCGAAGGCGTAGAACTGGTACGGGCGGCTGATGTTCTTTTCCGCCGTCCACATGTACTCTTTCTCGCCCAGGCGGTGGTCTCCGCGGCGGGTCAGTTCGACATAGGGTCGCGGCCAGGTGTAGTTGCCGTCGTCCACGAGGTTCACGCCGGCGTCGGTCTTGTCGAGGCCGTGGCAGGAGATGCAGTAGCGGTCGAGGACGGGCTGGACGGTTCGCATGAAGCTCAGGCCGCCGGGATATTGGGGGCCGGCCGGCGGGGTCAGGCGCACCGGCTGCCGCTGCAACGGTTGGACGTACGGGCTGGAGCCCTCGGGTTCATGGCAACCGACGCAGCCCCGGCGCTCGCCTTTCTGCAGGTAGAAGAAGCTTTTTTCCGTGAGGACGGCCATGCCGTTCTCGTCGAGGATCTGGATCTGGAGGGCCGTTTCGGCCGGCACGCGGAAGCACGCCGAGCCGTTGGCGTCCACGGGCGCCGTGCCGAGCACTTTCTTGGGGATTTCGACCGGAACGGTCATGCTGCACGCCGAGCGGTCGGCCCGCGGCTGGACGCCCAGGGCGTTGACACGAAGGGCCCTGATGCTGCCCGGCTTGATCTTGTGTTCGGGGTCGTTGCGCGTGCGATAGACATTCTGCACATAGACGATGCCGTCGTCCGACGGATCGGGCGGCGTCGCGGGGGCCATCACCGGCGGGCGGACGCGCGGGCGGACGGGGATGGGCGAGAACGACGCGACGGAGGGGTCTTCGTAGATGAACTCGCGACCGCCCAGGGTATCGATCAGGTAGATGGCGCGGTCGTTGGGCGGCGGGGTCTGTCCCTGCGGGGGCACCGGGTGGTTGGCCCGCGAGATCAGAAACAGATCGCTCGTGATCGGATACGGGTGGCTGAAGTGGGGTTTCGGCCAACCGTTGGACTCGGAATACGGGGTCTCGGGCGTGAGGTGAGTGAGGGGGGCTTCTCCGTTCTCGCCGAGCCTGACGTCGATCACGACGGCGGTGCCGGTGTTGTAGCTGTGGTGGCCTTGCGCGGTGGCGACGACCTTGCCGGTGCCGGGGATGGCGGTGGCCTCCACCACCTCCATCGGGTGCAGCGTGTCGTTGCCGTAGTAGTGCGACACGTACGTGCCGTCCGGCCGGCACGCCCAAAGCTTATGGAAGAGCATCTCGTGGCGGTTGGTGTATTCCCAGCGTGTGAAGACAAGGCGGCCGTCGTCCAGGACGGCCGGTTCGTACTCGTTTTCGTTGCCGAAGGACAGTTGGCGGATGTTGTCGCCGTTGGCGTCGCAGCGGTGCAGGACCCAGGCGGGG
Source organism: Planctomycetota bacterium (assembly GCA_026693065.1). Lineage (GTDB taxonomy): Bacteria > Planctomycetota > Phycisphaerae > SM23-33 > SM23-33 > JAPLNA01. The sequence goes on from JAPLNA010000253.1 coordinate 8,438, forward strand.
TTGTACCGCCCGCCGTGGCAGCGGCCGAAGGACTGCCCGCGCGTGGAGATGAAGACGATCCCTCCGTCCGGGAGGTAGCACGGGTCGTTGTCTTCGATGACGGCGGTGGCGCGACCGTTCCACGTCGCGAAGGGATCGCGGGAGGTTCCGGTCAACTGGCGCACCCAGGAGCCGTCGACGGCGGCTTCGTAGAGGAAGAATCGCTCGCGAAGGGGCGCCTTGGCGGTGTGATCGCAGAAGGCAAAGACGATCCTGTCGGCGCCGTAGTCCAGGTCCGGGTTTCGCACCGCGCCGGCGGGCAGCTTGCCCTGGAGGATGGCGGTGGCCCGCGGATGGGTCTTCCAGTCGGTCAGGATCGTCAGGCCCGGGCCGGGGCGGCTGTGAACACCGAGGTGCTGATCGCCGTTGTGGCTGTAGGTCGTGGGCGGGTTGCGGTTGAAGAGGATCCGGTCGAACGAAAGCGCCGGGTGCGAGAAGAGGATTTCACGGCGAAGCCAGCGCACCCGCTGGTAGAAGCCCTCCCGCTGCTCGGGCGCCAACGACCGGCCGGCGTCCCACTCCGCACGCAGCGCCTTGAGCCGCGGCGCCAGTTCCGGCAGAGGCCTGGCCGAGGCCACGAAGTCCAGCGTCCTGTCGGCGAGCTTCAGTGCCTCGTCGATATCGGCCGGCTGCACGCGAGGCCCGGCGCCCGAGCCGGACGACAGCGACTGCATCCAGCGGCCCACGACCGCGTTGCGATAGTCGTCCGCTCCGGCCACCGCAGGGGCAGCCATCGCTATGGCCGACAAGAGCAGGGGGAATCGCATGGACGCCATGGGCACTCCTGACCGCTACCGACACCGTACCCCCCCCGCCGCGTCCTGTCAACGCAGGAACCGCGCGTTCTACCTGGGGTTGTACGTCGTCAGCGATCCACTCATCTTCCTCCCGATCCTCCGGCTCGTGCTTGACGCGAAAGCCTGCTTGCAGTACACTGTTCGTGCTCGAATCGTTTGGCTGGCCCGTGGCCGCTTCGCTCGCTCAGGGCCGGAGGATTTGCTTGTTCGTGCTGACGTCTCGAGGGAGGTCCCGTTCGCCCCGCCACGAGACATGGAGACGCTCATGCTCGCTCAACTCCGATTCGCCCGTCTGCTGGGCCTGCTTCTGGCCGGGTGCCTGACCTCCTCCGCCGCCGCCGCTGAGAGCCTCTGGGCCGTCGAAGCCTCCGGCGGCTCGCCGGGCCTGGCCAACCAGTTCCTCGTCGGCTGGCAGTTCACCCTCAGCAGCGACGCCATCGTCGACGAGCTGGGAGTATTCGACATCGACGGTCTGGGCAGCGACGGGCGGAGCGTCGGGCTCTACTCGTTGACCGGCGCCAGCCCGGCGCTGGCGATCGCCACGATCGCCCCCGGCACGCCCGGGCAGGCCGCCGGCGGATACCAGGCCAACTACGTCCCCATCACTCCGGTTCGCCTGATTGCCGGCAACAGTTACATCGTCGCCGCCCAGGTCACCCCGAGCGACAACGTGATGTTCCCGACGGCTACCTTCGGCACGGGGATCACCTGGCAGGGGGCCGTGCAGACCTATCCGATGATGACCGACCTGCCGAAATACCTCTACCTGGCCGGCTACACCGTCAGTTCGCACTTCACCAACGGCTTCCTGGGCCCCACCTTCAAGTATGCCCTTGCGCCCTCCCTGGTGACCCTCGGGTTCTCCCAGACCTATAGCCGCACCGTCGTTCAGCGGGACAACTCCAACCACGGGCAGTTCACCTTCAACGGCACCTACACCGGCGGCCCCGTCGACCGCCTGGAAGCCCGCGTTGTCGCGCGCACGGGCTACGCCGGCACCAGCAGCGACTGGGTCGTCGCCGACGCGGCCCCCGGGTCGGGCAAGTTTTCGGCCAAGCTCTCCGCCGCCGGCGGCTGGTACGACGTCGAGGTCCGGGCCATCAAGGACGGCTCCATCGTCGGGGCCTCCACCATCCAACGCGTGGGAGTCGGCGAGATCTTCGTGACGGCCGGGCAGAGCAACTCCTGCAACTTCGGCTCCCCGACCCAGCAGCCCAAGGACGACCGGGTCAATGCCCTCTCCTACACGGGGGCCGCCAACCTCTGGCAGACGGCCAACGATCCCCAGCCCAACGGCAGCGGCGGGGGCGGTAGCGGCGGTTCGCCCTGGCCGGCCATGGGCGACCTCCTCGCCGACCGCTACGGCGTCCCGATCGGCATCGTCTCCACCGGCTACGGGGGCACGACCGTCGGGCAGTGGCAGCCCGGCGGCGGGCTCTACGCCAACCTCAAGAACGCCATCTCCAAACTCGGCCCCGGGGGCTTCCGGGCCGTCCTGTGGCACCAGGGCGAGTCCGACGCCTCCGGCGGAACCTCCGCCGGCAACTACGCCCAACTCCTCGAAAACGTCATCGCCCAGTCCCGGGCCGACGCCGGCTTCGAAGTCCCCTGGGGCGTCGCCCTGGCCTCCTATCTCCCCGGCACCCCCGCGGCCAACATGGCCCAGGTCATCGCCGGGCAGCACCAGGTCATCGACACCTTCCCGGACGTCTTCCTGGGCTCGTCTACCGACAACTACCACAATCTGGGCTGGGTTTCCGACGGCATCCACTTCAACGACATCGGCCTGAAAGACCATGGCCGCCAGTGGGCCGACGCCTTCGACGCCGCCGGCATCATCGTCCCGGAGCCGACCACCGTCTCGCTTCTCCTGCTGGCTCTTCCTCTCCTGCGCCGCCGCCGTTCCTGATCGACCCAGGACTGGCTTGCCCTTCGCCTCCATCAGGCTGGGCGGAGAACTTGCACCTCCAAGTGACCAAACATGCTCGGCACACAAAGAGCGGCCCCTGTCATCTACTGACAAGGGCCGTCGTACAGCGGGCGAAGGGAGTCGAACCCTCAACAACCAGCTTGGAAGGCTGGAGCTCTAGCCATTGAGCTACGCCCGCGATTCTCGTTGCGTATTCTAGCATGGGGTCGCGTTTCTTGGCAAGGTCTCGCCGTGGCAAAACCTTGCGCCTGTTCCCCACCGTCCAGGGCCAGCACAGCCCCACCGCGCGACGCCGCGCTCTCCGGCACCGTTTCGCGCTCCAACTGCCGGGGGTATTGCTGGGGGTACTGCCAGGCGCTTTGCCCAAGCTCGGCGTCGAGGGTTCCCGTTGCCGCTTCCCGCTCTGGCCGGTCGATCCAGGGCATTTGCCATATCGCCTTAGCCGTGTCGGCGACGCCCAGGACGGTGTAGTGTTTCAGTGTGGTCTTGTAGTCGCCATGCCGCATGATCCGCTGGGCCAGTTGCGGGGCCACGCCCGCGCGGGCCAGGTTCGTCGCCAGCGTGGTCCGCATGGCGTGAAGGTCGATCAGCCTGCCGCAAGTCCGCCACAGGCCGCAGGCCGCAAGCGTCAGATTGTGGCCTTGCGTAACCCGGCCCGCCAGACTACCATGTCCTCACCCGGTCGGCGGCCGGGGAATCACGTGTCGCGCGGCTGGTTTGGGAGGCCGGACGCGGGCGCACCTGTTGTGGCGTGTTCACATGGTTGGAAGGGAGTGTCTGATGATTCGGTACACCTGTCCCCAATGTGATGCGAGGCTGGAAAGCCCTGAATCCCTGGGCGGGGAATTGGACAAGTGCCCCATGTGCGGGCACGAGTGTGCCGTGCCCAGCCCGAAGGCTCGGAAACGACGAACCTTCCTGATCGTCGGCGGCGCCGTCGGCCTGCTGGCCGGGGCCGTGCTGGCAGTAGCCATCACCCTCGGCTTGATGTCGGGCACGAGGCCCTCTCCTTCCCCGACAACTGACAACCCCAGCCCCAAGACGATAGCCAAGGCCCCGTTTGACCGCGCCATGGAAGAGCCAGGCACTGCTGCCGCCCCGGCCCCTTTCTCGCCGGAGCAACTTTTTGAGAATGCCTCGCCCGCCGTGGTCTACATCATCGTCCGGGACAAGGATTTTAAGTCTATTGGCCTAGGGTCCGGCTTCTTCGTCGATGCCAAGGGCCTGATCGTCACGAACTACCACGTGATAAAGGGCGCGGAATTCGCCACCGCGCGCCTCAGCAGTGGGGCTACACTGTTCGTGGACGGCTGGGTAGCCACCGATCCCGAAGGCGACTTGGCCCTCCTGAAGGTCTCCGACGGTGGGTATCCCTGCCTCAGGATTTCCCATGGGGGCCTGCCGAAGGTTGGTGCGGCCGTCTACGCCATCGGCAACCCGCAAGGGCTGGCGAACACCTTCAGCAGCGGCATGGTAAGCGGCCACCGGGAAATCAAGGCCGGCTTCGCGGCGATACAAATAACCGCCCCGATAAGCCCCGGTTCCAGCGGCGGGCCACTCCTCAACGCCCGCGGCGAAGTAATCGGCGTGACCACGGCCTACCTCAGTGGCGGCCAGAACCTCAACTTCGCCGTCCCCGTTTCCTCCGTCTCGGCCCTGATGCGCAAACAAGGCAAGCTCCAGACGCTCGCCAGTGCGGGAGGCCGACGCCTCGATAGCGCTGAGACCGAAGAAATGGCCAAAGCTTGGGCCGCCATGGACAAGAAGGACTGGGGCACAGCCACCAAGATACTCACCTCGCTCCGCGAGAAACAAAAAGACAACCCGGTTGTATGGTTCGCCTTGGGCGACCTGCATAGCAGGCTTGGGAATCACGCCACCGCGATCGAACATTACAGGGTTGCCATCGCCTTGAAACCTGACTACGCTGCTGCCTACTTCGGCATGGGTTTGGCCTACCACATGCTGAAATGCTATCCAGAAGCCATCGAAACCTTCAAGAAGGTGATCGCCATCGATCCGAACGACGTTTACTCATACACCAATATGGGGGGCGCCTACGAAAAAATGAATCGCTATGCCGAGGCCATCGCCGCCTACAAGAAGGCTATGGTCATCGACCCGAACAACTCTTGGCCATACGTCGCTCTGGCGCGAGCCTACGCAAACATGAAGCGCTATGCCGAGGCCATCGCCGCCTACGAGCAATCCCTCCGCATTGAGCCTACGGGTTGGTTCGCCGACTCAGTGCGGGAGGAACTGGCAAGAGTCCTCCGCCTTGCAGGCCAATGATTCGAGTGGCGGGCGGGCGGACAGAGGCCATGCGCCGGCGGCGAGCTACCTGGACACCCCGGCAGGCGCGACGGGCGGGGGCGTGGCAAAGATTCCGCCGGCCCGGGGAGTCCCGTTTTCTCTTTGCCACCTGGCCGGCCAAGCGGCGGCTGTGCTGACCGGTAAGGCAGACTGTATCGTCAACTCGTGGCCGGCGGAGTCACCGGCCCAGAGGCCGGGCGATCTGGAATCGTTGCAGCCCTCGCCAGCCCAGCGACAGGAACAGCCTGGCTCCGCCGACATTTGACCGGGTGGAGAAATGAAAAAGGCCCAGATGCAACCGGCGAGGTTAATGGCCCGTCCGGCGCTACGCCCGCCGGGCCTATGCGTACTCGTCCCGGCGGTGGGGCTGAGCCTACTTCAACTCTAGGTTATGCCGACGGAAGAAACAAGACCGACCATTCGCAGCCGTGGGAGCGGATGAAAAGCCAGAGCCACGCCGATCTGCCCGGGGGGCGTCGTTCCCCGGCCTCGAAAGTGCAGCCGGAATCTCCGACAGAGCAACCGAGAGTCGCTTCCCCGCCTCTCGACGGGGCACGGGCCGATCAACGTGGCTCCACAGACATTATCGGCGGCCAAGGCCGAGAAGTCAAGTCAGGAGCGCAGGAATCTACCGACACGCACGGCCCGAAGAACCCGAACATCCTCATGCAGCCCGGCGACGAATTAGACCCCGAGATCCGGTCGCTGAAACTGTACCGATTTGAGAAGAGGAAGGCGTGGCTACTGACGGGATGGAAAGAAAAAGGCCCAGATGAACCCGGTGGCAGTCCCGCACCATCCGGGCCTACGCACGCCGGGCCTACGCTTAATCGTCCCGGCGGGGGAGCTGGACCCGGTTCAATTCTAGGCTCTGACCATGGAAGAAACAAGACCGCCCATCCCGGCCAATGGGAGTTCAAGAAAAACCAGAGCCAGACTGGTCCGGCCGGGGGTCGCGTTGCCCCGGTCTCGGTAAGTTCTCCTGAATCTTTGGAGTCTTCGCCGAGAGCCACTTCCCCGTCTCGCGGCGGGGCGCGGTCGGAGCAGCCTGGCTCCACTGACATTATCGGCGAGGCAGGCGGGAAAATCAAGTCCGCCCGTGGCTGGCAGTGTCGTCAGGTGCCCGGCGCAGATGTTGCCAATGGAAACGGTGGGCCCAACCCCTTGCCCGATCCGCTTGCCTGCGCTCAGTCGGAAGGCGGGCACAAGTACCACAAAGTCCCAGGCCGCATCAGTTGCACCCCAGAGCAAGGCCCGCTCGTCTTTGGGAAGTGAATCGGCCACGGCGTTGCAGATGCCCCGAACGGTAAACTCGTAGGTGGAGTGTAGGTCGAATGCTCGCCCCGCACCTGAACAACCCATTCCTCCCACGTGTTCCTCATCGGGGAGTCTTCGCCGCTGAGCGTGGCCTCTTGCGGGTACTCTTTGAGTTGACGGATATTGAACTCTGCGGCGGCGTTGGCCCGCAAGATGCTACCTGTACCGCGCGGCGAAACGAACGCCCTTGCCCCGGCGAGCGATTCGGGATACTTTGGGCGTTCAGAACGATCGGCCCAGGACGGGAGTTTGCCATGAGGATTCCCATGTTCCGTAACACCCGCTTTGGTCCGGCCGTCGCCGGCATACTGGCGATGGCCGTTTCCTGTTGGGCCCTTGGGGCGGCGCCCGGCGATGCCGGGCCTGACCTGGTTCCCTGGCCGCATTCGGTCTCGACGACGGGCGGGGGCATGGCCATCACCGCGTCCACGCGGATCATGGCGGCCGGCCCGGCATTGCTGCCCCCGGCGCGGATTCTGGCGGAGGACATCTACCGCACCACCGCCCTGCGTCTGGAGGTCCGGGAGGGGACGCCCAGGGCCGGGGATATTGCCCTGCACCTGGATGGGGCCCTCAAGGGCGAGGCCTACAGCGTCGCCGTCGCCGATTCGGCGGCGATCCGGGGCGGGACCTACCAGGCCGTCTGCTGGGGGGCGGCCGCCCTGCTCCAGGCGATCCGCGGCGAGGGCGGGCGGTTCAGCCTACCGCGGATGACGGTAAACGACCAGCCCGACGCCGCCTTCCGCTGCGTCCAGGTTTGCTGCAAGCACCAGCCCCACCGCATCGAGACGATCCGCGAGGCCATCGACCTGTGCCGCCTGTACAAGATCAACTACTTCACCCTCCACCGGGGCGGCTACCAGGTGTTGTGGGCGTTGTGCCCGGCGTTCCGGCAGGATCCGCTGCCCAAGGGCCCCTACGACGGCGGCGCGCCCCTCGGTCCCGACGAGATGTCGGCCCTCGTCCGCTACGCCGACGAGCGCGGCGCGACGTACATCCCCGACCTCGGGCTTTCGGCGTTCTGGGGCGCTTCTTGGCTCTTCAAGGCCATGCCCGAGTACTTCGACAAACCCCGGTACGCCAACTGCGGCGACAAGACCCAGTTCCTCCTGGACGATCCGGGCTACTGGGCGGCGGTCGATACGCTCGTCGCCCGCACGGCCGACATGTTCAAGAGTTCGCCGTGGATTCACTTCGGCGCCATCGACGGCGAGGTGCCCTCGTTCGGCGATACGCCCTTTGAGAAGGAGTTTATGAAGCGGAACCATCTCCGCGACTCGGCGGACGTGTGGGCCTACGTGATGAAGCGGTATGACGCCATCGCCAAGAAGCACGGCAAGAAGTCGATGGCCTACGAAGGGGTCCAGCGCGGGGGCGCCCTGCACGTGAACCTGCCCCGGGACGTGGTGTTCCTGGAGTACCAGGACGCGTACTACCCGGTGAAGGAGATGGCCCAGGACGGCTTTGCGATCGTGAACTACTCGTGGCAACCGATGTACGTCGCGGGGCGGGGCTCGCCCCTGCGGGAGATCTACAACTGGGACCGCTTCCGCTGGCAGAACAACTGGTTCAAGATCGTCGAGGACCGCCTGCCCCGTGACTCGAACGTGATCGGCGGCATGATCGGCACGTGGGAAGGGCCCGACCTGGCGAGCATACCCGCCCTTCGACGCCGGGCCGCCGCCATGTCGCAGCGGCTTTGGAACCCCGGCCAGACCCCGGACTACGCCCGCTTCCTGGCTCGTCTGGAGGCCACCGACCGAAAGGTGCAGCTCCTGTTCTATCCCGCCGGCGTGGAGGTCCAGGGCGTGGAGGATCATCCCTCCTTCGACGCGCACGAGGCGGCCCGCTACGCCAACGAAGTGACTCTGACGGCCTCTCCGGTGCTGGCGGGGGCCGTTCACTACACGCTGGACGGCAGCGATCCCACCCCTCAATCGCCCGTGCTGCGGGGGGTGCTCAAGGCCCGGCCGGCGCAGTTCAAGGCCGCCCTGTTCGACGCCCAGGGCAGGCAGGTCGGCGATACCTACGTGCGGCATTTCGAGTTCGCCCCGGTCATGGCCGACGTCCGGGGGGGGTTCTGACGGATTGGCCCCAGACGGGGCAACCGTGGTGGGAGCCCGCCCGCGTCTTTCAGGAGTCCGTCCGGGTGACGCTTACGTCGGGCGCGCCGGGCCTGACCGTGCACTACCTGCTGGGGCAAGCGAATCGCCCGGTCAACGCCGGCGACCCGGTAGCCGACGGGCCCCTGACCTTCCGGAACGAGACTCGCCTGCGGGCCCGGTGCTTCGACGGCCAGGGGCAGGCTCAGGGCGCCGGCTTTGACGTGACGTACGTGAACTACGGCTTCGAGCCCAACAT
>JAPLNA010000253.1:17199-23048 GCA_026693065.1 Planctomycetota bacterium
CCCGCCCAGCCGGGCCAAGCCGATCCCGGCGGCCGGTTCGCGGTGGACGGCATTATCGACAAGGAAAACCACTGGGGCGATCAGTGGCCGCACTGGCTCGAACTGTCGCTGCCCTCGCCACACCGGATCGACCGCCTCCAACTGTGGAACTACTGGGACGGCGGGCGGTTCTACCAGTACACGGTCGAGGCTTCCCTCGACGGCAGCCGATGGCAGACCATCGTCGACCGAAGCAGGAACACCGAGATCGCCACCGAAAGAGGCTACGAGGACAGGTTCCCCCCGGTCTCGATGCGATACCTGCGGGTCACCGTCCTCAAGAACGCGGCCAACATCGGTTGCCATATCTCGGAAGTGCGGGCATTCGGGCCCAAGTGACACACGCTCCTCCGGAGAACGCCCAGCCCTTCGGTTGGCGGCCGTCGCGGCCGGCGGGAGGAAGCGGCGTCAGCGGAGGAAGGCCGCGGCGCGGCGGAGGGTTCGACCGGTCAGGAGGATGAAGGCCGGCAGGAGCAACGGGCGGACCAGGAACGTGTCGATCAACATCCCCAGGGCCAGCGCCAGGCCCAGTTGCTGGAGCATTCGGACGTCGCCGGCGAGCAGGCTGCCCAGGGTGGCGGCCATGATCAGCCCGCAGGAGGAGATGACCGGTCCGGTTCGGACGAGGGCGGCGCCGACGGCCTGAGGGCCCGGCTGCCGGAGGGACTCCTGCGCCAGCCGCACCGTGAAGAACACGTTGTAGTCTTGTCCGACGGCCACCATGACAATGAAGAGAAAGACCTCCACCTCCCAGTCCAACCCGCCCTGGCCGGCCAGGGCGACGAGCCAGTAGGTCAGCCCCAACGTGGCGGCGTAGCCCAGTGCCGTCGCGGCGACCATGAACGCCGCCAGCAACACGTCGCGAAGCAGGGCCGACACGATCAGGAAGATCACCCCCAACGCCAGGATGGCCATGCGGTAGAAATCCGCCTGGGTGATAGCCCGCAGGTCCGCGGTCTCGGCGGTCGGGCCGGTCAGGTGCACACGGGCGTCGATGCCCGCCAAAGCGGCCCGGGCAACCGAGCCGGCCTCCGCGGCCGTGGCCATCGCCGAGACCGTCTGCGGCGGGGACTGGAGTGTGACGAAGAGCCGCATCGCGTGCCCGTCGGAGCTGAGGAACTGCTCGCGGGCGCGGCTGTCGCCGCTGAAGATTGCGACGACATGGGCGGCGGCATTGGCGATGGGGCCGGCGTTCAGGCCTAGCGGGCTGACCAGACTGCGAACGTTTCCCGCGCCGCGGATGCGGCGAACCCGGGCGGTGAGTGTGCCGCAGGCCTGGCGCCAGGCCTCGGGCGTCTGGGGCGACGGCGAAACCGCCAGCACCGTCACCGGGGCGATCTCTCCCAGCGACCAGTGGCGGCTGACCATGCCCGAACCGCGAACGGCGTCGTAGCGGGGATCGAGGCTGGCCTGGGCGTCGTAGTCCCAACTCAGGCTCGCGCCCCGGGCGGCCGGGATCAACAGGATGCCCATCGCGGCGGCGAACACCAGGCCCGGGTGTCGCAGGACGAGATCGGCGAGATGGGGCCAAAACCTCCGCGGCCGCCCGGCGGGCGCCGCGGCCAGGGAGTGTTCGAGGCGTGCTGTCCGCCGGGGCCAGAACGTGCGCGGGCCGGCGAGGGCGACCAGGGCGGGCACAAGGGTGACGGCGGCGGCCCCCGCGATCACCAGGCCCAGAACGATCGCCGGGCCCACGTCCCGGAAGACGCCGAAGCGGGCGAAGCAGAGCATGCCCAGCCCGGCGGCGGTCATCGCCGCGGACGCCACAATCGCCGCGAGGCTGGCGTTGAGCCCGGCGGCCAGGGCCTCCCCCGGCGGGCGGAGTTCGTCGAGGAATTCCTTGTAGCGGCTGATGAACAGCAGCGAGTAGTCCACCCCGGCCCCGTAGATGAGCACGAGCATGAAGAGCCGCTCGGCCGTGCCGCTGCCCAGGCCCAGGCTCCGCCCCAGGAGGGTCAGCTTCGTCGCGACGAGGCTGGCCAGGCTGATCGCCAGCAGCGGGATGATCGCCGCCACCGGGGCGCGGTAGACCGCCAGCAGAATCGCGATCACCGCGGCGATCGTGACGAAAAGGATCTTGTCGTGGCTGTGCTCGTTGGCCTGGAGGTGGTCGCGGCCGAACCCCGCCGAGCCCGTCACCGCCGCCGCCAGACCGGGACGCAGGGAAATACCCGCCAACACCGCGTGGACGTGCTCGACGATAGCGACGGCCCGGGCGGTGGCAAAGTTGTACGGCAGGGCGACGACGATCATGGCGGCCCGGGAGTCGGGTGAAAGCAGGGGATTGCTCGCCCCCATCGCGGCCAGAGAGGCGGGGCTTCGGACACGCGCGCCGCGGAACTGGTCCTCCCCCGGCCCGCCGGGGCGAGGGCGCGTCAGCAAGGCCGCCACGCTCTCGATGTCCGTGCGGTCGGCGTCGGTCAGAGGCCCGCCGTCTCGTTCGAAGACGACGATCGCGTGGCTGCGTCCGGTCTCGTCGGCGAAGCGGCGGGCCATTTCGTCCAGACCGACGCGGCTGGGAGAGTCGGCCGGCAAGAGGTCGCTGGTCAGCCCCGGGCGCCCGCTCCCGCCGGGCGCCAGCAGCGTCAGGCCCGCCGCGGCGGCCACCCAGAGGGCCACAATCTGCCAGCGAAAGCGATAGATGAAGTTTCCCATGTTCACTCGAACAGGACCTGCCAACGCCGGGAGGGGCGCTCCCGCGTGGCGGCGATTCTAGCCGAGCCAGTGGGTGGTCCGCAACAGCCGGCCCGGCCCCCGCAGAGGCGAGGCCCACGGGAGCAACGATGAGGGCGAGGTTCTGCCTCCGCCGGGTCAAAAAAAAGAGAGGCCCGAAGGTTTACCTTCGAGCCTCTCATAAAAGGCGGCATTCACCTACTCTCCCGCNTCTCCCGCTTAGGCAGTACCATTGGCCGTTGCGGCTTAACTTCTGTGTTCGGGATGGGAACAGGTGTGGCCCGCAACGTATGCACACCGCCAAAGCCTGGCGAGACCTGTCGGCCTCGCCAGGCGGGGTGGATACGGGTATAGCCTGATTGTTTTTTCGGGGGGCAAACTGAATCTGATGACCAAATCGGCGGCGTTTGCCACCTGGCCTTGGGGCCAAGGACAAATGCGGCCAAGCAATCGCCCATTAGTACCGGTAAGCTTAAGACATTTCTGTCCTTACACATCCGGCCTATCAACCACCTGGTCTAGATGGGGGCTCTCTCGTCCGAGGACGAATGGAATATTAATCTTGTGGTTAGCTTCCCGCTTAGATGCCTTCAGCGGTTATCCGTTCCCAACGTAGCTACCCAGCGGTGCCGCTAGCGCGACAACTGGTTCACCAGAGGTTGGTCCTTCAAGGTCCTCTCGTACTGAAGAAGAGTCCACGCAATATTCCTACGCCCATGGCAGATAGGGACCGACCTGGCTCGCGCCGGTCTGAACCCAGCTCGCGTACCACTTTAATCGGCGAACAGCCGAACCCTTGGGACCGCCTTCAGCCCCAGGATGTGATGAGCCGACATCGAGGTGCCAAACCGCCTCGCCGCTATGGACGCTCGGAGGCGATCAGCCTGTTATCCCCGGAGTACCTTTTATCTGTTAAGCAACGGCCCTTCCACACGGGACCGCTGGGTCACTAAGCCCTGCTTTCACATCTGCTCGACGCATTGGTCTCGCAGTCAAGCATCCTTATGCCTTTGCACTCTACGTACGATTGCCAACCGTACTGAGGATGCCTTTGGGCTCCTCCGTTACTCTTTAGGAGGAGTCCGCCCCAGACAAACTGCCCACCAAGCACGGTCCCTCGCCCGGATTCACGGTACGAGGTTAGGCGCTTCGTGATACAAGGGTGGTATTTCAACGATGGCTCCCCCCCGGCCGAGACCGAGGGTTCAACGCCTCCCACCTATCCTACGCAGGCAGCACAAAGCGTCAATGCCAGGCTGCAGTAAAGGTTCACGGGGTCTTTCCGTCTTGCCACGGGAACACGGCATCTTCACCGCGTCTGTAATTTCACCGAGTCTGTTGTTGAGACAGGGATCCAGTCGTTACGCCATTCATGCACGTCGGAACTTACCCGACAAGGAACTTCGCTACCATAGGACCGTCATAGTTACGGCCGCCGTTTACCGGGGCTTAGGTTGCAAGCTTCTCAGGGATTGCTCCCCAATGACCTGCTTCCGTGACCTTCCGGCACCGGGCAGGCGTCAGACTCTATACATCCTCTTGCGAGTTGGCAGAGTCCTGTGTTTTTGATAAACAGTCGCCAGATCCGATTCTCTGCGCCCTCCGAAGGGTCCACAGTTAAGTAAACCGATCGGGAGGGACCCCTTATTCCGAAGGTACGGGGTCAAATTGCCTAGTTCCTTAACAACAGTTCTCTCGAGCGCCTTAGGATACTCTCCTCGCCTACCTGTGTCAGTTTTAGTACGGATACGCGTTTTGTCACCGCAGAGCTTTTCTCGACACCTGCGCTCTGGACTTCACCAACAAATCGGGCACGAGGTAACCCGTTTCCGGGCTCCCAACCTCCACGACTAACGGGAGGATCCAGCTTGTAGATGTGTCATCTGCGGATCAACCGCCACGCGTAGTGCAGGAATATTAACCTGCTGTCCATCGTCTACGCCTTTCGGCCTCAACTTAGGGTCCGACTAACCCTGGGCGGATTTACCTTCCCCAGGAAACCTTAGGCTTTCGGCGAACAGGATTTTCACCTGTTTTCTCGTTACTCATACCGGCATTCTCACTAGCCGCCGCTCCAGCGCTCCTTACGGTACGCCTTCGTTGCTGACGGCTACGCTCTCCTACCACTTCTCCAGCAAGCTGGAGAAGTCCGCGGCTTCGGTACCATGCTTAGTCCCGATCATTATCGGCGCCGAGTTGCTCGACCAGTAAGCTGTTACGCACTTTTTAAATGATGGCTGCTTCTAAGCCAACATCCTGGCTGTCACAGCAATCCGACTTCCTTACGCACTGAGCATGGATTGGGGACCTTAGCCGGCGATCTGGGTTGTTTCCCTCTCGACCACGAAGGTTATCCCTCGTAGTCTTACTCCCGAGATAAACGTATTGGTATTCGGAGTTTGATTGAAGGCGGCAGCCTGGTGGGCCCCGCGTTTCAGCCAGTGCTCTACCCCCAATACGTATGTCTCTCGAGGCTAGCCCAAAAGCTATTTCGGAGAGAACCAGATATCGCTGGGTTTGATTAGACTTTTACTCCTCCCCACAGTTCATCCCATAACTTTTCAACGTTAATGGGTTCGGTCCTCCGCGACCTTTTACGGTCGCTTCAACCTGACCATGGGTAGATCACCCAGTTTCGGGTCTACCGCCTGCAACTGTGTCGCCCTGTTCAGACTCGCTTTCGCTTTGACTCCGCGCCTTAGACGCTTAGCCGAGCTGCAAACGGTAACTCGCCGGTTCATTATGCAAAAGGCACGCCGTCACCCGTTCTCCCGGCAAGCCAGGAGCATAGGGCTCCGACAACCTGTAAGTACATGGTTTCAGGTTCTTTTAACTCCCCTAATAGGGGTTCTTTTCATCTTTCAGTCGCCTTACTAAGCGCTATCGGTCGTGACGGAGTACTTAGCCTTGGAGGGTGGGCCCCCCAGCTTCACGCGGAGTTCCACGGCATCCGCGCTACTCTGGTACGCTGACCGTAACGGAGGGCAGGCGGTTTGGTTTACGGGGCTATCACCCTGTATCGCCAGGCTTCCCAGCCTGTTCAACTGCCGCTGCCTTTGTAACTCCTGATCAGCGCCCGCAACCCCGCCCCGAAGGGCGGTTTGGGCTTGTCCGCGTTCGCTCGCCGCTACTTGCGG
>JAPLNA010000253.1:23076-32840 GCA_026693065.1 Planctomycetota bacterium
CCGCAACCCCGCCCCGAAGGGCGGTTTGGGCTTGTCCGCGTTCGCTCGCCGCTACTTGCGGAGTCTCGGTTGATTTCTTTTCCTGCAGGTACTGAGATGTTTCAATTCCCTGCGTTGGCTCCGACGGACTATACATTCATCCGCCGGTGACGCCATCAGCTTGCACTGTGGCGACGGGTTTCCCCATTCGGACATCCCAGGATCAAAGCCTATTTGACGGCTCCCCTGGGCTTATCGCAGCCTATCACGTCCTTCTTCGCCTCGTCACGCCTAGACATTCACCATGTACCCTTAATAGCTTGGCCGCATTTGTCGTTGACCCACAGACCTACAAGGGGCGACAAACCGATGCCAAGCCGATTCGGCACATCGAGATTTCAGTGTTGCCTTTCCCGAAAAAACATATTTCGGCTACACCCTATCCAGTTGTCAAAGAGCCGTCAGAGTCCGGCAGGCCCAATCGGCCTGCCGTTTCGTTTCTCGCCCCACAGGGCCGTCCAAGCATGCTGCTTGACCGACCCCAGTCGGGTCAAGTCTTGTACCTTTTTCCGCCTTTACCGTCAAGGGAATTCTTTGCACTTTCTGGAAAATTTCCAACTCGCCCCGGCAAAACGCGGCGATAACCCCATGTTTTCCAGTGTTTTCGTCGTTGTGTTTTTTTCGCCGTTTCGCCCACTGGAGACGAGCGGGATCGAACCGCTGACCTTCTGGTTGCAAACCAGACGCTCTCCCAGCTGAGCTACGTCCCCGGGGTATCTCTGTGTCGGGGGCAGGGCGAACCGCGAGGGGGGAAGCCCCCTGCACCGCAGGGGGACGCTGTTCCCATGCCCGATAACGCCCGCCGGACCGATCCCCCGGCCGTGCCGGGGGCTTACCACTCTGTGGTTCTCCCTGTCATCTTTCGCTACACGACTCATGGGCCTGGTAGGAGTCGGACCTACGACCTCGCCCTTATCAGGGGCGCGCTCTAACCAACTGAGCTACAAGCCCTTGTAATGTGCATCGCCTGGCCGATAGCGGCGGAAAACTCTTGGCTCTTGGGTTTTTCAAACAGCCCGCCAGGCCCTAGCGGCCGGGGGCAGGAATCGAACCGACAAAAAAGCCACCGGTTCGCGGTGGCCTGTCGGATCAGACGGTCTCTGCGAACCGCCTATCCGGTCGGCCGATCTGCAATTCCTGCAATTGCTGCGATCAACACGGCTTACGCTGTCCTTTCCGACATGGCAATACCGCCCACGTCGAAGACACTCTAACAATTCTACCCGTGCGTACAGACCGAGTCAACACGCATTGTTCGGCTAACGGGAGTTTTTTCTTGAATCAGATCCGTTGAAGATCGGGCTGATCCGCCGCGGCGGATCAGCCGCTAGACAGGGGCGGACGGACGCGAACCCGTGACGGCAAGTTCAGTTCACGAGGACCTCTCGCCCGGCCTTGGCCGAGGCGGCGATGCCTTCGAGCACTTTCACCACGACGAGCCCCTGCTCGGGGGTGGCGGGCACGTCGCCCTCACCGCGGCAGGCGGCCACGAAGAGCCGAAGCTGGCGGTCGCCGCCGGGTTCATCGCTGACGAGCGGCTGAGGCAGGTCGGCGAGTTTCTTGCCCTTGGTGGTCCGCAGGACGATCTCCTGCCCGGGCGAGAAGATCAGCCCCCCCTTCTCGCCCAGCAGTTCGATGAAGCCGACGTCGGGCCCGTTGGCGGCCCAGGCTATATTGAAATTCATCGATGGGCCGCCCGCGAACCGCACCAGCCCGGTGGTGTAGTCCTCGACATCGAAGGTGCCCTCGTAATCCGCCGCATCGCCGGGCCGAACTGGGCGTGGTTGACGGCGCTCACCGTCTGGGGTTTCCACGCGTCGGCCAGGAACATGCTTGTGTCGATCCAGTGGACGCCGATGTCCATGACCGCCCCGGCGCCGGCGAACTTCTTGGTGGTAAACCACCCGCCCAGGCCCGGAATGCCGCGGCGGCGGATGAGGGTCGTTCGGATGTGGTAGATCGTGCCGCAGACACCGGAGGCGATCAGCTTGCGGATGGTCACCGCGGCGGGGTCCTGCCGCCAGACCATGCCGATCTGGAGGACCTTGCCCTCGCGGCCGGCCTTGCCGGCGGCGGCGACCATGTCCTGGGCGGCCGCGACGCTGATGGTCATGGGCTTCTCGCAGAAGACGTGCTTGCCGGCCTCCAGGCCCGCGATAGAAACCGGGGCGTGCAGGTAATTGGGCAGGCAGACGAAGACGGCGTCGACGTCCGCGTGGGCGAGGAGTTTGCGGTAGTCGGTGAAACGCTCGGCCGTCGGGGCGCTGTCGGCGGCGACCCGCGCCATGCGGTCCTCGAGGAGATCGCACAGGGCGGTGACCTTGGTGTCCGGACTCTTGGAACAACTGGCAGCGTGACAGGTTCCGATGGAACCGTTTCCGATGATGCCGACTTTCAGAGGTGTTTTCATCCGTGAGATCTCCTGTACTTGAAACTCTGAATATACCGGAATCGGACGGGGGAACAAGAAGAAGAAGAAGGAGAAGACCCCCGGGATGGAACCCAGGGGCGTTGGGGGGGGACGGGTTACCGGTTGAATGAAGAAGTCACGGGGTAGTCGGTGGTGAGGGAGGGGTTCTCCAATAGAGACCCTCCCGGAACGTCCAGATCCACGCGCCGACGTTCCTGTGTTACTGGATGTAGTGGAAAACCCGGACCTGGTGGTCGCGATTCTCGATGGGGGTCACGTCGCAGAGGCGCTGCCAGACTTCCTTGACCTCCCAGCGATCACGGAGGCGATACCACGCGTTGAGCTTTGCCTGCCCGACGAATCGCCGCACGCGGCGGTCGCGGAAACGGGCGAGGATGTGATAGTGCAGGGCGTCGAGGGACAGGACGAGGGGCTCGAACCCGCCGTCGGAGAGTGAGTCCACCATCGCCCGCCCCGCGACCTCGCGCTGCGGCGGACCCAGACGCACGGGGGGATGTTTGAGAAGACTCTTGCTCCGTTCAAGTAGTTCATCCCCGTACCCGGGCGGGGGCGGGTTCTTGTAGTCCCCCTCGACGTGTGTGCGGTGTTTCTTGTCTCTCCACCCCCTCGGGTCCCCCGGTAACCACGTCCCGTACGTGTGTCCGTTGACGTGATACCACCCGTTCCACCCGTCCATGGTCAACTCCCAGATGACCTCTTCCTGCAGTCCCAAACGCCCCCGGGTCCCACCCCGGGGGGTCTTCCCGTTCATTCCATTAACCTTCCACTACCTCTGGACTTCTTTACTTCTTCTTCCGGTTCTTCCGTTTCTTGTCCCGTTCTTTCTTTGAAAGTCTCTTACTCCTCTGTTTGGTCTTGAACCGGGGCGTCATGCCCGACATGCTCGCCTGCCCGACCTGCTGGAGGAGTTTCATGCGGTCTTTGCCGCCCATGCCGGCGGCGGTCTTCATCATGTTGGCGGTCATCTCGAACTGCTTGACCAGCCCGGAGACGTCCTGCGGTTCGCACCCGGAGCCGCGGGCGATGCGGCGGCGGCGGGAGGCTTCGATGACGGAGGGATCGTTGCGTTCGGCGACCGTCATCGAGTGAATGATGCCCTCCATCCGCCGGAACTCGTCTTCCGAACCGGCCAGTTCGTCCATCATGCCGCCCATGCCGGGGATGAGCTTGAGGATTTCCTTGAGCGGGCCCATCTTGCGGACCTTGCTCATCTGCTCGAGGAAGTCGTCGAGGGTGAACAGGCCCTTGGCCATTTTGGCCTGCATTTTGGCGGCCTGTTCCTCGTCGAACTGCTCGGTGGCCTTGCGTGCCAGCTCGACCACGTCGCCCATGCCGAGGATCCGCCCGGCCATGCCCTCGGGGCGGAATTCCTCGAGGTTGTCGAGCTTCTCGCCGACGCCGATGAACTTGATGGGCTTGCCGGGGCCGGCCTTGACGCTCAGGGCCGCGCCGCCCCGGGCGTCCGAGTCGAACTTCGTCCGGATCACCCCGTCCAGTTCCAGCCGCTCGTTGAACTCGCGGGCCGAGTTCACCGCGTCCTGCCCGGTCATCGCGTCGCAGACCAGGTAGATCTGGTGCGGGCTGACGGCCGAGGCGATGTCCTGGGCCTGCTTCATCATTTCCTCGTCGATGTGAAGCCGCCCGGCGGTGTCCACGATCACCACGTCGCGCTCGTTGGCGTTGGCCTTGGCCCAGTCGACGCCCTGGCGGGCGACGCGGACGGGGTTGGTCTCGCCCTCGGGGCGATAGGTGGGCACGCCGGCCGACTCGCCGACGATGGTCAACTGGTCCACGGCCGCCGGCCGCTGCAAGTCGCACGCCACCAGCATCGGGTGCTTGCCCTGGCGGATGAGCAGCTTGGCGAGCTTGCCGCAGGTGGTGGTTTTGCCCGAGCCCTGGAGCCCGGCCATCATGATGATCGTCGGGGGCGGGCTGACGAAGTAGATCCGCGAGTCCACCGGGCCCATCAGGGCCACCAGCTCGTCGTGGACGATCTTGACCATGAGCTGGCCCGGGTGGAGGCTCTGGATGACCTCGGTGCCGACGGCCTTGGTGACGATGCGGTCGCAAAAGTCCTTGGCGACCTGGTAATTGACGTCGGCCTCGAGCAGTGCGCGGCGGACGTCCTGCATGGCGTCCTGGACGTTGGCCTCGGAGATGCGGCCTCGCCCGGACAACTTGCGGAACATGCCGTTGAATTTGTCTGTCAGCGTTTCAAACATAGCGTTGGGTAGTGTACCCGGGATTCGTCCCGGAGGAAAGCGTTCAACCTGTTCCGCTTGCGGTTTCGCGGATTGGCGCGGGCGGACCCTCCCCCCTCGCCGTCCCCATCACAATCAGGTGGATAAGGATCCACGCGAGCAACCAGGAAACCATCGCGTGGGAGACGAAGTGCTGTCCGTTGAGGTTCTGATAGATCGCCCCGGCCCAGCCCAGGACGTTGGCGGCGGCCAGGGCGGCCCATCGGCCCCGCCGCCCGGGCAGGACGTAGAAGATCACCATCATGGAGAACCCCGCGCAGGCGTGTCCGGCGGGCCAGCCCGCGCCGCGGCGCCGCAGGCCCGAACGGCTCCCCGGCAGGCGGTGGAAGGGTTTGACGTGCGGCTTGCTTCCGCCGAACTGAGTCACCTGGCGCGGAGTGTAGACGTTGGAAATCTCCTTGAGGCCCGAGACGCTCAGGGGCACGATCGCCAGGGCCAACGCCACGCGCAGTCCGGCGAGGCGGAAGCGTTTCAGCCGCGGGATGAACCCGGACAAAACAAACACCGCCGCCCCGCCCCCGCCCAGGGCCACCGCCAGCACCTTCACGCCGTGATAGACCACCCCACGGAGGACGGGCTCGTCCTTGTCGATGACCCACCGGTGAGTCGGTGGGCTGTAAAACCATGCCTGGACGGCCATGTCGAGTTCCGTGAACTCCGACACGGCCAGCACGCCGGCCAACACGGCCGCGGCGACCAGAATGTTCGCCCAGTGGCTTCTCACAGATACTTGGACACCAACGGGCCCAGGGTGGTCTTCGCCTCGGGCTTGATCATCTGACGGTTCGACCAGATGCCCAGCTCCAGGGCCGAGTGGGCCGGGCTGGGCACGTCGGCGATCTTCGCGAAGCGTTCCACGGCGGCCTTGATGAGGGTGATGGCGTTGGCGGTGGCTTCGGTGAGGTTGCCGATGATCTCCTTGAGGAGTTCGTGCTTGTCGAGGTCGCCCGGGGTGGGGCGCCAGCAGTCGTAGTCGCTGGGGAGGGCGACGAGGGCGTAGGCCAGTTCGGCCTCGCGGGCGAGCTTGGCCTCGGGCATGACGGTCATGCCGATGAGGTCGCCGCCCCAGGCGCGGTGCATTTCGCTTTCGGCCCGGGTGCTGAAGGCGGGCCCCTCCATGCAGATGTAGGTGCCCGCGCCGTGGACGGTGGTTTTGACGGCGTCGGCGCAGGCCAGAAGGTGCTGACGGAGCACGGGGCAGAAGGGCGTGG
The DNA here is from genome assembly GCA_026693065.1 of Planctomycetota bacterium. GTDB lineage: Bacteria > Planctomycetota > Phycisphaerae > SM23-33 > SM23-33 > JAPLNA01. The sequence goes on from JAPLNA010000253.1 coordinate 29,019, forward strand.
CGAACTCGACGTGGGCGGCGAAGTAGTCGTCGAAAAACGTCCCCGTCCGACGGTACGTCTTGTCGATGATCTGGTCGGGGATCACCAGGTGCTTGGGCGCGATGTCCTCGCGGAGGCTGCCCACGGCGCCCGAGGCGATCACGTGGGTGCAGCCGACGGCCTTCAGGGCATAGATGTTCGCCCGGTAGTTCACGCACGAGGGGTTGATCAGGTGCCCTCGCCCGTGGCGGTTGAGCAGGGCGATGGGCTGGCCGGACCAGACGGCCTCGGTCAGCTCGTCGGAGGGTTCGCCAAACGGCGTCGCCACGCGGCGACGAGTGCCCTTTTCCGTTCCACAGAGGGCCTCGCCCAGCCCGCTGCCGCCGATAATGCCGATCTTCGTTTTCGCCATGCGACGATGTCCTTTCCTGGACGCCGGGGGCGTCAGTTCTCTTTCTCGGGGTTCATCAACTTCCGCAGGATCGCGTCCAGGCTCGTCCAGGGCACCGGACGCATCTGCGGGCGGTCCAGAGTACCGGTAACCTGGACTTCCATCAACTCCCTGACGATGCCGCGGAGGACGGGCCCGGCCTGGTCGATGCGGAGCAGCCCGGCCTGCGGGGGCGGGCCGGAGATGAACGCCATGTTCACTTTCTTGGAATCCATCTCCACCGTGCCCGAGCCCAGCACCGACAGGGCCGTGCCCAGCAGCGAGATTTCCGTGAAGATCAACTGGTTGCCCTTGAGCTGGTAGCTCATGCGTCCTTCGTTGAAGGCCCCGCCCCCGGGGGGCGTCAGGTAGACCACGTGCAGCAGCTCGAGCACGACGGGCAGTTTGAACATGTGGGCCTTGGTGATGTGAATCTCGCCGGAGGCCTTCGTTCGTTCGGGTTTACCGGCGGTAGCCACCAGTTCCAGCCGCCCCTCGAGCAGCCCGGAGACCTCGTTGGTCTCGCCGGGTTTGGTCTTGTCGACCGGGGCGGAGGCCGGGGCGCCGGGGGAGCGGAACAGTTCTTCCAGGCGCACGCGGCTGACGTCCAGCCTCACGCCGTAGGTGACCTCTTCGCCGGTGCGGATGTCGATGTTGCCGCTGACGACCCCGCCGTGGACCCGCCCGGAGAATTCGGTGACGTTGATGAGGTTGGACTCGGGTCGCTTGACGAGGTGGCCCTCGACCTCGGTGAGCCTCTGGTCGCCGACGGCCAGTCCTTTCAGGGCGATCATCGCGTCCACGCCGGTGCCCTTGGGCCCTCCGCCGGCGGCGCCGGTGAACCGCCCGTACAGGGTCTTGTCGCCCAGCCCGACGTTGAGGGAGACGCCGTTGAGGACGATCTCGCCGGCGACGTCCCACGACCAGAGGCCCCCGGGGGCCGGGCGGCTGGCCGGACGCGTGGCCGCCGGTGGCTCGCCCGCCGGCTGGGTCGCCGGTCGCGGCGTGCGGAGAACGCGGATCCGATCCAGGACGACGTCGGCCTTGCCCTCCTTGCCCATCCGATGGAACAGTGAGGAAACATCACTGGGCAGGGCCTTCATCAACGTCCCGTCCACCGGCAGGCCGTAGATCTCCAGCACCGGCACGCGCGGGGTGCCGCTGCCGGGCCCGCCTTGCGTCCGCCCGGCGTCGAAGTCGAGGGCCCAGTTGAACCGGGCCCACAACTTTCCCTCGGCCCGGGCACCGGTCTCCGAGGCCGTCAGGTTCACGAACTGGACCCGCCGCGGGGTAACGATGACCTGTCCGGCGAGGTTCTTGAAGGGATAGGGGAAGCCGGCGTAGGTGACGGCGGCGTGCCCGCGGGGCTCGATGCTGACGACGTAGTCCACGGAGGAGGGCGCCCCTTCCTTGCCGCAGGCCAGGCGGATGGTGACGTCGGATTCGCCGGAGGGGTCGAACTCCCGCCAGATTTCGCGGGCCTCCTCCGGCAGGGCCGTCGCCAGGGCTTCGTCCAGGGGAATCTTCTCGCCGGTGACGGTCAACAGGGCGGTGGTGACGGTGGGTCTGGGCCCGGGGGGAGCGACCTCGCCGGGCGCGGCGGGCCAGAGCACCTTCCCCGCCACCCCCACCGTCCCGCTGCCGTGCCAGCCCTTGACGCCCTGGAGTTCGACTCCGCCGGGCGTCAGGAGCATTCGCCCCGCCGCTCCAGTGACGGAGTAGGGCAGGTCCTCGTAGCAGTAGGACATGGCCGCCAGGTCCACGGCGACCTGGTAGTCCAGATCGCCGGCGGGGGCTTCGGTGAAATGTCCGCTGAGTTTGCTGATCTGCCCGCTGGCGTGGAGGGAGCGGAGGATCTGCCCGCCGCGTCCCCCGACGGCGCCCTGGAGCATGTCGTCGAGGGGCATGTCGTAGACGTCGAGGGTCATGTCGACGCCGGGGCGGTTGCGGGACACTTCGCGGAAATCCCCGTAGGCGACGATCCGGGTCGTGCCCTGTTTCCCGCGGACAGGGGCGTCGCGGGAGATCGTCACCGTGTCGTTGTCGATGTGCACCGTACCGGTGAGTTCGTCGATGGGGTACGGGAACCCGCGGAAAGTCAGCCCCGCCCGCCCGTCGAACGACAGGGCCACCTTGATGTCGTCGTACGTCTTAGGCGGGGTGCGAACCACGTCCACGATGGCCGCCCCCACCCCGCGAGGGCTCAGCACGGGCCAGATGCCGCGGCAGGTCTCCGGCAGGGCGTTGTGGAGCTTCTCGTCCACCGGCACGTCGGTGCAGCGGAACCGGAAGCGGTAATTGTCCCACTCGGCCAGGCCGGCAATGTCCCCGACCATCTCGATCCGAGTGCTGCCTGCGGAGGCAACGAGCTTGTCGAACCGGACGCTGTTCTGGGTGAACTCGACGGGCCCGGTGAGCTTCTCGATGCGGTAGGGGAAGTAGCGATAGGTGATCGTCATGCCCTTGACGAGGGCCTTGCCGCGGACCTGGACCTCCCCCCCGCCGGGCCCGCGAGAGAGTTCCACGTTCGCCTCGATCGTGCCCCCGGCCTCGTCGACCTGCCCGTCGGGGCGGCGCGGAGCCTCGGGCTTGTAGTTACGCTGCAGGAACGCGATGGCCTTCGACAACGGAGACCCTTCGTCCGCGCGGAGGGCGTGCGGGCGGAAGTCCTTGACGGTGAGTTCCAGCCGGAAGGACGTGTCGAGCGTCGCCTGATCGATCGTGCCGTTGACGATCTCGACGAGGGCTCCGCCCAGGGCGGGCAGCCGCCCGCGGACGTTCCGAAGCCCGATGCCCGGCGGACGCTTTTCCTGGGCCTGCTGGAGCGACAGCACGCCCGAGACGCCCTCCACCCGGAGCACGCCCCCGGAAATGGGGAACTTCAGCGCCAGCCCCTCGAGCATGAGTTCGCCGCCGAGGTCGCCCCGGCCCGAACGGGCCTGCAGTTTGGTCTGCCCCCACTCGACGTGGTAGCGGTCGAGGAAGGTTTTGAGTTCCGGCGGCAGCAGGCGGTCAAACCCCGCCAGGTCCGCCCGCCAGTCGCCCGAGGCCAGGTCCCACTGCGCACTGCCCAGCAGGCCGGGCTCCTGTTCCGTTCGCGGCTGGCCCAGGGCCACGCGGTAGATCCACTTGTCCTCCTGCTGCCCCACCAGGTCCAGCCGCTCCTCCTGCATGGGCACGAGCTTGCCCTCCCGGGCCACCCACTGGCGGAATCGCCCGTTGGTGATCCGCACGCCGGGCAGCCCGCCACGCCGGCGCCCCCAGGCGGCGATCTGGTCCATCGTGTTCTGGAACCCCGAGACGCCGGCCCCGCCGCCGGCGACGCCCTCTGGAGCGGCCACGCGGGTCACCACCGGCGAGGTCAGCACGATCTCCACAGGCTCGATCGTCAACTCCGAGACCACCTGCCACGG
>JAPLNA010000253.1:32847-37432 GCA_026693065.1 Planctomycetota bacterium
GGGTCGTGCCTCAGGAAAATCTCCGGAGCCACCAGGATCGGCGGACCCTCCCCCGTCGAGATCCGCACGCCCTTGAGCTTGATGCCGCTGAAGAGGTTGAACTTCGCTTCCTTGACCTCCACCTGGCAGTGCGTGATGTCCGTGAGCATCTTGACGGCCTGGGCCGTGACGCGGGCGTCGCTGGTCATCACCTGATAGCCCACGATCGCCCCGATCAGCAGCACCAACAGGAACAGGGCGACCCCCCGCCGCTGCGGCGAGACGTACCGCCACATCCGCCGCCGTTGCCGCGGCATGAGCCGATCCAGAAGTTCGCCGAATCTCGTCATGACAATCCCGGAAAGAGCGGGCCCATTATACCGTCCTCTCGCCTCCTCCGCGCCCCCCTACTCACTCTTCCCGCTCTTCTTCAATCCCAGGTACTCCGCCCCCTCCTCAATCGCCCTGGTCAGTTCCTCCTCCCCCAAATCCTCCCGCCATCGCCGTATCACCCCCGCACGGGCGGGGCCAGCGGACAGATAGGAACTGACCAGTCCAAGTCGCCACTGTGCGGCCTCGTCCATCTCCGGGGCCCCCCTCCGGGCCTGCATCGCCATCGCCTTCAGCCGGGCCGCCACTTGACGCCCTTCCAGCGGAACCTTCAGCGGCGCCAACTGGGCCACCGACCCGCCGTTGACGAAGAACACCTTGACCGCCTTTCGCGTGGCGGCCGGCTGAACCATCACGAACCGGAACGCCGCCAGCGGCGCCGCCTGCGCCATCGCGGGGGCGTCCAGTTCGGCCAGGCGGTCGATCCTCGCCTTGACGGCGGCGGCGCGTTCGAACGCCAGTTCCTTCGCCGCGGCCGCCATCGCCGCCTCGAGGGCCTCGACCACCTTGCGCCGCTCGCCCGCAACAAACTCCGCCGACCGGGCCACCTGAGCCCGGTATTCCTCCATCCCCACCGCTCCGTTGCAGACGCTCAGGCACCGCCCCATCTCCGCGTACGCGCACCGCGCAGCGTGCGGGGCCTGGCGGAGGCATCGCACGTGGCGGCACAGGTCGAATCCTTCCTGGATGACCTGGACGAACCGCTCGGCCTGCTTGCCCGTGGCGAACGGGCCGAAACAACATCCCCCGGCGTCGGCGATCTCCTGCGTCCGCCACCAATGCGGGTACGCCTCGCCTACGTCCACCCGGGCGAACCACGCCGGCTTCCACGCCAGCAGCGAGGGATACTCCCGCGGCCAGATCGACCGCGCCAGCTCGAAGAACCGCCAATCGGCCTCGAAATGCCCCGCCGCCAGTTTCCACCGCACACGCCGGGTAATCTCCCGAAGGTCGGCGGATTTCCGCTTGGCATCCTCGAGGGGTTCGGCCAGCCGCGTCCGCACGCGGGCGCGGATATCGGCGGCCGTCAGTAGAACGATGGGCGCCCCCGCGTCGGCCTCCAGCAAGGCGACCCCCCTCTTGGCCGGCACCTGCGCCAACTGGTCCGGCCCGACGGGCGGGCGAACCTCGATCCCCCCGTCAAACGCGTCTTCCTTTCCGGTCATCGCGTCCCGGTCGACCAGGACCTTGTTGACGTCCAGTTCGGCCAGATCGATCAGTTTTGCAGTTTCTTCCCGTCCGTTACAACCACATTCCCGTAATGACTCCCTCGTACACCATCTTCCCGTTGACGAATCCCTGGGTTTCTCCGATCGACCGGCGGGCGCGGGATTCGACCATCTTGCCCACCAGGATCAGCGTATCGCCCGGCTGGACCGTACCACGGAACTTCACGCCGTCCACCCCGCCGAAGCCCAGGAACGCCCCTTTTTCGTTTTTTACCGACATTTCGAAGTAACTGACCAGTTGGGCCGCTGTCTCGATCATCAGCACGCCGGGCATGAGCGGGCGCCCGGGGATGTGCCCGCGAACCCAGAACGCGTCCGGGCGGATCCGGCTAAACCCCGCCAGCAACTGCCGCTGGCGGTCGATCAGCAGAATCCCGTCGAGCAGTTGAAACTCGAACCGGTGCGGGTTGACGTTGTAGATCGCGTCCCGGTCGACCAGGACCTTGTTGACGTCCAGTTCGGCCAGATCGATCAGCGGCTGTGCGGGCATAAACACCTTTCCTGTGTCCGGACCCGTGCGGTCGATCCGCCGCCGGCCGGCCCGGAATGGCGGTAGAGTATCCGCCCCGCCCGCGGGCGTCAACGGCTTTGTGCCTCCCTTGACTCCGCCCGGCGGAGGGCTTTCTCCCGGCGGGAGGCCTCCTGGTCTTTGCGGTCCAGCCAGATCGGGTACAGCCTCACCCCCGCGTACGCCCCCGCAATCAGCACGCCCGCTACGGCCATCCGTGCCCAGACCGCCCAAGTGAACCCGGCGGCCAGGCCCATGGTCACCTCAACCATCGTCAGGGCGACGACGGCGAAGAACGCCCCGGCCTTCCGGACCGAGAAGTACCACCGGGCCACCGCACCAAGGAGCAAGAGCCAGACCACGCCAGCCAGGCAGAAGGACCGGCCGACGGCGCCGAATATCGACCCGCAGAGGAGGAAGACCCCGTATCCCAAGATCGAGAACAGCAGCCCCAACGGGGCGGTCCACACGAAGAGGGTGCCGGAGGCCGCGACGCTCCCCATGAACGCCCCGATCCCGACGGCCACCACAAGCCCGAACATGGCCCACCACGCCGCGGCTATGCCTCGAAGGAATGGGGTGAACAGGTTGTTGTCCATGGAACCACTCCGGCCACAGGTGGCCCGACACGCCAATAGTGCCCCCGATTCCCGATCAGGAGCCAGTCGGGCCTGCCAGTAATGCCGTATAGACCGGCGCCACGGCGGCGAGAAGTCGGGCCACTCGTTGCACGGCAAGCCGAGCATCGTCGGCGTGGACGGGGGTGACGCCGCCGTAATCGCCGGTCTCACGCAGTTCCAGAAGGAAGTCGTAATCCCGGCCGAGTTCCTGGGCGAGAACACCCGTCTGGATCAGATCGCGATGGAGAGCGGCCCGAACGCCGGAATGTTTTGAGAAGGCCTCGCCTCGCAAGGCGAACAGGGCCGTCAGGGCATGGAACGCGGCATAGTACGCCCGCGAGGCCGCCGAGTCGGGGTCCGTCTCCGCAAGTTGCCGGGCTGATTCCAACGCCCGCCCGGCCCGATCCCATTCAGCGGCGGCGAATTCCTTCATGCCGCGATGCCCTCCCGGTGGGCCGCCCGGTATAGCGGGCAGTCCACGGTCTGGTATTCCCGGGCCGAGACCGGCTTGGCGCTGATCCGCCGGCCAAGTTCCAACGACAAGGGATACAGCGCTTCCAGGTTGGTCTCGAGATCCCGCCCGCAGTCAATGGGGTCATCCAGCAGGACCAGCACGTCGATGTCGCTGTCGGATCGGGCCTGGCCGCGGGCCTCGGACCCGTAGAGAACCACCCCTCGCAGGCGATGGCCATAGGCCCGACCCAGCCGACTCTTGATCGCCGCCAGGATTTCCTTCGTCTTCATCATGCAATGCTCCCGGGCTGTGACAGCCGGTCGTGTCCCTGTCGCCAAGCCTGGGGAGATTATACAATGGACCGAGCAGGTACAACAGGAGCAAGACGGTGACGACGATCCATATCCAGCAGGGCGACCTGACGAAGTGCCGGGTGGACGCGATCGTGAACGCGGCCAATAGCGACCTGATCCTGGGCGGCGGGTTGGCCGGGGCGATCGCCCGCGCCGGCGGGCCTGAGGTCCAGACCCAGTGCGACGCCCACGGGCCCGTCGACGTCGGGCAGGCCGCCATTACCGGCGGGGGAAATCTTCCCGTCCGGTTCGTTATCCACCAGGCCTCCATGCGGCTGGGCGGGCGGACGACGGCCCAGGCGCTGCGGGCCTCCACGAAGGCCGTGCTCGCCCTGGCTGAGCAAAACGGCGTGAAAACCCTGGCCCTGCCGGCCACCGGAACCGGCATCGCGGGCTTCGCCCTGGGCGAGTGTGCCCGGATCATGCTCGAGGAACTCCAGAAACACCTGGCTAACCCCACGGGCCTGACCGACGTATACTTCGTGTTGTTCGATAGCCAGGCCGCCGCGGTGTTCCGCGAGGTGTTCAGCAAGCTGTTCGGCGCCGAGGCGGCCCAGTGACGCCATGATGAGACGAATCGCCCTTCTATTAATGATGGCCGCCCTGGCGGGGTCGCTGGCCTCCCAGAGCCGCCCCGCCGACGACCTGGACTACTGGCTGGGCCAGGCCAAGCCCGTCCAGACTCGCCCGGCCCCGGCCGCCGCGGCGGAACCCGCACGAGGCCCGGCGCGGGAGGACGCCCTGCCGGGGGTCATCGAACTGTCCGACGGGTCGGTGACGGCCGGGTGGCTCTACACCACCAGGGAGAAGAACCTGGAGGTCTATCAGGAGAATCTCAAACAGTGGCGCCAGGTGCCCCTGCTGACCGTGCTGAGCATCCAGGCCGTGGTGAAGGAGGAAACCATGGAACTGCGATGGCGGTGGAAGGGCATGGGCGAGGTGGAGAAGGAGTACACGGGGGCGAAATACCCCTTCCGGCGGCTGGAGTGGCGATTCAAACTGATCGACGGCACGACGGTGGAGGGGGCCGTCAAGGGCCAGCCTCTGACGCT
>JAPLNA010000253.1:37474-40743 GCA_026693065.1 Planctomycetota bacterium
GGGCGAGGGCGGCCCGCGGCGGACGTTTGTGCTTCACGAACGGCAGAAGGGCGACGACGGGCAGGGACTGACGGATTTGGTCTACCTTCGCCGGGCGTTGGTTTCGCGGCGGCAGATGGAGGCCATGCAGGCCGACGCAAAGGCTGCCAAATCAGGGGGTTCCAGCCCGGCGACGGAACCTGTCCGAACGGGGCGCCAGGCCCCCTGACCCGCTGGGGCCCTGGCCGACCCACCGAAATAAAACTCGGACGGCGCTTGACAAACGCTCGATGCGAACACCCTAATCCCTCCCACTGCCCCCCGCCGACCGTACCGAGGCCGGGGCGGAGATTGCTAAAGCCCATGGTACGGAACGGACGAAACACCCCTGTCATGGCGAAAACGGCCACCAAGGCAAAGCCCCCCCTCGCGCGGCGGGGCAAACCGGCGGCGAAGAAGCCCGCGGCCAAGCGGCCCCGTGCCGCCGCCGACGCCGCTGCGCCCGCCAAGGCCCCCCGGGGGGTGGGCAAGAAGCTCGTCATCGTCGAGAGCCCCGCCAAGGCCAAGACCATCAATCATTATCTCGGGCCCGACTACATCGTCCTGGCCAGCATGGGGCACGTCCGCGACCTGCCCGCCAAGGAAATGGGCGTGGACGTCGAGCACGACTTCGCCCCGCAGTACGAGGCCCTCACCGGGCGCGGGAAGGTTCTGGCCCAGCTTCGCCAGTACGCCCGTAAGGCCCCGGCGGTCTATCTGGCCACCGACCTTGACCGTGAGGGCGAGGCCATCGCCTGGCACCTGGCCGAGGCGTTGCACCTCAAGCCCGCCCAGATGTTCCGCGTGGTCTTCAACGAGATCACCGCCACCGCCATCCACGAGGCCTTCGCCGCCCCGCGCCAGATCGACCTCAACATGGTCAACGCCCAGCAGGCGCGGCGGATCCTCGACCGCATCGTCGGGTACGAGGTCAGCCCCCTGCTGTGGAAGAAGGTCGCCCGTGGCCTGTCGGCCGGGCGGGTGCAGACGGTGGCCGTGCGGCTGATCGTCGAACGCGAGCGGGAGATCGACGCCTTCACGCCGGAGGAGTTCTGGCGGATCGGCGCGGTGTTCACCCCACGGATGGAGGCCGCCGACCGCGTCGCGGGAGCGTGGGAAAAATTCCTCGCCCGCCGGGACGAAAAGGGCAATCCCCCGACCAAGGTCGCCCAGCAGGATTTCCTCTTTGAACTGGGCGCCTTCCGGGCCGAGCTGACCAGTTGGCGGGGCAAGCGGTTCGCCGCCACCACCGCCGACGAGGCCCTGGCGGCCGCCAAGGCCCTCGGGCTTACCATCGCCCGCGTCGACCGCCGGGAGGATCCCAAGGGCAAGGGCCCGTCGAAGAACCTCGTGACCGTCGTGCCCCAGGGGCGAAGCGAGCTGGACTTCACCGTCAGCGCGATCAAGCATCGCGAGAGCGTCTCCCGCCCGCCGGCCCCGTTCACCACCGCCACCCTCCAGCAGACGGCGAGCATCTACCTGCGGTTCTCGGCCTCGCGGACGATGCGGCTGGCCCAGCAGTTGTACGAAGGCGTGGACATCCCCGGCGAGGGCACGGTGGGCCTGATCACCTACATGCGAACCGACAGCACGCAACTGTCGCGAGACTCCCTCGAGCACGTCCGCGCCCTGATCGGCGAGGACTACGGGCAGGCGTATCTGCCCGAGAAACCCAACCTGTACGCCGCCCGGGAGCGGGCGCAGGAGGCCCACGAGGCCGTCCGCCCCACCGACCCGCGGCGCCACCCCGACCGCATCGCCGGCTCGCTCAGCCGCGAGCAGCACCTGCTGTACGAGCTGATCTGGAAGCGGTTCGTCGCCTGCCAGATGACCCCGGCGCGATGGAACGTCACGGAGGCCACCGTGGCGGCCGCGACAAGCGAAGGGGCCGCCGAGTTCAAGGCCATGGGGCGAACGCTGGCCTTCGACGGCTTCCTCCGCGTCGCCGGGCTGCCCCGCGGGGGCGATCAGATCCTGCCTGACCTCGCCGAAGGCAAGCCGGTGGCCCCCGTCGAGCTGGCCCCCACCCAGCACTTCACCCAGCCGCCCCCGCGATACACCGAAGCCTCGCTGGTCAAGGCCCTCGAGGCCGAGAACATCGGCCGGCCCAGCACCTACGCCGCCATTATCCAGACCATCCAGGACCGCCAGTACGTCCAGCTCCTCGAGCGGTCGTTCCACCCGACGGACCTGGGCATCGTGGTGACCGAGAAGCTCGTCAAGCACTTCCCCGACACCTTCGACGTCCGCTTCACCAGCCAGATGGAAGACCGCCTCGACGCCGTCGAAGCGGCCAAGACCGACTGGAGGGCGGTGCTTCGGGACTTCTCCGGCCCGTTCCACGAGCGGCTCGAACGGGCCGCCGAGGAAATGGTCCACGCCAAGGCCGAAAGCCAGCCCTCCGACTACACCTGCGAAACCTGCGGCAAGCCGATGGTTTACCGCTTCGCCAAGAACGGGCGCTACCTCGCCTGCACGGGCTACCCCGACTGCCGACAGACCTACCCCGTGGACAAGGACGGCAAGCGGATCCAGAGCCTCATCGTGGACGTCAACTGCCCCAAGTGCGGCCAGCCGATGCTGCGGCGCCAGGGGCGATTCGGTCCGTTCCTGAGCTGCCCGCGTTACCCCGACTGCAAGGGCGTGCTCAACCTCGACCGCAAGGGGTTCATCAAACTGCCGACCCCCCCGCCGCTGGAGGTCGAAGTGCCCTGCCCCAAGTGCGCCAGCAACTGCCACCTCCGCCGGGGCAAGCGGGGCCCGTGGCTGGCCTGCTCGAAGTTCCCCAAGTGCCGCGGGCGAGTCGCCTGGACCACGCTGGATGCCCCCCGCCAGGCCGGGCTGGACAAATCCCTCGCCGACCACGAACACGCCAACCCCGTTCCCGTCGTCCGCCACGCCAACGGCATGCCGGTGGCCCCGGGCACGACGCCCGCCCTCGCCGGCGGCGCGGGCCAGCCGGCCGCCCCCGCTCAGGCGGAAAAGACCTCCGACCCGGTCGAGGAATAGGGCATACAGTAGTTCACCTTACGTGCGGGAATCACTCGCCCCGGCCTGAAAATAGGCTGGATTTTGGTTGCAAATCCGCCGATCTCTCGTACTATTGAGATTGTGTCAGCGGCGTTTTGAAAGCGTAGGGAATCAGACGATCCGAAAAGGTGGGGCTTCTTCGGCTGGGTTTTCTTCATAGGGGAGCCAACCCCTGGTCTTCTTCGGCTGCTTCTGGGTCTTCTTCGCTTGGGTTTTCTTCC
>JAPLNA010000254.1 GCA_026693065.1 Planctomycetota bacterium
ACGTCAAGAGCGTCAAGGCTTCCGGCACGATCGACAACGCCAACGCGACGATCGGCGCGAACAACATCGCCCTGCTCACCGGGCCCACGACGTTCGGCCCGGCCACCGGCAACTGCGCCATCCCCGTCCGCACCGGCGAGCACAATCTGACCCTGTCGGCCACGGGCGAGAAGCCCACGGCCTACAGCGGGTTCATCACCGGCAACGGCGGGGTGACGTTCGCGGCCGCCGGAGACAAGCCCGGCCCGCGCCAGCCCCTTGAGATCACCGGCCCGGCCCCCAGTTCGTACAAGGGCCAGACCGTGCTGGCCCGGGGCGTGGTCAAATTGAACAAGCCCGCGGGCGTGATCGCCGTGCCGGGGGGCCTGGCGGTCGGGGGCTCTTCGCCCGCCAACGCCGGCGACGGCGTGATCCTGGGCGCCGACGGGCAGTTCGCCCCCGGCGCCGCCGTCTCGCTCAACGGCAAGGCCCAGCCGTGCTTCCTGGACCTGGCCGGACACAAGACCGTGTTGGCCAAACTCACCCTCGAGGGCCAGGCGACGATTCGCACCGGCCCGGGCGGGCAACTGACCGTCAAGCAGCTTCTCGTGGACGGCAAGAAGATCGCCGCTGGCGTTCACAAGGCCCCGCAGCCCTGGCTGGACGGGCCCTGCAGCGTGAGCGTCGATCCCCGCATCGACGTCAAGGGCGAGTACGTCGTCCCCAACCGCGAGATCGGCGCGGGCAACATCGCCAACCTGACCGGCGACGCGATGTTCGGCTGGCAGACGGCCACGTGCGACATCGACGTGATCACCAACGGCCACACCATCACCATCGACAGCGGCGAGGGCAACGCCCTGTGCTACACCGGGGCGATCTCGGGTACGGGCAACGTGGTGCTGCTGTCGGGCCCCTCCCGCAACAACCTCAAGGACATGCCGCTGCAACTGTGCGGGCCCAAGCCCAACACGGCCACGGGCAAATTCCTCGCCGCCAAGGGCCGCGTGCAACTGGAGAAGCCCGACGGCACCGACGCCATCAGCGGCGACGTGGTCGTGGGCGGGCAGGGCTTCAACGACTGCCTCCACTGGCTCAAGAGCAATCAGATCAAGGACACCGCCACCATCACGCTGATCAACGCCGGCAACAGCGGCGGGGCGTACCTGAGCCTCAACGGCTGCACCGAGACGGCCGCCGCCCTGGTGATGGCCGCCGATACCGCCGTCAGAACCGACAGCCCCGACGGCCACGCGGGCGCGCTGACCGTCAAGGCCCTCACGGTCAACAAGGTCGCCAAGCCCGCGGGCACGTACACGGCCGCGACGGAGAAGTGGATCGAAGGCAAGGGCAAGGTGGTCGTGGCGCCCTGAGGGCGTTCACGGCTCGATGGCCGGCGGGCCGACCTTGTTCTTCAGGCCGATCCGACTCATGTCGATCGGCACGAACCCGAGCTTCAGCGCCGGCGAGGTCGGCTTGAGGCGGAAGTCGCCCTGCTCGACGTCGAGGAACTCCGGGTCGGCCGCGAGGCTCGCGCCCTCGATGCCGTGGGCCCGCTCGGCCGTCAGATGGGCCGGGCCCCACTCCGGGTCGGCGGTGTTGAAGTACAGGTTGCTGTCCGCCCGCGTGTCCTTCAGCCAGGCCAGCGTGTTGTAGATCGTCTTGCCCTGGCGGACGGCGCGGCAGTCCTTGCGGGTCGTCAGGAAGATATTCCGCTGGATCACCGAGCCGTCGATGGGCACGTGCTCCAGCGACAGCAGCCCGCAGTAGGGCGTCGCCGTCGGGCAGGCCATGATGTTGTTGGTCACCTGCGTGACCCCCTTGATCGCGATGCACGTGGCCAGCCCGCCGATGCGAAACAGAATGTTGCTGTCGACCACCGTGTCGTGCTGGTCATCGTCGCAGCGAATGCCCTCGGCCATGTGAATGCTGGTGCAGTGGTGGATGTAATTCCGGCGGATGACATTCCCGCGCCCGGCCCCGGATACGTAGATGCCGTCGCCGTCCTCGATGACTTCCATCACGTCGCGGATTTCGTTGTCCTCGACGATATTCCGCCGTGCGTGCAGCAACGGTTCGCGGCGGTCCCAGGGCAGGGCGGCCACGTCGGCGTCCTTGCCGTAGGCCGCGTCAAGGTCCTTCCATCGCACCGTCCGCGAGCACTCGCCCTTGCCCGGGCGGTCGTAGCCGATCCGCCCGCTGACGACGATCGCGGTGTAGGGGGTGTTGTGGATGAGGTTGCCCGCGATGCGGTTGTCGCCGCTCTGCCAGGCGAACACCGCCGCGCTGTGCCAGAGGCTCTCGCCCACGTGGTGAATGTGGTTGCCCACCACCTCGTTGAAGCCGTTGACGTCCTTGGCCCCGGGCCCGTACCCCGCCAGCAGCACACCCACCCCGCCCACGTGCTCGATCAGCGAGCTCCGCACGGCGTTGCGGCGGCAGTGCAGGTCCATGCGGACGGCGCTGGCGGCCGAGGCCGTGAAGCGGCAGCCCTCGATCCGGCAGTCCTCCGCCCCGCGAAGGCGCACCATCGCCGTCGGGGCGTCGTACATCTCCCAGTCGTGCTGCAGGCCCAGCCCCTGGTGGTCCTTGCTCCAGACGTAGCGGTCGGCGTGGGCGAACGTCAGCCCGCGGAAGACGAGCCCCTTCACCGGCACGTCGGCCGGACCGTCGGCGTCGATGCGGCCCTCGATCCGGATCAGCTCCGTCAGCTGCGGGGCGATGACCTCGTCGGTGGGCGCGGCGGCCAGGGCGGGCCAGAGATAGATCCTCCCGGCCCGGGAGTCCAACACCCACCGGCCGGGCCCGGTGAGGCCCTCGAAGACGTTCTCGACGAATACGCTGCCGAAGAAGAACTTCCCGAACATCGGGCGGGTGAGCGGGTACGACGCCCGCACCGCCACGCGCGCGACGCGGCGGGCTTCGTCCACGGACTCCAACGGCAGGACGTTCATCGACCAGGGCGCCCAGGGGATGACCGACACTTCCACGTCCGCCAGGTTGCGGTAGTGGCCCATCGCGGTAGGCGGGAAGGCGATTTCGTAGTAGTCGCGGTCCGGGTCGGCCGCGGCGTCGGGGCGGGGCGGCGGAGTGAAGCCCGGCGCCTCCGCCCGGGGCAGCCGCCCCAGGCCCTGGAAAAGACTGTTGAACCGCCGTACCCCCGCCGGCAGCGGAGCCGCCCACACGTGCCCCTGCGCCACGATCGGCAGCCCGGGCAGGTCTTCCGTGCACTTGTGCCACCCGCCGATCTTCACCCCGCCCGAGAACACCGGCCTCTCACCCGGAATGGCCGAATACGTGATCGTGCTCCCCGCGGCGGCGGAGTCCGCCAGGCCGAACACCACGGTCTGGCTGATCGGATACGTCCCGCCCGCAAACCATACCCGGACGGGCCCGGGGGTCTTAGCCTTCATCGCCCGCACGGCGTCCCGGGCCCCGGCCAGCGAGCGGAGCGGGCGTTCCTTCGTCCCCGGCCCGGCGTCGTCGCCGGCGGGCGAGACGTACAACTCGCCCCCGGCCGCCCCGGCGGCAGAAACACACAGAACCATCACCGCCACAAAGAATCCCGCCAGGGCAATCGTCATCATGAGTTGTCCTCTCGCCATTCCGCTTAACCATGGCCCGAAGGTCGTCACGCGGCTGATCGTACCACACCCGCCCCGGCCGTTCCAGCCGCGGCCCGGGCGACGGGTGCGGCAGAACCTTCTGGCAGAAACCCTGGCGCGGGCCCCTGGCCCGGAAAGAACCCTATTCGGTTGTCAAAGAGCCATCCTTCCCCTCGTCAAGCCTCGACGACGGGTCGCTGTTGACCTCGGGCCCAAGGTCCGGCCCGGAGCGCCCTCGAAACGGAAGGGCCTTCCTCTACGAACGCCCAGCCGTCCCCGGGGTACCATCCCATCGGTGCAACCTCGCTCAGCCAACACGGGCCCGGGCGGGTAGGCTTGAAGGCATACCTTAAGCCTTGGCTCCCGCCACGAGACATCCCCGTTTTTCGCCGCCGGGTGGTTTGTTATCGCCGGCGGCCTCGTTGGCCTCGCGTCTACGCCCGAACCCTGGGACGGGAGTTCAGTATCGTTGCCCGCCGAAGGCGGGTCGTGAGTCGTGAATCGTGAGTAGTACCCAAACGCCGAATCCCGGTCTCCTTTCACCTTTTTACCATCTGCTCTCTGGGAGCCGCCGCTCCGCGGCGCGCATCCTGCCATTCATAATACATGGTAAATCCACAACCTTTTTCCCACCCCTTTGCCACCGTCGGTGGCCTAACCCCTTTGGCTACAACGCCCCGAATTATTCTCAGAATTTTTCCGTCTGCGCACTCGGAGAACTCGGAACCCCGCCCCACACACCCTTAACGCCTTGTCTCGCCATGGGTTGACGCTAGAATACATCACTGGATCGGTGATATTTCCACCACCTCGCCAACTTTCCCCGGGCTTCCTCTACTGCTCACCTGCTCTACTGCTCTCCTGGTCTCGTCCCGACCTGCCCGCCGCAGGCGGGTCCTTCGGGACGCCCTACACTCCCGCATCTGGGCCATCAACACCTCACCCCACGGCCGCCGCGATCCTCTTCAGCCTCATCGCCACGTGCGAGCGTCATGACATCAATCCCTTCGACTACCTTCGCGACATCCTGACCCGCCTCGCCGCCCACCCCGCCAACCGCCTGTCCGAGTTCCTGCCGGGGCGGTGGACTCCACTCCATGCCGGTTAGAGTGAACCTTCTCATCGAATCTCAATCTTGCAGTCCCGAAGCCACTTGGTTTCGCCGTTTGAAAGCGCAATGCTGTCACCCACGACCTTGCCCCAGATAAGCCCCGACTTTCTACACCAGCCCAACAGGCACCGCCGCCACCCCTCAATGTCACCCTTGTATGACACCCCGTGAAGTTGGATCTCTTGTGCAAGCGTAACGGTGACTTCCTCGTTGATGATTCCGCCTTCCCTCGGCAGGGGATCACAGGGGATGTGGAAGAAGCACTTCCGGAATTGGGCAGCATCTTGGTACTCCACATAGAGGAACTCTCTGCCTTCGATCGCGATGGTTCCAGGAAGCGGCCTGTTCATTCTCATGCTCCTTACGGCGTATAGATGAACCTGACATTCGTGAGTCCGTTTTCGGCGAACACACCTGAGTAGTGTTGGATCAACCTCGTGCTGTTTGAGTGATAGATGACCTCATCGAAGGCCTGCGAATAAGTCCGTGCCTGCTCCAGCATTCGCAGTTGCTCCGCCTGAGCAAAGGCGGCTTGCCCAATCGCACTTTCCGGATTCCGAATCGACGTCCTCCAATTCTCCGCAAACTTGGCCTCGACTGCAACAGCCCGGCCTCCCATCTGAGTAACACCATCAGCCACACCTTCGACCACGCGCCCGTCGATCACTGTCCTGAACTGACGAGCACCAAACGCAGCGTCCCCGTACATCGCGCGGATCCCCTGTTCGTAATCTTGCCAAGTTCTCGCATTCAGCAGGGCTCTGGCACCCTGTGCTTCGCCGGACGCGCATGGATCGCCGCCCATCCCGCCAACCGCTTGGTTGAATTGCTTCCGGATCGATGGCAAACTGAACGGTAAGGCTTCACTTGGCGTTCGCCAGGCTTTCGGGGAGATACGTCACGAGTCCTCGCATGGCGACAAGAATCCCAATCGCCTCGGCACGCAGACGCCGCGTCTCTTCAGGGTTCTCGTATTCAGCGGATTCCTCCGCGATCTGAAGCAGATACTCTTCAAGCTTCGCCCGGTAAATCGCCGCACGTTCATGAAAAGAAGCAGGTAACTCGCCCTTGTCATACCAGTCGCTTGATAATGGTTTCTCTACACCTAACGCCCTATAGGCTTGCAGAGGATTGTCGAAAAGCTTTTCGATCGCGACCTTCAGGGTCGCCGTCACAGGATACGGGGAGGATGTCACCGTCATTCTCCTTCAACAGCATTCTGCCAGTTCCACCGTGTGTTAGCCCACCAATGGGCACGCTCGTACTCGAGTCCCTTATTGGCCCGAATCCACATTTCGGCTGTCTCGTGCTTTAGCAAGAGCATGTCTGTGTCCGTTCCAGCGCCGGTGCGCAATCTGTGCCATGCCGAATCTGGGGACAGAATCTGGGGACAGCATACAATGGCCCGAGGTTAAGCGATCAGTCGGGCTTTTGCACGGGGTACTTTTAGGAATCCAAACGCTCGCTTCTGACGCTTGACCAGCCGGGGTTCGATGCGATTGGGGCGGTGGCGGTTGGTTTGCCGGGCGATGTTGA